>NZ_JBEXGX010000005.1:0-362126 GCF_040607495.1 Streptomyces sp. NPDC005281 | reverse complement strand
GGTACGTCACCCCGCTCGAAACGAGATCCTTGCTCAGGCAGAACCTCGTCCCGGCAGCGTAAACACCCGCTGTCCAGTTCGCGGGGGGAACTTCATAGAGCGCCCTCGGCTGTCAGCGGCGTTCAGGAACTTAGGCACGTGCCGATCCTGACATGTGGCCGCTTAACCGGCCAGTCTTGCCCTGTGCCTGCGAGAGCTTTATCGAGGAGATCGAGCCGGGGAGCTTGGTCGGCTTGCAGGCTCCGGCATGCGCATCAGTAACAGGGTGGTCCCGACTCGGGGGAAGCAGCCTGAACTGGGCGGTCGCGGTAGCCCAGTCCCGGTCATACAGCGTGCTCCCGGCGAGCACCCCGAGCGCGTTCCCGTGTTTCGTCACGGGGCGCGATGCGCTTTCGTCGAACAGGTCAGCCAGCTGATCTCGACCGGGAGATCCGTTGTCGAGGTTTCGGACCTGGGTTGAGTCGACACGGTTTCGAGTTCCGCAAGAGCTTTCGACGGCCCGAAGGTGTGACTGACCATGAAAGTTGTCTCTAGCTCTACACGGCCCTGTGTCTACGTCCAGCTCGCTGCTGCCGAGCCCGCGATCCTGATGATCACGGCACCCCGCAACTCTGCTGCGGATTTCGCTGGGCGTGGGGGGTGACCGTGTTCGAGTGTAAGCAGCTGCGAGGTGACGTTGAGCTCTCGGTGCTCTCAGAACAGTGCTAGGCCCTCGCCGCTGGTATCCGCGATGACTGGCCGGAGCTGGGCGGGGAGGCCGTCCAAGCGGTCAGGACCGGCCGCAGCAGCCACGGCAGGAGCCGTCTCGGCCAACCAGGCACGAAACCGCTCGGCGGCTTCGCGGTAGGGGACTCGCGCCAGGACACGGTGCTCGCCGGAGGGGCAGAAGTCGACGGCGACAGTGAGCACGCAGGATCGGGGTGCGTTCTGACTGCCTGTCCAGGACACACGCAGGACACCGCAGGGCTTGCGCCCGCCAGAAGCGCGGTGGGTCGGGCGCAGCGATCGACAGGCCGTGTGGGCGGTCCATGCGGCGAGGTGGGGCAGGGGCAGGGTGGTGCGTGCGCGGCAGCCGGGGCAGCGGTGCCAGTGGCGGAGCCAGTCGTCGCTGTTGGTGGCGAAGAGGCGTGTGTAGCGGTTCGCCACGCGGATGTCTTTGCTGTACAGGTGGTCGGGGCGTTCCTGTGTGTTGCAGGACTGGCAGACGGGGGCGCGGACGTAGCCGTGTTCGTGGCAGTGGTCGAGGACGGCGGCAGGTGCAGTGCGGCAGACGGCGCACGCCCACCCGGCCACCCTGCGTGAGATACTGGGCTTCCTGCTGAGCACCGAGTACAGCTGGCCTTCCAGCTCCCTGCCGTACGGGCGCGGTGAGGCGGTGGGGTCTTCGGGGCTGGTCGTCTGCCGACCGTCGGAGGCTCGGGTCTGCCGAGGGCGGGAGGGCGGCTCGGTGACGGCTGTGCTTGCCTGGCGGGTCCGCGCGGCTTGCACCCACTGTGTCTCGGTGTGCTCGGCCGCGTCGAGCAGCCTGACCAGCGCGCGGCAGCCACCACGTCCGCTGAGCCCGGTCTCGGGTCTGCTCCACGAGCATCTGTCGCCAGTCGATCCCCGCCAGATGGTGCGGTCGGCCGACTTCGCGCCGTGCTGCCCGCTCGGGGCCGCCCAGTTCCTGCAGTTCCCCCATGATGCGTCGGCGCCAACGCAGCAGCGTTTCCTTGTCGCACTCCTGCCTTGGCGCCCCACGAAACGGACCGATGCGGACCAGGTCCTGCCGATCCATTCCCACCGCGTTCAGTTCCGTGGCCGCCCGGCGCACTTCGACCTCCATAACACTCCACTGACCGCCGCTCGCCTTCACCGTCGCCATCACATGGCCGCCGAGCAGGACGTACCCCACCCGGGCATGGGCAGGAGAGCAGGTGAATGCCCCAGAAGCCGTCGGCACAGCACTGTCGGCCGTCAAATCGACCCACAGGGCGTCCGCGGTGCCTAGGGTGATCAGGTCGTCCGTGCGACCGGGTATGACACGCTCTGACATACCGGCAGGCTAACGGCCTGCAACGCGGCAACGGGTTGCCAAGTGCCTCGGTCAGCCGGGCCGCCACCCACGCCGCATACCCTGCCCCGCAATTCCTTAGTTCTGAGCATCTGGCTCGTCAGCACCTCCCGTGCCCGCAGCCTCACCACCAGAACGTCAAGAATGCGAACTGTGGCGAGCGGGTGCGTCGGCTGTCATGGTCGCTCTGCTTCAGGACTCCTCCGCAGAGGTAGTCGGTGGGTCTAAAGCTGGGGCGCGTTCTTCCAGCTCTTCGACACCATGGTTCCCGCCGGCGTATTCCTCAGCAGCCCCTCCCAGTTCGCGGCGGTCATCTGGGTGGACCACCTAAACTGTCTCGCGACCGACAACCGGTCTGCCAGGCCGGTTGTCGTGAGGACAGCGAATTGGAGTAGCACGCTGAGGGCGTTCGTGGCGTGGTGTGAATGGATGGAGATCCTGCCGGTCGGAGTCAGCGTCACGATCCCCGCATAGGCGGGGGGCTTCTGAGCCTTGTCCTGGTGAGCGAAGCCGTGGCGAACCTTGACCATGGCATCCAGGAACGAGGAGGCGTCGGGTCCCCGGTACGTCGTGGCTCCGACGCGCCAGTTGCTGCCCTTTCCGAGCTCGGCTGGGGCGACCTCCACGGCCCAGTCCCAGTCGGATGTCGGGTCGTATCGGAAGAAGGTCCAGTAGAGCTTGCGCAGGTTGTAGGGACTCGGGGTCTGCACCATCCCCTTCTTGCCATCGATCTGGTACCAGGGGGCTGGCGGAGTGGCCTGCGGATCGAGTGGCTGAGCGGTCAACGCGAGATCTTCATTGAACGCTTCGAGCGCCCCGACAGCGGCCACCACGACAGCACGGTTGAGCGAGGAGTGCTGTTTGCCAGGCTGCCCGCCACCAGGCTTCCCCTGCGCGCGGCGGTCCGCGGTCGTCTGCCGGAGGCGCTCTTGGATCACATCATGGATGCGCTGAGCGTCACTCAGGTAGTCGATCATGCGGTCCAACGGACCCTGGAGGGGATGAAGCGCCATGTAATACTCCCGCTCGGTACCAGGGCCCGCACAGTTCACCAAGTGTGCGAGCCTGCAGGCTAGTTGATGGAGATGCCGCCCTGAAATCTACTTGGCTGAGCGCCCGGAGCGATGAAGGTCTACTTCTCCGGTGCACGGCACTTCGCGGCGGCTCCAGTCGGCCGTCACTGGTGGCAGACAGCTCGCAAACTCAGGGCAGCTGACAACTTCGACGCTCAGGCGGCGACAGCCACCGTGCTCAAACGGACGACGAACCACAGGTCGCCGTAGGACTCCAGTGACAACTCTCGACCAGTCACAGAAGGTTGTGGATGCACATAATCGCGGCTCCGGGAGGCGAGAGGTCGTCTCGCCCCGAGCGGGAGAGTGGCCGAGGGCGGTCGGGTTCAGTGGCCGCCGTGCGAGAAGGTGCTTGTGCTGGGCTGACTCAGCAGGTGCCCAGCAGCCCGGTGCGGATCACCTGGTCGCGCAGCAGAGTGAGGGTTTCGGGCTCGTCCTCGAAAATGTCCTCGGCTCCTGGGGTCAGAGCCTGGTGGAACATGGCGTGGACGACGTCGGCGGTGGGCTGTTCCCAGATGGTTGCCGCACAGGCGTCCGCCTCCTTCAGGTCGTTCTTTTCGAAGGCAGTGCGCCACTGGTCCAGCAGAAGCGGGGTGATTCGGTAAGCGTTGAGACGCCCGCGGACAAGGATTTTCCGGTTGAGGCCGAAGACCTTGATTGTCGCGTCGCCCCTGTCTGTGAGGTCGATATATGCGCCGGCAGCGAGCGAGAGGTGCAGATGCGGAGCGGGATCCTCACTGCTGGGGTCGATGAGCAGGGGTGTGCCGTCGTCGGCGAGGGGGAAGAGGTCGCGTTTGAGGTGGCTGTTGCACAGGGAACACGCCAGAAGGTGGTTGTGCCAGTCGAAGGTGCGTAACGGATTCATGCGGACGGGCTCGAAGTGGTCGATGTCGGTGCCCTGGTTGTCCCCGCAGTACATGCATCGCTCCAGCCCTGGTGCCATCTCCGCCAGGCTGTCTTTCAGCACAGGGCGTATATGTTTCCGGACAGTGGTGTGCCTCCATAACTCCTTGGCTCGCTCCTTGGGAACAGCCGCCTGCCCGATGTCACCGGTGTAGCCGACCATTGAAGTCAGCGTTGCCTGTGGGAGTGGCACCCTCTTTACCCGGATCATGAATCGCGCCTGGGGTGACGGGAGTGAAGCCGGGCTGCGATTTCGTCGACGCGAGTAGCCGGGGAACTGGCCAACTGGCGCTTCAGATCGCGGTATTGGACCTTTTTCTCCTCGCTGGCCCGGCCTCGCACCACGTCCAGCTCCAGGGCCAGGAGCTCCTCCCGCTTCTGTTCGGCCTGGTCCGAGTAGGGAGTGTCGAGCCCGAACAGGTCCGAGAGCACGGCGTCGTCACCGCTGCCGAAGATGACGCGGTCGTAGAGGTACTGGGGTACAACCTCCACGGGGTTTTCCTCGTCCGGGCCCGGCAGCCGGATCAGGCCACCT
The DNA here is from genome assembly GCF_040607495.1 of Streptomyces sp. NPDC005281. Lineage (NCBI taxonomy): Bacteria > Bacillati > Actinomycetota > Actinomycetes > Kitasatosporales > Streptomycetaceae > Streptomyces > Streptomyces sp. NPDC005281. The sequence continues at coordinate 357,562 of NZ_JBEXGX010000005.1, read as the reverse complement.
GGGTCCGCTGCCTGGCAGATGTACGGGCTGTGCGTGGTGACGATGAACTGAATGTTCGGGAAGTGCGCCTTCAGCCAGCCGCCGATGCGCTTCTGCCAGGAAACGTGCAGATGGGCGTCGATCTCGTCGATGATGACGACCCCGGAGTTCGGAACGTTCGGTGTGCCGTCCGTCGTGTCCAGGGCGAGTTCACCGTAGGCGTCGTGGATCTGCTTGAGGATGTCCACGACCAGGGCCGCCACCGTGCGGTAGCCGTCGCTCATCTCCCGCAGCGGAAACCGGTGGCTGCGGTTGACGACCCACAGACCCTCGGAGTCGACGTTGTCGATCTGGTAGTCGTCGGGCAGCAGGTCGTCACCCAGGATGGCCAGGGCGGCCGCTTTCATGTCCCGGGCACCGTCCCGGTCCTCGAACGCGCGTAGGTGCTGCTCGATGAGCCAACTCACGCCTTCCGCCAGCGATGCGTCCTCGTGGAAGAGACTCGTCAGCCGGGCGACCGTGCCTGAGCCGGACATCAGCCGCTGGATGTCGCTCGAGCCTCCGGCGAGCCTGCGGAAAGGTCCGTACCCCGCGCAGAACCATCCCACCGGATTGTCGGCCCATGGGCCGCGCTGGGCGACGGGGTGTTCCTTCTGGTAGCCGACGGCGTTCAGCGCCGGCTGTCCGGCCCTGCTGGAACCCGGCTTGCCGGAGAGCGACGTCTGGTCCGCTGCGGTCCAGCGCAGCCCTGCCCAGATCGGCCGGACCGGACGTCGGCCCGTGGTGAACTGGTCCTGTTCCGGGTCATGGACCAGGCACACTTCGGCCTTCGCCACCGTCTCGTCCCGGGACACCCAGGTGTCGAACCCGGGGACGAGGCTGCGGGCCACCGCCGGACCGCTGATCGCCAGCGCGATCGCGCGCAGCAGCGTCGTCTTGCCCGAGCCGTTGCGGCCCGCCAGTACCGTCCAACCAGCGTATGAGCCGTCGGGCCTGGTCAGGTCCAGGTCGACGTTGCGCGCACCGTGGAACGACCTGATGTTCCGTAGGCGAAGGTTCTTCAGGTACATGTCTCGTCCGCCGGGATCCCGTTCTGAGGTGAGAGTCGGACAACTGCAGACTCCGTGGTGACTCTAACGCGGCGTTGTGCCAAGTCACCGCAGGTCAGTGGCTTCCCTCCAGGAAGGGGCTGCGCGGTCCCGCCCAGGTGAGGGCGAGCTGTTCGCGGGCCCTGGTGGCCGCGACGAAGAGCAGCGAGCGCTCACGCTGCAGGTCACGGTCGTGTTGGGTACGGTCCTCGGAGACCGGGATGACGGCACCGGGTTGTGGCACATGGTCCGCACCCACTCCGATGATCGCGACTGCCCGGTATTCCAAGCCCTTGATCCGGTGCATCGTCATCACGTGCACCCCGGAACCGATCGCCGGAGTCTGTCGCGGCCTCACCTTGACGGCCTTGATCCCCGCATCGTTCAAGGCCGCCACCGCCGTGTCCACGAGCTTGTTGGTCCGGGCGGTGACGACGATTTCGTCCTCCTTCAGGCCCTCGCCCAGCCACTCCTTGATCCGTGCGGTCAGGCCGGCGAGTTCGGCGGCAGTGGAGGGATAGTCGATCATCTCGGGCTTCGCCCCGCCGAGAACCGACCGGTAGCCGCCCAGGTCCTCGGTCGCGTCGTCGAGGTCGTCGAAGCTTGCGTCGCCGAGCAGGCTCAGCGACGTTCCGAGAATCTGGCGGGTCGTGCGGTAGTTCAGGGTCAGCCGCTTGGAGCGTCCGCCTCGCACGTTGATGCCGTGGGCGCTCAGCGTGGTCCGGTTGTCGTAGATCCGCTGGTGGGCGTCGCCGACGATGAACAGGTCGTCCTCGCCGACCGGGACCAGCGCCCGCAGCAGCTTCCAGTGCGCGGCGTGCAGGTCCTGGGCCTCGTCCACGACGATGTGCCGGTACGGTCGGGTCTCGTCGTTCCAGCCGGAGGCGATCCGGGCTGCCTGTGCGGCGAGTTGGGTGACGCCGACCTCACCCGCCGCGTCCAAGCGATGTTCGAAGGACTCGATCAGGCTCCACACCAGTGCCCGTTCCGGGCGGTTGAGGCGTCGGCCGCGTCCGGCCCGGCTTGCGGCCAGGTAGTCGTCACGGCTGCGTATGTCCTGGGCGAGAACGACCTGCTTCCACTCGGCCTCCAGGAAACGTGCGTCCCAGCGGTGGGGCTGCTGTTCTTCGGCCAGGTCGTCCCAGCGCTGACGGATCTCGTCGTCTCCGAGAGACTTGGGAGTCTCCGCGCCGAAGATCTCCTTGGCGATGCCGTAGGCGACCTTGTCGATGTTGCGAACGTCCACCTTCGCGGTGAGCTGTGCGCCGCCGAGGTCCTCCAGCAGCGAGCGCAGCAGCTCGGCGAGGGTGGTGGTGTAGGTGGTGAGCAGGATCGCCTGGCCGGGTGGCAGCCGGTCGGCCAACGCCTTGACCCGGTGCAGCGCGACGACGGTCTTGCCGGTGCCGGGGCCGCCGGTGACTCGTACCGAGCCCTTGTTGGGGATCTTGCGCTCGGCCAGGGCGCGCTGGGCCGGGTGCAGGAAGATCCGCCAGGCCGACAGCGGCTCGGACATGATCCGGCCGAACTCGGCGACGTCGCCGGTGACGACGAAGGACTCCTTGGTCGCGGGGCGCTCGTTGGCGGCCTCGTAGTCGTCGGGGTCGATGGTGTCGCTGGTGGCGGCGACCGAGCTGACGTGGGTCCACACGTCCTCGACGGTCATGCCGTCGGCGAGGCAGAGGATCACGTCCCTGGCGAGCTTGGGCAGGTGCTCCACGAAGCCGAGTATCGCGTCGATGCTGCGGATCTCACGCAATGCCGGTACGACCGACGGGTGCACGCCGAGCAGGTCGAAGTCGGCGTCCGAGACGTGGGCGAAGACGGACGGCTCCTCGGCGGCAGGCGTCTTGGCGGGCTGGCCGCTCAAGGTGCCGTGAAGGCTCGCGAGATTGATCAGCTCGACGCCGCCGGTGACCTTGTTGATGTCGAAGATGATGTGGGACGCGAGCGTGTAGGCGTCGTCGTGCGGCAGCACCGCGACCAGGTAATAGATCCGGTCGGCGTAATGCATCAGTACCGCACGGAAGTTGTCGTTGATCCTGGCCGTGCGCACCCGTTTGTCCTCGGCGCCCTTCGGCGGCTTGAGGTTCAGCCCGTTGGCGTCCGGGTCGCGCTGCATCTTCATGATGAACTGCAGCACTTGAGCCTGGACCGACCCGTCGAGCTTGTCGTAGTACTTGCCGAAGACGTCCGCCATGACGACCTGGGCTTTGGACATCACACATTCTCCAAACGCTCGGCCAACTCGGCCACATCAACTGTCTCGGCATGTACGACGTGCCAGCCGGCCGCCTCGAAAGCGGCGTCACGGTGCTCGTCCGTATCGAGGAACACCGCCACCTTGGCGTCCGGCCAGGCGAGTTCCGCCTGCTGGGCAACCCGGTCGTCGAGCTCGAAGCCGACCTCCGGGGCGCCGAAGTGACGAGTGCGGGCCTCCCGACACAGGGCGAACAGCAGTTCCTCGGCCTGCGAGGAAGCCCATTCGACCGCCTCCGCCCAGGGCCCCGGCAGCTGCTCGGGCAGGCCCGTGGTGGTGGGCAGCGCACCCGCGAGGAGGGCGACCGTGTGCGGGTCGAGCTGCCCGGCCGTGGACATCGCGATCTGGTGGAACGAAGACGGCAGTGCCGAACCCCGGTCACCCGTCAGCAGCTGCAGCAGGTTCGACCACCGCAACCAGTCGGCCCACCGCGCCCGATGGCCCGGTTCGGCGACCGCCTCGTCGCGGTCGTCCAGCACGGTGAAGGCCGACCAGGCCGACATCCCGGGCTGCCCGGTCGCGGGCTCGGGCCGCCGGTCGAGCAGCCCGATGACGCGCAGCCCGCCCAGGGTACGGACGTCCATCGCGATGGCGTCGGCGGCGGCCGGGCCGGCGGGCACCGGCAGGGTGCCGCCCGCCAGTACGTCCGGCAGCCGCTCACCCACCGAACGCCGGTCGACCGGCACCCGTGCCGCGCCGCCCCCGGCAAAACCGCCGACCAACGCTGCCGCCCTACGGGACCACTGCTCCGCGTCGGGATCGGTGAGCACCGCGAGCAGCGTCTCGATCGGGTTGCGCAGCACCGGATCCAGCGTGTCGTCGGGGCGCGGGCCGCCCGTCAGCATCTGATGGATCTGCCGGGCCGCACGCAACGCGCCCTCACCGAGCAGCGGTTCGGCAGGGGTACGCACCGGGCGGTCGCCCGCGGTCCCCTCCACCGCCGCCTTCCAGGCCATGACGTCCGGGTGCGTGAACTGCCACACCTGCATGCCCTCGGCCCGAAGCGCTTCCCGCTTGGTGGCGTCGTCGGCGATCCGGTTGATACCGGTACTGGCGTGGAAGGCGTAACCGTCGAGGAAGATCGCGATACGTGTCGACGGTCCGTCGATCCGGGTCAGCAGATAGTCCGGCTCACTGGGCGCGGACGTCAGCTGCCGCACATGGTCCTGGAAGAGCCAGCGGGTGCTGCGGCCGTCCGGGCGGGTGAAGCGCAGCTCGTACTCCATGCCACGTTCCCCGGCACGGGGCGTCACCGAGCCGGACTCCGGACGACGGCTGCCCCACTCCACGAGGGTACGGACGAACTGCTTCTCCAGTTCGCTCTCGGCGAGCTGGTCGATGCGCACTCCCGACAGGGTGTCGACACGCTCGGTGTCCCAGCCCGTGAGGATCTCGTCCAGGAGCTCCCTGGCCACGCGCAGTGAGGCGAAGGGATGCTCGCTGCTACTGACGTGCGGCAGCAGGCAGCGATGGCACGGGGTGCGCAGGTTCTCCTTGCCGCAGGGGCAGTCCCGCAGGGCGGTCTGGGCGAGGGTCAGTACCCGGTGCAGCACGGTGGCGTCGGCGAGGTGCTCCAGATAACCGGTGCCGCCCGGCATGGAGTCGTGCAGCACCAGGAAGCGGCGGCGCAGGTCCCGGGTTCCGCCCGGCATGGTCGCGGGCACGACCCGCAGATGGTCGGGAGCGCCGCCGAAGTGCTTGGTTATGCCCAACAGCAGAGCAGCCTTGAACGACACGAGCCGGGTCTGCAGCTCCATCGTGGAGACGGGCAGCAGGATCCGCAGCGCCTGAGTGGTCAGCTCGTGCGCCAGTACAAGCCGCTGCATCGAAGCCGTCTCGGCGGTGATCCCGTCGTCCTTGTGGCTGCACCAGTACGCGTGCCGGGTACCGATCCGCTCGGCGGCCCGGTCCCAAGCCTGCGGGTGCACGCCGCGTACGGCCCCGCACTCCAGACAGGTCTCGAAGCCGGGGACCTGGTGGTCGTCACCGGCGATCTGGTGCTCGGGGCCCGCGGCGGAGGCCGGGCCCAGGTTGAGCGTGCGGATGGTCGCCACCCGCGCGAACTCCACACCGAACGGCAGTTCCCCGATCCGTTTCCAGGCACGCAGCCCCTGCGGCTGGTCCGGGTCGATGTCCACCAGCGTGACGTCGTTGAACCGGCGCCGCTCGCGCTCGTCGCGCTCGTCGGTGAGCCGCGCGTCCTCGCGCCGCTCACGGGCGGTGACCCGTTCGGGCACGAGCACGGTGTGGAGTGCGCCGGGGTCGGCGATCTGGACGGCCTCGCAGCGCGGGCAGGCGGTCAGGTCCAGCCCGGCCTCGGCGGTGGCGACGTAGCCGCACTCCGGGCACAGTCGCCACTTGGCATAGGCGGTGTCGCCCTCGCCGGCTCCGAGATCCAGCCCGTTGACGATGTACTTGTAGCCGTCGGTGTGGAAAGTGTTGCCGGGCGCGAGTTCCAGCAGGGCCATGCGCGAGCCGCGCCCGTACTCGGTCAGCTGGTCCTGGAACTCACCGTCGGCGTCCTTCCACCACAGCGTCGCGTCGAGCAGTGTGGCGTCGTCGTGGAGGGTGTAGTTGGGTAGCAGGCCCAGGCGGACCATGGCGTTGATCGAGTTCTCACCGACCAGGGCATCCCTGCGCCTGCTGACCGACCTGCGCTCCGCATAGAGCTGGCGGCGCTGTTCGTCGCGTTCGCGGTCGCCGGAAGCCGTGGACAGGGCGTCGAAGGCCCGGCCGATCTGCCGGGACCGAGAGCGCAGTGCCTCCAGGCGTTTGCGCCAGGCGGTGGCGGCCTGGCCGACGGTCTGCTCCAGCTCCAACTGCGCGAACTGGCGCAGGCCTTGATCGGCTTCGGGCGACATCCCGGGGAAGAGCCGGATGAAGGAGTCCGAGAGGTCGGAGTGCCGGGTCTGGGCGACGTCGAGGAAGCGGCGGAACCAGCCGTCCTCGGCCAGCCCCTTGGTGAAGAGCGCGCCGATGCGGTGCGGCATCGGCTCCTCGGGCATCATCGTCCACTGCCACAGACTGCGGTCGGCGGCCCGGTCCAGCAGGAACGCCAGGTACTGGCGGCGCAGGATCTCGGAGGCGTCCAGGTAGCAGTCCGGCGGGATGATCCGGCCCGCGAGCATCTCCTCGGGCGCGTGCAGGTAGTACTGGTTGCGGGCGCCGCGCGGTACGAACGTCACGGTGAGCGAGTTGCCGGTGCTGCGGCCGGCGCGGCCGATGCGCTGCGCGTAGTTGGCGGGCGCGGGCGGCAGGGAGGCGAGCAGCACGGCGGACAGATCGCCGATGTCGATACCGAGTTCGAGGGTGGGCGTGCAGGTCAGGACATTGGGGTCGAACGGCGAGGGGCGGTTCTTGAAGGCCTGCTCGACCTCCTCGCGACGGGCCCGGCTGAGCGCGCCCGTGTGCTCGGCGGTGAGCACGTCACCGGGGTGGTCGACCGTGTAGAGGCGGCGGTAGTAGTCGTCGCTGTAGTCGCGGTCGTCGGTGGTGAAGCGGCCTTTGCACTGGAAGCGCAGGCAGGGCGTGTCGAGCCAGTCCTCGCGTCGGCCGGGCGGGACGGTGTGCCGCCAGGTGCAGCTGCCGCAACGGACGCCGTGGTCGTTGACACTGGTTGCGTCGGCCGTGTCAGCACCGCTGCCATCTTCAGGAGCCGACGGATCGTCGGCGAGGCTGTGCACCAGGATGGTGCGCGGCTTGAGGGCGAAGACGGTCGAGCCGCCGTCGGCCGGATAGGTTGCCAGTACTTCGCGCTGCGCGAGCAGCTTCATGGCCTGCTCGGCGAGGGCGCGGGCCTCGCGTCGGTCGCAGCCGAGGGTCCGGTGGCCCCAGTCGGCGAACCAGGTGTTGTCGCGGTTGAGCGAGTCGAAGTCGGTCGGACCGACGCGTCCGAGGACCGGGAAGGTCGGTGCGGCCAGTCCGCGCGGGAAGGCGGGCATGCCGGTGGGGCGGCCACCCCAGATCGGCCAGCGCCGGGCGCCGGCCTGGGCGATGTACTCCTTCAGCCAGGGGTGGAACAGCGCACCGCGCAGCCGCATCCGCTCCAGCAGCCCGCGAAGGAAGATGACGTAGTCGGCGTCGTCGGTGGGGAGGGTGATCTGCCCCGGGAGACGCTGATGGGCTTCCCGCAGCAGGGCTGCCACGGCGGCCGCGTCGGGGAGGTACACCTCGGCGGCCGCGGTCCGGGTCAGTTCGAGGGTGCGGCCCAGGCGGGAGCGCAGACCGAACTCCATCAGCGTCTGGAAGACCATACGGTCCTGCAGCATGTACGCGCCCGCGTCGCTGAACCCGTCACCGCTGAGGAGCGTACGGATCTCCGGGTTGTCGCGCAGGTCAGGAGGCACGATCGAGGCAAGTTTGCTCATCTCGCCCTCCTCGGAGCCCTTTTCGGCGGCCGTCACGACGGCTTGGGCGGCGTCGGTGGCCAGGTCGTGCACGGCGACCGGCACGCCCGGTTCGAGTTGCTCGGCGAGCAGCCCGCGGAACGTGAAGCCGAAACTGCGGTTGGCGATGAACGCGGCCCGGTGGGTGGCGTCCTGGACGGAGTCGGTGAAGACCAGCAGCTTGCGCTCGTCCTTGGCCAGACCGCGGTCCGAGAAGAGCTGCGTGGTGGTGACGGAGGCGAGGGTGGCGGTGCCCGCACCCAGGAAGCGCATGCCGTCGGTCAGGTCACAGGACGGGCACTTGTCGCCCGCGTTGGCGGGGATGGGCCCGGCGACGGTGATGACGGGTACGGTCTGGGCGCTCGGCACCGTACGCAGTTCGGCTTCCTCGGCGTGCAGAAAGACAGGGGTGTCCTCGCCGGGCCTGGCGCGGATCATCCAGCGGACGGCACGGTTGCCCTGGGCGGAGGCACGGTAAATGTCCAGCGGCTTGGTCTTGAGCTGCTGCCACTCCAGGTCCGTGGACAGTGCCGCCCAGCCGGAGCGTCCGCAGTGGCGGCAGTACACGGCGGGGAGATGGGCACGATAGGCCGGACCGACGGGGCGGATGAACGGCACGGGGCTGTTCGGAGCGAGGCCGGGGATGCCGGTGCCGTCGTCGGACTCGGCGTCGGCGGTGCTGTCCACCTCTGCGGAGTGATAGATGGCGAGGTTCGCCGGGTTGGGACGGGTGTCACCGGTAGGGCCGTCGTCGTCGAACCAGCGGAAGTGCGGCGTCGGCGTCGCGGCGCGGATCACGCGGCGGACCTCACGGACCCAGAGCTGGGCCTCGACACGGAGAAAGGGACTGATGCGGCCGGTGTTCGGGTCCTGGACACGGGCGGTTGAGACCAGCGCGAGAAGCCGGGCGAGGCCGGTGGCGACCAGATTGATGTCGGTACGGGCCGCCTCGTCCCAGGCGGCGCCACCGCCGCGCTTCGCGAACTCGCGGGCGATCTCCGGGACGGTGACGGGGGTGTCGCCCGCGACGTCGAGGAGAGCGCGGATGAGGTTGTGCTGGCGGAGCTTCTTGCCGAGTTGGACGGGGTCGGCGAAGTCCATGCCGACGACGAGCTCGGCGAGCCGGTGGAGGGCCGACGGGTCGTTCAGGGGATCGGGGACGGCGGCGAGGGCGTTCGGGGAGGGAACAGGGAGCAGGAAGTCGGGCTCGGCGACGAACTCGCCGGGTGTCTGACGGTCCTCACCGATCAGGGCGGCGTCCGGGAAGGGCGTGCCGAAGACCTTCTCGGCGAATTCGAGGAGGAGTTCGCGGTCGGACCTCTGCGGGCCGTCGGGGATGGAGGCGGCGTCGGTGGAGAGGTTGCCGCCGGTCGTGGCGTTTCCACCGGCTGCACCGGTCCCGCCCCCGAGGGTGGCGGAAGTGGCGACGGGGGTGATCGTGCCGAGGGGGCGGCCGGGCTCGGCCTTGCCGGTGGCCGCGCCCAGGCGACGCAACAGCATCGCCACGTCGGTGCCCTGAGCACCGTCGTAGGTGTGGAACTCGTCCAGGACGACGTACGTCAGCCCGCCGTCCTGCCAGAGGGGGACGTCCGGGATGCGCTGGAGGAGCAGGTCCAGCATCTTGTAGTTGGTGAGCAGCAGGTCCGGCGGGTTGGCGCGGATGGCCTCACGGTCGGTGATCAGGCGACTGTTCGGGGACAGTTGGGTTGGGGTGATCGTGCTCGCGCCGGACTCACGGGCGTAGGAACCGGGGGCGTTCTCGTCCTCGTCGTCCGGGGGACGGTTGCCGGACGCGCCGCCGATGTAGATGCCGGCGGTGACGGCGGACAGGGCGCCGTTCTTGGAGAGAAGGTCGTCGATACGACGGGCCTGGTCGTCGGCCAGGGCGTTCATCGGGTAGAGGAGCAGTGCCTTGACGCCCTTCACTCCAGCGGCGCGGGCGCGGGCGCAGTGATCCAGGATCGGGATGAGGAACGACTCGGTCTTGCCGGAGCCTGTGCCGGTCGTGACGATCGTCGGCTCGGGGGCGTGGCCCGCCTTGCTGGACAGTCGCTGCCAGGCGTTGGCCTGGTGGGTGTACGGCGGGAATTCGGTGGGGAACCAGTCAAGGGCCTTCTCCCAGCCGCGGGGCGCTTGCCGGAAGGGCGTACGTACGCGGAGGTACGGGCCCCGGAAGAGCCTGCTCTCCGGCCGCTCCAGGAATGCCTCAAGCTCCTCGCGAACGTCGTCGTCGGCGAGCGCGAAACTCGTCGTGAGGTACGCGGCGAGGGCACGACGCAGATCCTCGGCGGCCAAGGAGGGAAGCATGGCTGGGTGCTACCTGCTTTCCGGGGCGGGGGTGGGCGTGGATTCAGGTGTGGTCAGGGGGTGCTCGGCGAGGTAGGCGGCGTAGTCGCCGTATTCGCCGGCGTGGAGGCGGGCGGTGAAGTCGGCGTGGGCACGGGACATTTCGGCCTCGCGGTTCGGCTTGACCCAGCCTTCGGGGATGGCGGGGGTGGGGTCGCCTGCGCGGGCGGCCTTGACCCAAGCCTTGACGAAGGTGCTCTCTTCGGGGGTTTGTCGGATGCCTACGTTGTGCGTCGCCGCGCCGATCTTGTGTCCGTCGGGCGCGAAGAACATCTCCCACTCGTACTTGCGCAGTACGGCGAACTGGGAGCGGTACATCGCGCAGAGTTGCTCGGCGGTGAGGCCGAGCATGACGGCGACGAGTGCGTCGATCTCGACTAGGGCCATGCGGCGGTCGTACTCGGTGCGAAGCGGTGTAGCGATAGACCAGGTTGGCGCGATTGACTGGATCGGCGGACGGGAAGACGTCAAGTCGGTCCATCGGTCACTCAGCCAGGAGGATTCGAAAAGCTCACTCCAAAAGGACGAGTATTCGCGAGTAAGGCAATTGAGGCGCAGGGTACGCAGCAAGAGGGATGTCGACAAAGGATGTTTCAATGGGAGCGGGAATTGTTCAATCAATCCAACTCGAATGTCTTCCTTAGCTGAAGTGCGCCCGACGTATTCGATAGGAATACTCGACCAGAGTCCACCAATGATGGCGGTTTGCCTGTCCGTCGCCAGGGATAGCGTGTGAACCGCATCGATGTGTGTAGGGCCGGGGGGAATTATTGCCGCTTGTAGGTAGCGTTCGTTCTTGAGCTTCGCCATGCGACGCCACGCCACCCGGAAATAATCCACAGAGCACTTGTCCGCCCAGGTCTGTTGAGCCTCAAGAAATTCACTCTCCGAGCAGGCGCGAATATAATTGGTTCGCGGGATTATCGAGTCTGGAAGATTTTCCAGATCATACGGCGTGTAATCGCTATTACCATTGACGACCTCGTTCGGCTGTTTGGCGAATGGAGTCGCAACGGTGAAGTGAGGTCCCTGGAGGACGACGTCGTCCCAACGAGACGGAGTGCTGGTCTCCCAATGGATCAGACCGCGCTCCTTCGCAGTTCTCTCGTTTAGCGCAGATGTGGACCAAAACTTGACGGATGAAGTCCTTACTGGAAACTTTGCCAATGTTTGAAGCGTGAGACTCTCATCCTGTGTGACTGTCCTAAGGAATCGCGCCCATCGCGACGGCGTCCCAGGTTCGTCAATAAGCGCGGCCCATCCTGCGAGGATTGAGTCGGTCACCTCTACAATCCTTTTCTGGTGGGGTCTGCAGTCCCATCCCCCGGACTCGAATTGAACGCCAGGAGCGTCGCCAGATCCATCGTGTTTCATGGATAGATCAATCATATCCGGATGGAAAAGTGAACACATGCTCAGGAAGAATGGAGCCCTCGATTCTCCATAGATGTGGATTCCGAACACTTCTGTGTGGTCGATCTCGGAGAATAGCTTCAGTTCGTTGGTGAATTGAAAATGACGCCGCAGGCGCTTGTACGTGTTTGCGCGGAGGGGTCCGGCCTTGGGGTCGTTGAGGTGCGACTCTGGATGAATTAGGCCAATCGTTCCGCCTTTCCCCATGTTTCGCCAAGATCGCTCCATGAAATTCATGTATAGATTTGTTCGAATTCCTTCGAGAATTTGATGGTCGACGGGGGACTTTAGGAGTTCGGTGGAACCGGACCATTCATTCAAATCGGCGAGATAGCCGCGCCGGGCTGTAGGCGTGGCGAGCGTTTTGGAGCGTCTCGGAACTCTAACCTTTTCCGGAGCCTTCTCATTCAGGCCAAGCCACGCGTCATGTTCAGCCAAGGCGATGTGGTCTTCCCAATCCAATCGCACCCAGGGCGGGTTTCCTACTTGTAGATCAAACCCTCCCTGTTCGAAGACATGTGCAAGCTCCAGCTCCCAGTGGAAGAACCCCTGTCGTCGGGATACGGTGTCCACCTCGCTAAGCCACGGGAACCGCACCATCACCGATGGCAGGTCCGCGCACTGGCTCATCACTCGGTCGAATTCGTCGTCCGTAGCCAGTTGTTCAAACACGCCAGTATCGGCGAACAGCCCAAGTTCGTCATCCAGCCCTGCTGCGCCACCACCAATACGGCTGGACTGCCTTGCCTTCGCCTTGGCAGCTGGAACCCCAAGTACCGCTTCACAGAAGGCCAACCAGTCCTCCATGCTGGGCGGCGCGGGGGTGTCGAGCTGACCCACCGGCCAGAACCACAAGGTGCACCAGGCATCCATGACCAGCTTCAGCCGGCCACGCGGTGAACCAGGCTCGTTCAGCGCGCTTTCGATCTTCTCGCGCGTCACATTTCCCGACGCCTTCGGCAGTGGCTGTTCGGGGTCCACCTGCCACACGTCGATCTGGCGCCGGACCTCAAGCTCGCTCACGATCAAGCGACGCCGGGTCAGCTCCCATAGCCGCTCAACCCGTGTCGCCAGCGCCAGCATTCGCCTGCCGTGCGCCACCGACGGCGTGGCCGTGACAGCCGTCCGCCACTTGGCCAGAGCGTCGCGCTCCTCCTTCGCCAGTTCCTTCGCCTGTTTAGCGTCGGCGACCGCGCCCCACCCCTTGGCAGGCAGCAGGAAGTGGTGGATCTCCTTGCCCGTCTGGAACTGGCCTTCCTCGGCTCCTGCCCGCAGCGGCCGGTTCGTCGGGACCGTCGTCAGCCATGCCTTCCGCTTCAGCGCCTCCACCGAATACACCGCCCGCCGCGCCCCGATCAGCGAATTGCCGCGACGCAGGTGCAGGCCGAACCAGGGGGCCTTGAGGCCTTCGTGCATCGAGTTGAGCCAGAGTGAAACCTCTGCCAGCTCCACTGCAGTCTGGTTGAGGTCGACGCCGTAGGAGTTGTGCAGGGCAAGGTAGGCCTTGACCTTCTGGAGTTCCGCCTCGTACCGGTCCGGCGGCAGCTGTTCGCCACCGAGCTCCGCCATCCGGCGCTTCAGGTATTCCGCCGCCAGCTGGTTGATGGCCTCGTTGAGGAACGCGCCCGATCCGAGAGCGGGCTCACACACCGTCAGGTCAAGGATCGCCCGGGCTGGCGTCGTCACGCCGTCCTGATCCAGCAACTCGGCCAGCGCGTGCTTGACCGTACTTCGAGTCAGTACCTCCGGCGTGTAGTAGGACGCCGACCGCTGCCGCTCCCGCCCCGACAGGCGGTAAACGAAGGTGCCTTTCTTGTGCAGGACCCGCTTCTTTATGCCCGTCAGCTCGTCCGTCCGCTTGACGAAGACGTCCTCGTCGTAGTTATCGGCGTCCTTCATCGGCACGACCCAGGTGCCGCTCAGCCCGTCCGAATCCGGCTTGGCAACCTCGTACAGGTCATCCCAGGCGAAGAAACCGGTGTACGACATCAGGCCCTCGTACACCGCGCCCAGTTGGTTGATGCCCAGCTGCGCGTACGAGATGAAGCCCTTGCCCGTGCCGCCACCGGCCTTGCCACGTCCGCTGCCGCGCCCTTGGGTGAGCATGAGCAGGTTGAGCACCCGCCAGAGCACTCGGTTCCGCAGCTTCGTTTCGATCCGTTCGCCCTCGACCGAGACTGAGCCGATCAGCGGAGTCGCATTGGCCCGGAACAGGTCACTGCGCAGCGCTTCGAAGCGCAGGCCGTCCGCGTCGAGGACGGTCACGCTGTCTTCGGACGGAGCCTCGTCCTTGCCCAGGGGGCGGTGTCCTTGGTCGACCAGCCGGAACAACAAATCGAGAGAATCGGCGAAGTGGGTGCCCTCCTGAGCCTCCTCTGGAAGGTCATAGGAGACCAGTTCACCGAGTCGGGCGAGACCGTAGCCGTCCTGATAGGCGTCGTCCTTGCTCGGCAGGATGCCAAGTTCCGGCCGGGCCTCCGCGTACAGCAGGAACAGAATCCGGTACAGGTACCGCAGCGACTCCCGAGTGAGCCGGCTCGCCAGGTCAGCCGGGTCGCCCAGCTCCGCCGGATCGGCGCCGCCCTCCTTGAGCCGGTCCAGGATCTCCTGGGCGATGAGTTCGACGGACTGCCGCAGCCCCTCCCGCAGCTCCTTCGAGACGCCCACCGCATGCTTGCGGCCCTTGTCGACCAAGCCGTCCAGGTATCCGGCGACACCACCCGCCGTCAGCAGCGACTCCGCGCCGAACAGCGCGGCCACCGCTTCCAGTTCCTCGCCGTCCGCGCTGAGGTTGCGATCCAGAGCCTCGTCGACGCTCACCGCGAGGAACCGGCCCTCGTGCCAGGCCGTGCGGTCGGCGAGAAGTACCACGCCACCCGCGAGCAGCAGGACGTAGCGCGGGGCGTAGCCGTCCTCGCAGCCGAAGAGGAAGGTGACGGCGTCGGCCGCACCGGTGATGAGCTGCTTGCCGTCGAGCTGGATCGGGTCGAGGAGTTGCGCGCCGCCGTCTTCGACGTCCGCGACGACGAGTTCGCCGTCCACTTCCCAGGTGACGTCCAGGGCGACGAGTTCCAGGCCGCCCGGGCCCGTGACGGCGAGCGCAACCGGCACCGACCGTTCCTTGTCGCCCTGCATCACGCCGAAGTCGCCCCGGCGCAGTCGGGCGTGCGTGGAGCCCTCGGGCTCCGGCGTGGCCTCGGCGTCCTGGCCTTCGCCCTCCGGCTTGACGTACGCCAGGGCTGCCAGCAGATGGTCGTTGAGCTGCCGTACCTCAGGACCGTCAAAAGCCTTGTTCTCGGTGATGCGGACCTTGGCCTTGAAGTACTTGCGTCCAAGGCCCTTCACACCCGACCGGGACGACGGAGCGCCCGCCCGGTCGGCGGAGGTCCAGCGTTTGCGCAGCTCGGTGAGGTCGCGGGCGAACAACTCGGCGAGGTAGTGGGCGGAGATGTACTCACCGCGGTTGGTGATCGCTTCGAATGCCACGGTGTCACACGCCCCTCTGCTGCTGAATTTCGTTGCCGCCGACGGCCGCGGGCGGAGCGAGGACCCCGATCACCCGCACCATCGCCTCACCTTGCGTGGCCAACTGCTCGATGAGGTGCTCGACCTCCACCGCCGTCTTCTGCACGCGCGTTTCCTCGTGCTTCCGCCGGATGCCGCTGAAGCTGAGCTGCTCGAACGTCGACAGGCTGGCCTTCCGCCAGGCTCCCAACCGTTGCTCGTACTCGGCGAGTTGCTCCACCAGAGGGGATTCCTGCTCGTTGCGCAGCACGGCGATGTGCTCGCGGCTCGCCCGTACCGCCGCCGGGACCAGCGCCTGCAAGGCCGCCGAGTCACCGGTGAAAGGCCGGTTGAGCATTTTCGGCTTGACCCCGGCCCGATCGAGTACACCCACCAAGTCGTCGTCGAAGACGGGTGTGCCGCTCGCCAGGCCCGTCACGCAGGTCCAGGCCAGCACGGTCGGGTGGCCCTTGGCGTTGGAGTACATGCCCTGGGTGAGGAACACCGGTTCGGTCACGTTCGCCGTGATGATCGGGGCGGTGTTGCGGGTGAGCTTGACGAGGACCTTGTCGGTGAGCCACTCCACCACCGGGTGCTGGTCCGTCAGGTAACTGACATCGGGCCAGCCGGAGGTCTCGGTACGCTCCTGCTTGGTGATCGCGCCCTTCGCACGGTTGCCACTGCGCTCACGGGCCCGGTCCAGTCTGTCCTGGCCGAACTCCTTGTCGAAGGTGACCCGGAGCTGTTCCAGAACCCGCCGCTCGTCGAGATACGACTTGGGAAGGACCAGCAGGCGTCGCTGGAGTTCGCGGTCCGGGGTGAAGACCATCATCTTGGGGTGGTCCTCGTCCCAGTGCTTGCCGATGCGCTGTTCCGGGTTGTCGTAGACCTCCTCCAGGGCCTCCTCGACAAACGCACGGGTGGACGCGAACAGCTGCGGCACCTGGTAGCCCGGGGAGTCGCCCTCCGGGGTGTGGTCGGCCATGAACGCTTCGAAGGGGTCCAGCGGGACCGCCGGCACGACCGAGTCGAACGGTTCCTCCTTCGCCAGGAGGCGCTCCATGATCGCGGTCGTCTCGGCGTCCTCGTCACGCAGCCCGAGGATGGAGGCCGCCTCGCCGAGGGTGCGGTGGACCTCGTCCTCACGCCTCAGCAGTCGCTCGGACACCGCCCGGTCGGCCGACGGGCGCTCCGGGTCCTCGTCGTCGGTGAGCAGCAGCAGCGCGCGGATCTCGGGGGAGTGCTGCTGGCCGTAGCGGTCGATACGGCCGTTGCGCTGCTCGATGGTGATCAGGGACCAGGGCAGGTCGTAGTGGATCATCTGGTGGCACTGACGGTGCAGGTTGACGCCCTCGGCGGCGATGTCACCGGTGAGCAGGATCCGCAGGTCACTGCCGGCCAGGCTGAAGTCCTTGACAGTGCGCTGCTGTTCATCGTCCGAGAGACCGCCGTGGAGCTGGCGGACTGCGCCGCTGGTTTTGCCCCGGCTCGGGGCGAAACCGAGGGCCGAGGGCAGGGTGTCCTGCAGTATCTGCAGCGTGGCACGGCGCTCGGAGAAGATGACGACGCGGGCGTCGGACCCGGGGCCGACCTTGATCTCGTCCTTGAGGACCTTCACGAGCCGCCGGAACTTGGCGGCCTCCTCGATGTCGATGGCCTCGGCGATGGTGCCGAGGCTGACCAGCGCGTCGCGTTCGGCCTGACGTTCCTGCGGGTCGGAGCTCCCGTCGATGGTGTTGATCCGGTTGTCGACCGTTTCGACCAGGGCGGAGTGGGAGGAGAGGAAGGACTTCAGCAGGGTGTACGGGAACAGCCGGGCACCCTTCCCGGAGACAGGGGCGGTGCGGCCGTCCTTCGGGTCGATCCAGACGTCGTACAGCTCATCGAAGACGCGCTGCTCGGCCGGCGTCGCCGTGCAGTCGAGGGCTACCGGCGGCTTGCGGGTGGCCCACATGTGGCCGATCTCGGCCGAGACGTCGGAGGACATCTTGTGGCGCCGGATGTAGAGGTGCTGGAGCTGCGTCTCGTCGTAGTCACTGGTGTCGGGGATGGCCGTCGGGTCGAGCAGGCTCAGCAGTTCGCCGAAGGACTCCCGCTGGCCGTTGTGCGGGGTGGCGCTGGCCAGGATCAGGGCGTCGGTCTTCGGTGCGAGGAGCTGGGCGAGGCGGTTGTTCTTCGTCCCCGTGTTGATGAGTTTGTGCGACTCGTCGATGACGACGGCGTCCCAGGTGACCTGCATGAGGTGGCTGCGCCAGCGGTCGGACCGCAGGGTGTCGATCGAGATGATCGCCCGCTTGTAGTAGGAGAAGGGGTTGCGGCCGGCGGGGATGTCGTTCTTGATCCGTTCGATACCGGCGGAGTCCAGCCGCACCACCGGGATCGCGAAGCGCGTCCACAGCTCGTGCTGGAACTGCTCCAGGATGTGCTTCGGCGTCACGACGAGGATGCGCTCGCCGCGTCCGCGCCTGATCAGTTCGGACAGCAGCAGTCCGACCTCGAGGGTCTTGCCGAGGCCGACCGCGTCCGCGATCAGCAGTCGGGGGCGCAGGGCACGCAGGGCGGCCTTGGCGGGCTCGCGCTGGTAGGCGAGGTCGTCGACGAGATGGGTACCGACGGTGGCGAGACGCTGCTCGGAGAGGGGCAACGGCGTCTTGCGGAGCAGCGCGTCGATGAACAGGCGCGAGCGGCGGCACTCGGGGGAGTCGTCAGGGACGAGCTCGGTGTCCTCGGGGCGCAGCGGGGTCACCCGGTCGAGGTTCTCGTGAGCGAAGAAGACCGCGCGCTGATCGCGGACCAGGGGCGAGATGCCCCGTACGTCGAGGCGGGTGCCGTCCTTGGTGGTCTCGTCGACCTCCACCACCAGCCAGTCCTCGTCCCGGGCGCGGACCTGCATCCCGGCGGCGAACTTCGCGCCGTCGGGCGTATCGCCCGGGACGTTGCCTGACGCGCTGTCCGCGACGGTGGCCATCGGCGGGTCTCCTTCGATTGCTGCTCTGCTGCTCTACTGCTGTGCTGTTCGAGCGCTGTGGGTTTGCGGTTTTGTGGGAGAACCCGGGGAGGCTCAGCCGCCGTAGTCGCTGCGACGGTCCTCGGTACGGCTGCGCCATCGCGCGGCCCAGCGGTCCGGCGTGACGTCGGGCCGGGGCCCGGGATCGAGCGGAGTCGCGGGTCGCGGGAAGGGCGCGGCCTCAGGCACCGGCTCGGGAGCCATGTTCGGACCGTCGTTCGGCTCGGCGTCCACCACAGCATCCGGATCCGGCAGGGGATCCGGCGCCTCGACCGGTGTGGCCTGCCGCTCCAGGACTTCCGCGAGGAACGCCTCCGGCAGCGGCGGGTACGCCTGCGCCTCCGTCGGTACGCCGAAGTCGAGCAGCCGTCCCATCGCCTCCTCCAGCACGCTCTGTGCTGTCGGCCGGTCCTCGGCGTCGAAGGCCAGGGTGTGGGTGACCAGGTCGAGCAGCGCGGGCGGGAGGCCGGACAGATCGGGCTGGGTATCCAGTGTCCGCTGCGCCGGTATCTGTGCGTAGAAGGGGACGTGGCCGGTCGCCGCGTGCACCAGCGTCGCGCCGAGACTGTAGACGTCCGCCGCCTCGCTGGCCCTGCGGGAGTCCGCCGCTTGTTCCGGTGCCATGTACGAGAGCGTGCCGAGCGCCGCGCTGGCCGTGGTCAGCCCGGTGCCCCCGCTGACGTGGGAAATGCCGAAATCTATGACCCGGACGCCGTCCGCCGCGACCAGGACGTTGCCCGGCTTGAGGTCCCGGTGCAGTAAACGCACCGAGTGGACGTGCATCAGGGCGTCCGCGAGGCCCGCTGCCAGCCACCACGCACCCAGCTCGCTGACCGGGCCGTGCTGCTCCAGCAGCTCCAGTAGCGAGGGTGCGTTGATGTACTGAGTCGCGATCCACGGGGTTGCGGCCTGAGGGTCGGCGTCAACCAGAGCGGCGGTGTGGAAACCGCCGACACGGCGGATCGCCTCCAGCTCCAGGGCGAAGCGCTTGCGGAAGTACTCGTCCACCGCGAGCTGTGGTCTGACGACCTTGACTGCGACCGGGCGGGTCGAACGGTAACCCAGGTACACGACACCCATCGCGCCCTGCCCCAGTCGGCCGACCAGTCGGAAGTTCCCGACCGTCGTCGGGTCGCCCGCTCTGAGCGGCTGCAGCACCTTTGCCCCCGTGATGTCCTGACCTGGCTGGACGAGAGCGAGGTTATCAGTGGGTCGGCTCACTGTTCCTGCGCCTTCTGGGACTCGCTCTTCCCCGAAAGGGCACTGGTGGCCGATGGCGGCAGCAGGGCGCCTTTGGTGAGCCCGTCGTACGCGAGCGCGCTCGCCCGGACGCCGATGGCGCCGGCTTCGCGCAGCAGCTCCTCGAAGGCGGCCAGGCGCCGGAAGGCCTCGCCGTACTCCCGCTGGAGCCCGATGTCCATCTGCGGAAGCTGCGCACCCGAGGCGCTCAGCCGGAAGGTGCCGCTGGCGGTGGTGCTGCGGCGGGTGTTGGCGGCGCTGCGCAGGAAACCGCGCAGGCAGTCGGTGTCGAGCTGGTTGGTACGGGAGGTCGGCACGGTGCCGTCGAGGTCGACCAGACCGCCCCGCACGAGATCGCCGAGTCCCATCGGTGCGGCCTCGATCAGGCCGGGGCCAGCGGGGAGCACGGGGAGCAGCTCGAGCAGGTCCCGAGCAAGGCTCTGGATGCGGTCGCGCAGGGCGGCGTACTCGACTGGGTAGTCGCTGTGATGCGGGGTGACGTAGCGGCTGGGGCTCAGGTCCACATCGTCGTCCAGCAGGTCGATGGACGGGATGTCGGTGATCTGTTCCGACGTCGGTGCGCCGTCCTTCGTGCCGATGCCGTCCGTGTCGGCAGTGCTGAGGTCGATCATGCGGACGTGCGTCGGGCCGGGGGCGCCTGGGACCGGTCGCTGCAAGATCCACAGGTGTACGGGCAGCGAGTGGCTGGACATCAGACCGGGCGGCAGCGCAACCACAGAGGTCAGCAGCCCCCGGCGGACGACTTCGGCCCGGATACGGCGACCGGCCTTGCGGTAGGCGACGGACGCGGGTAGTACAAGCAGCGACCGGCCGCCGGGGGCGGTGTGGGCGTAACAGTGCTGGACCCAGGCGAGTTCGCTTTCCGAGCGCGGGGGCACGCCCAGTTCCCAGCGGGGGTCGAGCAACAACTCGTCGCGCCCCCAGTCCGCCACGGCCACCGGGGGCTCGCAGACGACCAGATCGGCACGGAGGTCCGGAAAGGCGTCTTTGCGTAGAGAGTCTCCACAGGCCACGGTGATGGCCCTGCCGTCGAGTCGGGCACGGAACTCCGCAATGGCGGCGGTCGCCGGATTGAGCTCCTGGCCGTATCGGTGGGCGCCCGGGACGGCAGTGAGCAGCAGCGTCCCGATGCCGCACGCCGGGTCGTACACCGTGCTGACGGTGCCGTTCGCTACCTCGTCTGCTTTGCCGACCGACTCGGCGAACGCCGCGACGATCCGTTCCAGTGCGAGGGTCGTCATCGGCTCACCGCCGCTGCGGCTGGTGGAGGTGATGCAGCGCTCGACCAGGTCGGCGTAGAGGGCCCGTGCGCCACGCTCTGCGGACAACGCGGTGACGGCAGCCGCGGCGGGCTCGGCCAGCGGCTGTTCGGCGACGGTCTCGAGCAATTGCGCGCCGACCGCGCCGAGTGCGGTGAGCAGGTCGTCGCCGTACTGAGCGCGCAGTTCGTGCCACAGGTCGACCTCATCCGAGGTCTCGCGGCCCTTGCCCTGCCGGTCCAGCCAGTGCTGGACCTCCGCGAGCGCGAAGAGGGGGCTGGTCGCCGTGCCGGCGGTGGGATGCGGGAAGTCCGGATGACGGCGACGCCAGTTGGAGACGGCGGCACGGGTCACCCCGGCGAGACGGGCGATCTCGGCAGCCGTGACGACCGCCGCGGGGGCGGATTCGTCGGCGGCCATGTCGAAACCGTACACACAGGAGGGGAGGAGGGGCAAGGGGTGTGTGTTGACAACGCTAACAGTGCGGGGGGTCGAAGAAGATCGTCTCGGCACACGGTGCGGTCACGCGCACGAATCGCTATGAGGTGCGCCAGCGGCCCGCTCCGCAATCCCTGGGACGCTTTACACAGGAAGCCCGGTCAGGCCTCGTTGCCGTTGCCGTTGCCGTTGCCGTTGCCGTTGCCGTGGCACGCGGCGAAGCCGGCCACGCGCCGGTAACCGGGGGTCAGAAGGCTCGCAGCCTCTCGATGTGGCGTCTCTGCTGTTGGTCGTCCTGTTTGACGTGCACACTGACAAGCACCTTTTGGCCATCCGGCTTGTAGTAGATGCGGCCAAGTCGCTCGCTTCCCGCGATGCCCGTTGCCGATTTCGTCACCTCAAACCAGCCACGCATTCCCTCAAGGTCCTTCCCTGCGAAATGCCCAGAGTCGATCTCAGCAAGTGCTCTCATCGTGGACGTCGGCGAGTCAAGGTTGGCGATCACATCGACTGCATCG
Source organism: Streptomyces sp. NPDC005281 (assembly GCF_040607495.1). NCBI lineage: Bacteria > Bacillati > Actinomycetota > Actinomycetes > Kitasatosporales > Streptomycetaceae > Streptomyces > Streptomyces sp. NPDC005281. The sequence goes on along the minus strand of NZ_JBEXGX010000005.1, from coordinate 336,108 downwards.
AGAACGAACTCGAGGCGGCTGAACACCTGAGGCAGGAACTCAATGACACCCCCGCGCCGTGGCCGTTGTGCGGTCGCGACGCGAAGTCGCTCAGTCTCCAGCGCCTCAAGTTCCGACACTCTCCCAAGGAGTGTGTCTACCTGCGCCGCCAAGTCGTCAGCGCGTGCCCCGCTTTCTGCGGCCTCCGAGTCGGCCGCTCGCACACGCTCCAGCAGCAAGGAGTTCTCGGCAAGAGCGAGTTCTCGAAGTTCCTCGGCGTCAGCGAGGCTCTTCACCAGTTCCGCCGTGTCAGCCATACCTCCCAGGCCGTGTCGGAGCACAGCGAGTTGCTCTTGCAGATCTGAATGATGGCGCTCTGCGAGGGCAATGGATTCTCGGTATCGATGCTCGCTCGCTTCGGCGCTCGCAAGATCGTGACGGAGCTGCGCGAGCTCACGTTCAGCCGCCTCGCCCTTGCGTGTCGCGACGTACAGATGGTTGAGCAGTTCCTCGATCCGAGCCTCGGCATCAGCGAGTCGAGCGGTAGTCGGATCCGTGACTGGCACCGCCGACGCGAGAGACGACGGAGGTGCGATGACAGTCCTGACGAGCGCAAGCGCTTCGGTCTGGCTGCCCTTGAAGCGAAGGCGCGCGAACCAGTCGTAGAAATTGCCGTCATCTGCTTGACGATGGCTGACGTCCCAGCGCTGGACGCTGAGATCTGCGTCCTCAAGCGCTGACACCAAGCTGCTGGCAACACGCTCCGATGCGTTGAAGACGACGTAATGCCCGGACTGGTTGGTTTCGAGGTGCCACTCGACGTCGAAACCGCTGGCCTTTTCCAGCGGTTCACCGGCCATGGGAGCGTACGGAACCTCTGCTCCGATGAGCAGGAAACGATCGCAGTCCGCGAGTTCCCAGCTCGATCCGTCCAGGTTGATGAGATCGCCCTGCCGGAGCGGGTACACGGAGCCCGCATACGCGACACCCGCATATCCATCGGGAGTCAGACGAATCGGACGGCGGACTCCGGACTCGACTTCCGTTCCGTGGTCAAGCACTCGCACGAGTACCTTGGCGCTCGCCATGTCACGCCGATCCGCATCGACACTCCGGGTGCCCCCACTGGCGCTTGCAGACGGCACACGGCTTGTAGTAGAGGTGTTCCTGCAGCTGGGCTTCTGTGGCTCCGCCGTGCACGTGTCGGGCGAAGGCCCCTGAATTGTGCCGATACAGTACGTCGCCGGGAATAGTCGCCTGGTCCTTGTCCCTCGCCACATTCGCACGGACGACCAGTCCCGCCTGTGGCACGATCATGGACTCCTCAGGTGCTTTTGGTTCCGCGGCAGTGCCTCCGGGCATGGCCAAAGCTGGGAGGCCAAGACCGAACTCCAGGTCGTAGTAGGATGCCGCGACTCGATCGCGCTTCTGGCTTGATGACGCCTCGACCCACAACACCAAGTCATCGTCGAGAACGACCTTCAGTTCGAGGCGCTCGTGCAGTGGCGGCGCGGTCTCGTCGACGCCGAGTGTGATCATTCCCAGAGACGTTCGCCGCTCACTCGCCTGCGGATGTGATGACAACGCGGTCGGAGTAGCGATCGGAAACTTCGCCTTCCCGTCCGTCGGATCCGCGCAGTACAGGTGGAGGGTTTCGTGCTTGGCCTCTCCACCGAGAGGCATTTCAGTGCCCGCAGCAAGGAGCGGCATCAACGACCCACGGGCGAGCTCGAGTTCGATGGGTTTTGCCAGTCGGAGCCTCTGCCTGTCATGCGCAATCCACGCAGCTCCTTGTGAGATCAACGTGGCACTGTTCGTCGGCACCTCAACTCGGTCCGGGCCAAACAACTCGTGCAGCCGGCTCCGAATCGCGGGCATGGCCGCCATACCGCCGACCACTACGACTAGCGAGACCTGGCCGGGCGCCATCGACAAGCTGTCGAGCAGCGACTCGATCTCATCAATACCTGCCGTCACGAGCGGCCGCGTGATCTCCTCCAGCTCCTGACGCGTGAGCTGGTACTGCAACGTGGCACCTGATTGGAAGTAACTTGGCCGGTAGAACGTCACGTCAGCGCGGTCAGCCGAGAGCTCGATCTTGTTGCGTTCTGCGTCCTGGAGGAGCCGGAGTTCAGCCTCAGGGATCGCAAGGTCGTCGTCAGCGGCAATTCCGCGAGCCCGAACGCGCTTCACGATCTCGTCGCGAATCACCTTGTCGAACTCGTCACCGCCGACCTGGGCCGAGCCACCGTTACGAAGTTGTCGAACCTGGTCTTCGTCGACTCGGCAGAGAGTCAGGTCCAGCGTTCCGCCGCCCCAGTCGACAACCAGGACGTTTCGTCGTGCAAGCCGCCGCGCCATTTCTTCTGGGTCGTTTGCTCCCCGGATGAACCCATACAGGGCGGCGAGCGGCTCGTGGACGAACTGGGCTACACCCATCCCGGCGCCGGCGAACGCCTCTCGCAGCGCCGCACGTCGGTGCCCATCCATGGTCACGGGGATCGTGACCACAGCGTTGTCGAGGTCACCGAGCACGCTCCGCTGGGGACTACGCAGGGACTCCGATCGGACGTGCCGCACGACGTCCGCAACGATGTCCACCGGGCTCCGGTCGACGCCTCCGACGGCGACTACCTCTTCGCCGAGGAGGAACTTCGGCGATTTCACCGTGTTGCCGTGTACCCCGATGCCCGCGGCACCCAACGCGTCCTTGGCGTCACGGCCGACGACTACCTGCTCGCCTTCGTACCGGACGATCGAGGGATGCGGCCGGCCGGTCTCGACGTCCATCACGTCGATCACGCGGTCACCAACCACCACCGAAACCAGGCTGTTGGTCGTTCCGAAGTCAAACCCGGCGATCACGCGGAGCCTCCAGACGCGCCCTTCAGCTGCTCGACCTCACGCGTGAGGGCAAGCAGGGAACGGTCGAGGAACTCCTCCGCGACGTTGGGCGCACCGTTCCGGAGTGCGTGCAGACCATCGGTGAGAAGATCGATCTCACCCCCGAGACGCCGGATGATACGCGTTCGCAGCGTTTCGTAGTCGTCCGTCATATGGCTCTTGTCGACCACTCTGTTGTCGCGCTCAGCCTCGAGCTCCCTCTGCAGTCGCACCACATCGGCAGAAAACGCGTCGGCGCGAGCCATCGCAGATTGCCCACGCTCCTCGACGGTCGAAAGCTCATCGCGGAGCCGAGTCTCGCGATTGCGAGCAGCGCCAGCCTCGCGCTCGAGTTGTGTGACCTGCCGCTCCAAGCGGGTGATCCGGGCCAGGTAGTTCTCGCCGACGATCCCGAGCACGTCGAGATCGCTGCTTGCCCCGACCTGGCTGGCGGCTCGCTCCAGCCCTGCTGCCTTTGGGGCCTCGTGCTTCCAGACAGAGTCGTACGACGCATCGATGAACTGATCCATGGTCCACTCACGTTGGAGTGCGCGGAGGAGTCCATAGCACGCGATCGCGTTTTTGACGAGGCGCTCACGTTCTGCGGCCTTGAACTGCTTGGGGGGCAGTCCAAGCTCGTCGGCGCTGATCTGCCGAGCCCGGTCACGCAGGTGTTCGGTCGTGAGCTGCGGATCCTTGCGGGGATCGAGCAACTGGTTCCCCCAGGCCCGGAACACGGGACTGTGGCCCAGTGCGGCTACCGCGAGGTCAACGAGCCGGCTCAACGCCCGCGGGAGGTCACCATCCTCGGCGCGCTTGAGCGGAACCCCTTGGCACGCCACATACTGAAGCAGCTTGAACGGGGTCGACAACGTTGGGTCTGTCGGCGCGAGAGACCCAACCAGCGTGCTCTGTGACGCGATGCCCTCGTTGGTAATCGCCAGCTTCTTGAGGTCCTCCTTCGGGAACTCAAGCAGTCGAGCTCTCGATTTGTAGGCGAACCTCAGCAACTCCTCGATCGAGGTAGTGATCGGCTTTGGTTTCGTCTTGGGCTTGGCCCGATGCTGCCCCTCCTCCGCAACGGATGCCGCCAGTGCATTGTCAGTAGGCGCGGCCGAGGCGGTGCCATCGCCGGTAGCGGTAGGCGACACGGGGTCGCTCGGCCCCGACTCCGCGCTGGGCTCTGGGATGGTCTCGTTGCTCAACGTCCTACCTCTTGCAATCGGGTCCGAAATCCTGCGTACCAGGCGCCGGTCTCACTAGAGTGCCTGAGCGCCTCGCCGTGTCGCGACGCACCATCGATGTCTGCCGCAGCGAGCAGCGCCTCAGCCGCGATGAGGCGGACCTTGAATTGGTCCTGGGGCCGGAGCGCGCCCAGCGAGGGCAGCAGCTGGGTAACCACCGGTGACTGGGTTCCGTCCAAAGCCGTTGCACCGACGTCCAGGAGGTCCTCGGTAATGGAGTCACTCAAGGCCTGATCGAAGCTTCCGTGCGACCGGTCGGCCAGGCTTGCCGTGACGAATGAGCCGCCTGTGAGGATGGATCGGAACCGCGCCGCGACATCGGAGACGCGGTGGCTGTTGGTCTTGCGCACCGCAAGTGCGAACTGGTTGTAGTGCAACGCGACCAAACCGCAGATCGCCTCCGCTGCGGGCCGGTCGAAGGTTGACAGCAGAGAGACAGCGCTGTTGTACCGCTGCTCGTAGAGCGGCGCACCCGACGCATCTACCCGGCCCGAGTCCTCGACCGCCTCACGCGCAAGCACGCCATACAGGTATGTCGCCAGACCTTCGCGGTAACGGCGGGCCGTCACTCCGAGGCCGGCACGCATGATGAAGGTGTCGATTGCGTTGCGACTCAACTCGCGACTGGAGATGAGCTTCTCCAAGGCCTGGTCGACGAGGCAGAGGTCGTCTTCTTCTGCAAGGCAGAAATCGAACTCAAAGGTCCGGTCCAGTGGGCCATTGGAAACAGCCACTGTCTGGACGCCAACCTTCACCGATGCGAGGAAGCTGGCGGCCTCAGACGGTGAGGTTTCGCGGCCGTTGATGGCGATGGATTCGACATCCGAGGACACCCAATCGACGGAGGCACTGGGGCTCGTGACCATCAAGCGCGTGCGCCCGCACTCTCGTCCCCTGAACAGGAGGATCGGCCGCCTAGTCGAATGACCGTCGAAGCGGTGCGCTCGGCGGGCGCGCTCGGACGAGAAGACGATTCCACACTCAGTGCAGGGAAACTCGGGGGGCTTTGGCGGGGCTGGCAGTCCGACCGATTCAATTCCGGTCGGCTCATGGAACTCCATGTAGCCGGTATGCCAGAACCCCACGAACCCCACCCGTCGCTTCCTGATCTGCGTCTCCTACGCCTTCGGAAGGCTAGTCGGAGCGCAGGGACTTTGCGAGGTCGCGGGTTGAGTGAGATCGACCCGTGATGTGGTGTCATGTCAGGTTCGTGTGGGCCCAGATGCCGAGGCACGCACGGCTTCGGTGATCATGTCTGAAGCTGTCAAGTCAGTTGAGATATTTTAAGTCTATAGGTTCTGTTTCTAGGGTTCTGACTCGGGTCGGGGTTCGTTGATCCACACGGCCATGGGCAGTTTCTGGGGGCGCGGGCGGCGGCCGAAGTGTTCGGGATGCGCCGCGCACGCCTGGGCGAGGGTGAGCGCTCGCTGCTGGCGGACGAGGTCGGCGGTGCTGTGGTGCACGCTGGCCGGGGTGTGCAGGTCGATCGCCGAATGACTGTGTTCGTGGTTGTAGTAGGGCCGTCAGGGGTGGGAGTGCTCCGAATAGCCCCGGGTTACGCCGATCCCACGGCCTTGCTTACGGCATAGCTGACGTGATCACGGACCGCGTCGGCGGAAACCGTTCGGCACGGCCACATCTCCAAGCAGGGTTCGGACTGGCTGCGGTGGATCTTGTGTGAGGCCACCCAGACCGCGAAGCGGCCTCCCGAGTTCGCGGCCTCCTACCAGCGCGATCGCCCGCCGCCTGCTGGCCCGCGCCTCCCATCTGCTGCACGCCGTCCAGGCCCAACACGACCGGCAGGGGACTTGATGACACCAGCCGACAACAACCTGCGTATTCGGGTCTGAGCCAGCCGGCTGGCGCGATGTCCGGAGTGTGCGTCGGTCGAGGATCTCGGCCGTCCGTCCGGGAACAGTGATCAGGCCCCGTTTCGACTCTCACGCTTCCAGGGCGGGTGCTCCGAGTTGATCGAGCATTGACTGGGCTTCGACCTGGATCGCGCTGATTTCGCGGTCTAGGTCGGTACGGAAGGCCCTCGCGTCGCGAACTGACCGGTTCACCTCGTCGATCGCGCGAAGCGCATTGCCGAACTCGCCGTCGAGTTCAAGGCGCACCTGGATAAGCATCTTCCTCGAGATGTCATCGCACTGCGCAAGGACGCGGCCGGCCAGGGCGTTGCGGCGACGGATCTTTTCCTTCGCAGCCCGCACCTCCTGACGCTCCTCTTTGACGACCGCATACGCCTCAAGGGCAACAGGGAGTACAGCACCGCCGACCTTGGCAACCTTTCCGATGTTGTTCGCCCAGCGCACGGCCTGGTACGGCTTGAACTTCATGTCGACGAACTTTCCAGCCTCGTAGACGATCTTGTGTCCCGCGCTGCCTGCCGACTTCTTGATGCCGTCGCCTGCGCCCCAGACTTTCTGGAAGGCCTTCAGATGCTCGATCGACTTCGGACCCCAGGCTGGGACACGGGGTTGCTTTCGACCTGACTGGCGGACCAGGCCTGGGTCTACCGGGATGTTCTGCGTCTCGATGTCCCCTTGGACGTCAAGGGCGAGCAACTGGCGGGCGTACGGCGACGCCTCGATCTCCCGTACCTCGGAGGTCAAGTCGGCAAACTGAGAGACCAGGACGGCGCGTACCCCGTCCACGAACCTCTGGTTCGCCGAGCTCAGCTCGTCGTTCAGAGTCACGGAGGCGGCGTCGACCCTAGACCAGTCGCGGTTCGGTGACTCCTCGATCGACTCCACCGTGTCGGCGAGGTGCTCGGCTGCCTGGATACACGCTGTGTGGAACTCGGATTCCTGCCGTTCGAGGGCCGAGTCCAAGAGCCCGCGGCGCGTTGTGAGCGCGCTGCGCTGGCGTGCGAGGACAGTCAGGATGGCTTCCTCGTCGGGGTCGTCCGTGAGCGCGGCGAGTGCCTCGCCCGCGACGAGGGCGACCTGCTGGAGCGCCACACGGAAGCGGACCAAGTCCCCGCGGGCCCGCGCGATCCGGTTGATCGCGTCCCTGACCTCGTCCATCCTGGACGCCGCGATGCGGCGAGCGGCCCGCGGCGGGTCCACCTCTAGCCCATCCAGGTAGGTCTTGGCGTCGCACTCGACCCACGGCACCTGGTCGGCGAAGCTGCCGAGAGCTTCACGGACCTCGGCCTCCCGCACTCCTTCGGCCGCGTGAAGGCTGCGGCACTTGGTGAGCACCACAAGCAACTGCGGCGCCTTTCGCAGATCCTCGGTGACGTGCCGCAGGTGTTCGACCAAGCGGTCGTCGAACAAGTCAACGGTGACGGTGAACAGCACAAGATCTGCGGAGCGCAGGGCCTCCTCCGCGCGTTGGTCGTGCTCCGCCCGGCCGGCCTGCACGCCCGGGGTGTCGACTAGGTCGACCATGCCGTCCCAGTTGAAGACCTCGACCCTGTCCGTCGTGACCGCCGAGCCCTTCGGAACCTGATACTTGCCGTCCGTGAGTGCCTCGATCAAGGTCGACTTGCCGCTGCTGTACTGCCCGGTGAGGACCATCTGGGGACGATGGTGTTCGTCCACTGCCAGCATCCGCTGGAGTCGTGATGCCTCATAGGGTCGGAGCTTCCGGATCAGCCCGATGAGCCGCTCCGAGAGGTCGCGCGCCACCGCGGGGGCGGAGTGGTATAGAAGGTCATTCATGCTGGCACGCTCCTCGGTGCGTTTGGTTGGACGATCTTCACCGGGGTGCCCAGGTGGTCAGACAGGGTCGCGGACCATGCCTCCAATACCTGGTTCGGCGCTGGAGCATCGGTGGTGACGATAGTGCCGTCGGGGCGACAGCGAATGAAGGCCGGTACCCCTTCGGTCAGGCCGAGGACGTATGACATCGCGGACGCGCCCGGCAGGTCAGGTGACGGTGTGCGCCCGAAGGCCAGGAATTCGGGCGAGGACGGCGGGAAGAGCCATGCCTCTGCTAGGGCCTCATCAGGCACCTCGACCAAGATGCAGACTCCGGGAAGCCGGGTCACCTTCCCAACGGACGCAGCTAGGCGAGGTCGGCCGTCTACGCGCAGCAGGCAGCGGACCGTCTCGTGGTCGAGGGTGGAGACTGCGGAGTCAACCACCTGCTGCTGACAAGCAAGAAGGTCGGCCACGACCAACGCGGCGGCCTCGGCCTTTGCGCGTCGCACATGGGAAGTGGTGAGTGTCTCCAGAACCCCCGCGATAGTCCCAGAGACCTCGGCCAGCACCTGGGCCTCCAGCTCATTGAGGACCTTGCTGATCTCGGTCCGCAGCAGATCGCGGTTCGCCTCCAAGATTTCCGCTCTGCTCGTGAAAAGTGACTGGATCTTCTTGCGCACCGGAGTGACGAGTAGCGGACCGAGGCCCATGACGACGGCGCCGACGGCCCTGCCGGTTGGGCTTGCCAAAGAACGCACGTACGCGCCAAGCGCCATGGAAGCGAGCGCTCCGCCTGCCCCAACCGCAACTCCGGCTGCTTCTCGCTTCCACAGCCCCCTGAAGTCACGCATTTCGGTGACCTTCAGGTGTGGGCGGACAGCCGTCGTCCATTCGTGCTCAACGGCGACAGCCGCTTCCTCGATCGCTCGCGCGAGGTTGCTGAGCCGTGCTTCCAGCGCCTCGTCGAGTTGGGCTACCAGAGCGGCCTGTTCCGTGTCCCATTGCTCGACGACCTGCGGGCCGAAGTCAGTGACGTTCTGGGGCCACCCCTGCCGTCGGCCGACGAGGCGAACAACGTCGTCTTCCATTCTCTGCATGCAGGCATCGACCACGCGTATGGCCCGTCGTTTCTGGTCTTCGCGCATCTTCCGGCCGACATCGACGATCTCTCGGGTCTCCCGCTCCACAGCGGCGAGAGCTCCGCTCAACGCCTGTGCCTGCGAGCGAACCTCGTCGGCCTCGCGCAGTACCCGCCGGGCGGTGCGGCGCTTGCGGCTTTCCTGTTCCAGGACGGCGAGCAGGGCGCTAAGGCGGCTCGCTTCCCAAAGGTCGGCACCGTAGTCGCCGTCCGCCCGCGCCTGGCGGGCGGCCTCGGCGTGGAGCATCACCTCGGCGACGGGGCGTACGGCGGCAGCGGATAGATGGGAACGGATCATCTTGAAGTGACCCTCGTGCTCGGCGAAGACTGAATCCGGGTCCTCCAGGAATTCCTCGCGGTCCAGATCGTCCACGAGTGGTTCGCGGCAGTTCAATGCCACAACGACAGGCTTACCGCGCAACGCCACCGCACGTAGCTCCTGTGCAGTCTCCTCCTGGAAAGAATCGTTGCTCGCAACCCACAGCACGAGGTCGGCACCGGGAACCTCAGCCATCGCTTGGGCGACGTCATCCGCACCGTCCCTGGCACCCACTCCGGGAGTGTCGACGATCTCAACGTCGTGCAGGTCCACCGCAGGGGCCGCAAAGACGTCGCGCGAGTACCGCGGTCGGCCGTCCCCAATCCGCTCCGCGGATCCGCCGGTGAGCGCCGCAAGGAGGGTACTTTTGCCGGCCATCGTCCGCCCCATCAGGACGACCCTCATCGGCGCGCCGGCTGGCGGTGCGTCGGTGACCTCCACTGATGTAAGGGAGTCGACAAACTGCCTAGTCGTCCTCTCTGTGGAGGCCCTGTCCCGAGACAGCTGGTGAACCTCTGCCAGGGTCGCTCGGCAGGCAGCGACTGCCTTCGCATGCGCGGGCGAGGGGTTGTCGCACGGCGGTTCGGGACCACGCAACTGGTCTCGAGCGGCAGGACTCCAGTCGTGCCTGTTTTTGCTCGCCAATCGCCCTCCTTGAAGCGCACCGGTCCCCTCGCAGGGTGTCGTGCCAGCGTCATGTTAGGCCGTATGAAGTGCGGTACTTGTGGTGCCGGGCCTGCCCGGCCGGGTAGGTTCCCGGTTTCGCGGGTTGCGCCAAGGTCGGGCCGCTGCACGGTCGTTTCGCGAGCCTTGACACCGCCCGTTTGAACCGGGAGTGATCGGCAACTGCCGGGCGGGCCCGGCGAGAAGGCCGCGGGGGCCGGGAATGAATGACCGGGGCCTCGCACGCAGGTTGCCGCGGGTTGCCGCCACGGAGGACCGTGAGCGGTAGTGCTGCAATCGCGGGTACTGCGGTCAGGCTGGACGTTCACGCCCGATCGACCGTGGCCTGGGCCCTGGACGGCCTCACCGTCGAAGCCTTCGCCGAACACCTGGTCCCCGACACCGCGGCGGTGGTGGGCTGGCTGGAGCGGCTGCCGGGCCCGGTGGCCGTGGCGTATGAAGTCGGCTCGACGGGGGTCGGCCTGGCCCGGACCTTCTGGCGCGCAATCCGGCCGCCCATGTCGACCTCAAGAATCCAGGCTGGGTGGTCGAACTGCAGCGTGCTGGTAGATGGACACCTGTTGGGCGTGGGACTCGTTCGTGATGAGGATGTGGCCGAGGACCTCGCGTCGGATGCTGCCAAGCGCTCGCTCGCGGTTGGCGGACATCCGGTAGCTGGTGGAGCGCGTTTGAGGATCTTCATCTTTTCGACTTCGAGAACGGCGTCGAAGGGCGACCGTACTTGCCGTCGCGGTCGCGAAGCTCCCAGGTCAGGGTCAGCGCTGGCCGCGGGATCACCGCGACGCTCATCCATGCATGTGCATATTGTCGGGGAGCGATCTTGCATCCGGCGGGATGTTCGTGGGCGTTTAGGTGCGTTGTGCGTGGCCAGGGGATTTCGTGAACGACCCACATTGTCATTGTGTAGCGATACGCGAACGAGGACCCCGACCTGACGGTCGGGGTCCTCGTTCGTGTTTCCGTGGCTGAAGGACTCCCCGGGGCCAAGGCCGGCCGAGCGTCCCTGGCTTCGCGGGCGGCGGCCGGTGGTGTCTCGGCCGCCGCCCGGCGGAAGGGATTCAGGTTCACCTGCGTGAGTGGCGTGGCGTGGCGTCAGTTGGACGCGCTGCCCGAGACCCACTCGCTCCACGGCATGTTCCAGTCGCTGAGGCCGTTGTCCGGGGCCAGCGTGGCCTTGTCCCCGGAGTTCTTGACGATCACGACGTCACCGGTCATCGAGTTGTCGAAGAACCACGCGGCGGGCTGCTTGCCGTCGCCGGCGTTCCGGACGTCGTTCAGGCCCACGCAGCCGTGGCTGGTGTTGACCTTGCCGAAGACCGAGTCGGCACCCCAGTAGTTACCGTGGATGAACGTGCCCGAGGCGGTGAGGCGCATGGCGTGCGGTACGGCCTTGAGGTCGTACGAGGGCTTGCCGTTCTTCTCCGTGAGGCCGACGGTCGCACCGTTCATGTGGGTGTGCGTGAACTTCTCGGAGATGACCATCCGGCCGTTGTACGTCGGGTGCTCGGGGCTGCCGGACGAGATCGGGACGGTCTTGATCGTCTTGCCGTCCCGTACGACGGTCATCTGCTTCGTCTTGGCGTCGACGGTGCTGATCTGGCTCCGGCCGATCTTGAACGTGGCCGTCTTCTGGACGCCGTTGAGGCTGACCTTGACCGTGACGGTGGAGTCGGGCTTCCAGTAGTTCTCGGGGCGGAAGTCCAGGCGGCTGTCGTTGAGCCAGTGGCCGACGACCCGCTCGCCGCTGCTGGAGCTCACCTGGATCTTCGACTTCACGGCGGCCTTGTCGCCGATCGCGTTGTCGAAGTTGAAGCTCACCGGCATGCCCACACCGACGGTCGAGCCGTTCTCGGGGGAGAGGTGCCCGAGGAAGTCGTTGGCCGGGGAGACCGTGGAGATCGTGCTGTTACCGGTGACGGAGCGGCCCTTCGCGTCCGCGGCGTCCGCGGCGACCTCGTATCTGGTGGCTCGCTCCAGTGGGCCGTTCGGCTTCCAGGACGTGCCGTCCGCGGACAGCGTGCCCGGAACCTCGGTACCGGTCGCGACGGCGGTCATGGTCACCTTGGTGAGTGTGCCGTCGCTGACGGTGACTCTCACGGGTGCGTCGATCCCGACGCCGTGGACTCCCTGCCCGGTCGTGATCCTTATTCGGGCGTCGGAAGCGCCCTGGGCGGCGCCCGCCTGATTCGCCTGTGCCCGCGTTCCCGGGTGAGCCCCGGTGTCGTTGGTCGCAGCGTGGCTTGTACCGCCGAGCGCCGTGAGTGCGAGTGCGCCGGCCGTGGCGATCAGTCCGGTGCGTCGCTTGCGTACGGTGATCAAACGCTTCTCCCATGCCGCTGGTCGTCGAATCCCTGGGGCTGCTTACCAAAGGGGGCTATCAGCTCCAAAGAAGCATTTTTATCCATTCGTCCGTTTTTGGGGAGGGGTTTGTGGCGGGTCTCACGCGTTGCGAGTGCGACGCCGAGGCTCCGCTCGGCGGCCGGATGGCGCGTGATCGATCCGCTCTCGCCGACCGGAGCGGGCCGTACGACGTGGTGGCGCCGCGACGCCCGGGCGAGGGTCAGGGCCTGGCGGCCGCGATCCCCGTTTCGCCTCCCGTCCCCCTCGGCCCAGCGCCCGCACATGTTTCCGTGACGTCAAACGTGATGTTGAATTCGGAAACAATGTTGACATGAACACTTCCGTCAAGTGGTTGCCTGTTGTACCAAATGAGGGCCAGCTTTCCCGCTCAGGGAGGTCCTGTGAGACGCGTCAAATTGCGATCCACCCTTGTCGCCCTCGGTCTCGCGATGATGTTCGGCCTGGTGCTGACGGGTCCGGCGTACGCCGCCGGACCGGCCTATGTCGCGCTGGGAGACTCGTACTCTGCCGGCAACGGCGCAGGGAACTACGACAGTTCGAGCGGAGACTGCCACCGCAGCCTCAGTGCCTACCCCTACCTGTGGAAAAACGCCCACGCCCCGTCCTCGTTCGCCGACACTTCCTGCTCGGGTGCGGTCACCACGGATGTGACGAACGGTCAGCTCGCCCCTCTGAACTCCTCCACCGGCCTCGTCTCCCTCACCATCGGCGGCAATGACGCCGGCTTCTCGGACGTCATGACCACCTGCGTGACCGGCTCCGACACCGACTGCGTCAATCGCGTGAACACCGCCGAGAACTACGCCCGGAACACGCTCCCCGCCCGCCTTGACGCCACGTACGACGCCATCCGCGCCAAGGCGCCCAACGCCAAGGTGGTCGTTCTCGGCTACCCGCACGTGTATACCCTCAACGTCTTCTGCGTCGGCCTCAGCGCCACCAAGCACAGCAAGATCGACGAGGCTTCGGACGTCATCGACGGCGTCATCGCCGGCCGTGCCGCCGCCCACGGCTTCGTCTTCGGAGACGTCCGCACCACGTTCGGCGGCCATGAACTGTGCTCCAGCGACGGCTGGCTGCACTCCCTGGTGGTCTCGCCGAGCTGGGAGTCGTACCACCCCACCGCCACCGGCCACGCCAGTGGCTACTATCCCGTCCTCAACGCCAACAGCTGACCTCACCCGGGGGCGGGCCGACCCGGCTCGCCCCCTTACCTCCGTCGTCGAACGGCATCGTGCCGTCGTCGGGCCGGGGCGGTGGCGGCGTCGCCCGGGAACCCGGGATCACCACGTCCTGAGCCGCGCCCGCCGCACCCGTCACTGATACTGAGAAAATGGGCAAACTCGGGCGATACGTCCCGGCGAGCCAACGGGGCGACCGCGTGCCGCCGAAGGCCGGGCCGCCGGAAGCCGGCCCGGAGGCAGGTCATCAGTCGGCCGGCCGGCGCGCGCGGTCGTTGCTGACTCCGCACACCGTCGCCGGACAGGTCTTCCTGCTGCAACTGGCGGTCGTCCTGCTGCTCATCACCACAGCCGTGGTGGCGCTCGTGCTCCAGGACCGCAGCCGCGCGCTCCGGGAGGCCGGCGACCGGTCACTGGCCGTGGCCGAGACCTTCGCGAACGCCCCGGGCACCGCGGCGGCCATGAAGAGCAAGGACCCCACGGCGGCCCTCCAGCCGCATGCCGAGATCGTGCGCAAGAAGACCGGCGTCGACTACGTCGTGGCGCTGAGCCCGTACGGCTTCCGCTGGACCCACCCCGACCCCGACCAGATCGGGAAGCACGTCTCCACCTCCTACGGCGAGGCACTCGGAGGCCAGCCCCACCAGACCACGTTCGACAGCAGCCTGGGGAAGGCGGTCGACTCGACGGTGGCGGTCTTCGACGACAAGGGGAACGCCGTCGGCCTCGTCACCGTGGGCGTCACGGTGGACAAGGTGACCGGCGTGGTGCAGAGCCAGCTGCCGGTACTCTTCGCCACCGGCGGAGGCGCGCTGGTGCTGGCCGCGGCCGGGTCCGCGCTGGTCAGCGGGCGTCTGCGGCGCCAGACCCGGGGTCTGGGTCCGGTGGAGATGACCCGCATGTACGAGCACCACGACGCGGTGCTGCACGCGGTCCGCGAAGGCGTGATCATTCTGGACGGTGACGGACGGCTGCTGTTGGTCAACGACGAGGCCCGGCGGCTGCTGGCACTGCCGCCGGAGGCCGAGGGCACGCCGGTCACAGGACTCGGGCTGAGCCCGGACCTCGCCGCGCTGCTGGGATCGGGCCAGGAGGCCACGGACAAGGTGTTCCTGGCCGGGGACACCCTGCTCGCGGTGAACGTACGGCCGGTGGGACCGAGGGAGGGCAGCGTGGCCACCCTGCGGGACACCACGGAGCTGCGCGCCCTCGCGGGCCGGGCGGACGTGGCGGGCGGGCGCCTGCGGCTGATCTACGAGGCCAGCACACGGATCGGTACCACCCTCGACATGAAGCGCACCGCCGAGGAGCTGACCGAGGTGGCGGTCCCGCGCTTCGCCGACTTCGCCACCGTCGAGCTGGTGGAGCCCGTCCTGCAAGGCGGTGAACCGACGGGCGTCAGTATGGAACTGCGCCGCATCGCAGCCTCGGGCATCGAGGAGGACACGCCTCTTCGCCCTGTCGGGACGCTCATGCGCTACGTGTCGGGCAACCCGGTGGCCATCGCCCTGACCACCGGCCGGCCGGTCCTGGTGGCGAGCCTCGCCACGGCCGACGGATGGCGGGCCCAGAGTCCGGAGCGGGCCCAGGCGATCGTCGAATCCGGCATCCACTCCATGATCTCGGTGCCGCTCAGGGCCCGGGGCCAGTTGCTGGGGGTCGTGGAGTTCTGGCGTTCGGAGCAGGACCCCTTCGAGCCGGACGACCTGTCCCCCGCCGAGGAACTCGCCGCCCGGGCGGCCGTGTGCATCGACAACGCGCGCCGCTACACCCGCGAGCACACCACGGCCGTCACCCTCCAGCGCAGCCTGCTGCCCGGCACACTCCCCGAGCTGTCCGCGCTGGACGTCGGGCACCGGTACCTGCCCGCGCAGGCGGGGGTGGGCGGTGACTGGTACGACGTCATCCCGCTGCCGGGTGCCCGGGTGGCCCTGGTCGTCGGCGACGTCGTCGGACACGGTCTGCACGCCGCCGCGACGATGGGCCGTCTGAGGACCGCGGTGCACAACTTCGCCGCCCTGGACCTGCCCCCGGACGAGCTTCTCGCGCACCTGGACGACCTGATCGCCCGGATCGACCAGGACGCGGCTGCCAAGGGCGACACCGAGGCCATCACCGGTGCCACCTGCCTGTACGCGGTCTACGATCCGGTCTCCGGGCGCTGTGTTCTCGCCCGGGCCGGCCACCCCGGTCCTGCCCTGGTCTCACCCGGCGGCTTCGTGACCTTCCCCGACATCCCCGTCGCCCCGCCACTCGGCGTGGGAGGAGGTCTGCCGGTCGAGACGGCCGAACTCCGGCTGGCCGCCGACAGCCGGCTGGTCCTCTACACCGACGGCCTGGTCGAGGCCCGCGGCCGTGACATCGACGTCGGGCTCGGCATGCTGAAGGAGGCGCTCGCCGATACGGACGGCGCCACCCCGGACGACACGTGCAGGGCGGTGATCGACGCCATGCTGCGCACCCGGGCGACCGACGATGTCGCCCTGCTCGTCGCACGGACCCGGCTGCTCGACCCGGAGCAGGTCGCGGAGTGGGAGGTGCCCGACGACCCGGCGGCCGTCCCCCGGATCCGCGCCGAGGCCACCCGCAGGCTGGAATCCTGGGGGCTCGGCGAGTCCGCCTTCACGACCGAGCTGATCATCAGCGAACTGGTGACGAACGCCATCCGGTACGGGGGCAGCCCCATCAGTCTGCGGCTGGTGCACGACCGTGACAGCCTGATCTGCGAGGTCGCCGACGGCACCAGCACCTCCCCGCACCTGCGCCGAGCGACCCTCACCGACGAGGGAGGCCGCGGTCTGTTCCTCGTCGCGCAGATGTCCCGCCGCTGGGGGACCCGGTACACCGACCGAGGCAAGATCATCTGGGCTGAGCAGGCGCTCGACGCCGGAGCGGCCGGTGATCTGAGCGGTCTCCTGCTGGCGGACCTGTGAAGTGTGGTGCCGGAAACCGGAGTGTCGCTCGCCCTGGATCGCCGCTCGCCCCCGGAGTGTCGCCCGCCCCCGAGTGTCTCCCGCCCTGGACTGTCGCCGGCCCCGGACCGCCACTCGCCTTGGACCGCCACCCGCACCGGACTGCTGCCCGCACCGGACCGTCACTCGCCCCGGACCGCCACCCGCCTCGGGGCGCGCGCACGCCCGGAGCGTTCAGGAGCTGTTGCCGACCGTGAAGTACGGGATCTTGGCCGGGTCCTGGCCGAAGGCGGACCCGAGATAGACGGCGGACAGTTTGGTGAGCGTCCCGTCGTCGATCAGCTGCCTGATGATCCGGTCCAGCTCCTTCTTGTTGGACGACCCCTTCGGGTACAGGGCGCCGTAGCCCTGGTCGGTCCGGTACTGGCCCACGAGGCGCACCCTGCCCTCCCGCTTCTGGGGATACGCCAGGAGAATCGTCGTGTCGTGGACGACCGCGTCGATCCGCCCCTTCTCCAGCGCCGTGACCATCGCGGGGTCGTTGGCGTAGGAGGTGACGGGCTTGGTCGGCTTGAGGCGGTTCTTGACGAACTCCTGGCCCGTGGTGCCCTCGGCCACTCCGATGCGGACGTCACGGATGTTGCCCTGGTCGATCTTCTCCCCGTCCCTGATCAGCACGCCCAGGGTCGAGGAGAGGTAGGGCGGGGAGAACTCGGCGACCTTGCTCCGTTCAGGGGTGATCGTGATCTGCGCCAGGGCCAGATCGAAGTCCTTGGTCTTCCCGGAGACGACCTCCGGGAAGGGGGCGTTCTCCACCTTCACCCGGTCGAGTCCGGCCCGGTAGGCGATGTTGGCGGCCATGCAGTACTCGTAGCCGCTCTTGACGGAGGTCGGCGTGTCACCGCCGTTCCACCAGCCGGGCGCGGGCAGCGTCGTTTTGACCGTCAGGGCGCCCGCCGTCATGGGTGACAGATGAAACTGTCCGCGATGTCCCGTGACCGCGCAGTCGCCGTAGTGGGTCTTCGACGACTGCGACCCGCCCTGGTCACAAGCCGCTGTCGTGACGATGAGCGCAACGCTGACAGCCAGAGAGACGATCGCCGCCGCGGCGCGCATCCTTGCACCTCCGGTAGGGGCATACTCCTTGAGCCACCATAAAACACCCCGAACCATACGACTGCCGGAGGCGCGGGGGAGAGTCCGGGATGCGGGGCGGATCGCTCGTCTTCCGGCGGTGTGCGGCGGCGGCCGACCGGAGGTGTGTGCGCCCTTTTCCGGCCGACGGCCGACCGGTCGGTGCCGGTGTCGCGCTCGGCCGTATCGGCCGTGTCATGGCCGCCTTCACCCTCGGCCACTCCGTCGCCCTGGCCGTCACGGCCCTCAGCCGCGTGGAGATTCCCGGCCGGCCCATCGAGGCGTTCATCGCGGCCGGCATTCTCGTCGGTACCCTGCACGCGATCCGCCCACAGTTCCCGGGGCGGGAGGCACTGGTGGCCGACAGCGCCGGGCTCCACACGACACTGACGCCGGCCACCCTCGCGGTGACGTCCGCGGTCGTCGTCGGTTGCGTGCTGTTCACGCGCCGGCACGCACCGCCCGGTCCGGGCGGCGGCCTCCGCCTCGGGTCTTTGTCACGGCCTCTGTCACGGATGCGGCCGTGGCCGGGTGCGGCCCGTACCGGGGCTCTGGACAAGGAGGGAAGCCGGTCCGAGGATATGGACCACTCCATACCGTACGCACAATGCACTCACACGCCTCCTTCGTGATTTCACGGGCCGCGCCGCCTTGATCCGTGGCGCGTGCCTGATGAGGCGCCGTCTGGGAATGCTCATCGGTGCGGCCGGGCCCACGGCGTTTCTCCCGTGGGCGCGACCGAGCGTCCGCGAGCCTGTGTTCGCGGGCCGGTGTGCGGGAGTCCGTTCTCGGGCCTCCGAGCCCGTGCTCGCGGCGTGATGACTGGTCTTCAGAAACCGACCGGAGTGAGGTAGCCCGCCATGTCGACTCCAGCGCCCCGATTCGCCCCGTCCGCCGACCGTCTTCCGGGTGACGGGACGGTCATCGACCGGCTCGTGACGGCCAACCGTGCGTACGCCGACCGGTTCGCGGATCCCGGAATGGACGCGCGGCCCGTTCAGCGCGTCGCCGTCGTGGCCTGTATGGACGCCCGGATCGACCTCCATGCCGCGCTGGGGCTCCAGTTGGGGGACTGCCACACTGTGCGCAACGCGGGCGGTGTCGTCACCGACGACACCATCCGTTCCCTGACGATCAGTCAGCGTGCGCTCGGGACCCGCAGCGTCATACTCATCCACCACACGGGCTGCGGGCTCCAGAGCATCACCGAGGAGTTCCGGCACGAGCTTGAGATGGAGGTCGGGCAGCGGCCGGCCTGGGCGGTCGAGGCGTTCCGTGACGTCGACCAGGATGTACGGCAGTCGATGCAGCGAGTGCGTACGTCACCCTTCCTTCCGCACACCGACGACGTCCGCGGCTTCGTCTTCGACGTCACGACCGGGCTGTTGCGGGAGATCGATCCCCGGGGCTGAGCTGTCCTTTCCCGCCTTGCCCGGCCCTGTCCCGTTCTCCGGCCGCCGGGTGGCATCGAGTCGTCGCCCGGCGGCGGGAGGGCGGGGCTTTTGTCGTCCTTCCGGATTTGTTCTGGTAGCGCTCTGGCGCGCCTCGGCATGTCAGTTACATACTGTATGCACTTGGCGTGCGAAGCTGTTCCCGAGGAGGGGGGCCGCCCCGTGTCCTACCGCACTTCTCTCTCGGTCGTGCTGGCCGAATTCGTCGCACCCGCCGCCGAACGCACGGCCCGGGAAGCCAGGTTCCCCCGTGAGGCGGTGTCGGCCCTCGGGCGCGCGGGGCTGCTCGGGCTCACCGTCGCCCCGGAGTTCGGGGGTGGCGGGCTCGGGCTGCCGGAGGCCGTCGACGTGGTCGCGCGGACCGCGCGTGTCTGTCCGGCGACCGCCGTCGTGCTCATGTCCCATTTCGCGGCGGTCGCCGCCATCGAGTCCTGTGGTGGTTCCTGGGTACGGGAGGAGGTCGCCGCCGGGCGGCACCTCGTCGGCCTCGCGCTGTTCGAGGGCGAATCGGGCGGGCCGGGAGAAGAGGACCCGTACGGGAGGCCGTGCTCGGTCGCCTCAGGGTTCGCCGATGTGGTCGCTCTGCGGGGCCGCAAGCGGTCGGTGGTCGCGGCGGGCGAGGCCGACAGCTACCTCTGGTCCTCGCGGCCGATCGCCGGGCCGGACGGTCTGACCCTGTGGGTCGTTCCGGCGCGCGCCCCGGATCTGTTCGTCCCGGAAAGGCCGGACGGGGGAGGGCCTGGCGGCAGCGGGACAGCCACACTCCGCGCGGATCCGGTGCTCGTTCCCGCCGATGTGATGCTCGGGCGGGACGGCGGGGGTCTCGGCATTCTGCTGCGCTGCGTACGACCCTGGCTGCTCGAGCTGAGGGCCGCTGCCGACGGCCCGCCTGCCGGCCCGACCTCCGGTGCCATCCCCGGCCCGGCTTCCTGCGCCATCCCCGGCCCCGGCGTAGGCGCCGGCCCCGGTGTTCCTCGGCCGGGCGCCGACGCTCTCCGGCCTGGGGGTGAGAGGTCAACCCCCGGGGACGAGGAGCGGCCCGGGGGCGACGTGCTCCGCCCCGCCCCCGCCGCGTGAACCGGCGGACGGCGACATGAGTTTCGCGTCGGCGCCCCCGCCGTCAGTCCTGGTTCGTCCCGGCGGCGAGCTGCTTGCGGTAGAAGCCGGTGGTGCGTTCGGTGTGCTTGCGCATGACCTCGCCGGCGCGGTCGGCGTCGCCCTTGGCGATGGCCCTGATCAGCTGGGTGTGCTCGTTCCAGGCCTCCTTGCCGCGGGGCCGTGCGATCGGCGTGTAGTACCAGCGCACCTTCTGGCCGACGCCCGCGATCAGTTCGGCCAGTACGGCGTTGCCGGTGATGGAGGTGATGAAGGTGTGCAGCGCGGTGTTGGCCGCGACCAGCCGCTCGTTGTCGCTCGCGGCGAGGGCGTCGACACCCTCCTGGTGCAGCTCCCAGAGCTTCTCGACGTCCTCGGGCTTCGCGTGCTGGGCGGCGAGTTGGGCCGAGTAGGTCTCGAGAACCGCGCGGACGCCGAGGAGTTGGGCGGCCTCCTCCTCGGTGGGCGAGTGGACGAACGCCCCCTGCGCGGGGCGCAGGTCGACCCAGCCGTCGGTCTGGAGCCGTTGCAGCGCCTCGCGCACGGGCTGGCGGCTGACCCCGAGGTGTTCCGCGAGTTCGGCCTCGACGAGATGCTGACCGGGCTTGAGGGAGCCGCTGACGATCAGCTCGGTCAGGGCGTCGTACACCGCCTGCCGAAGCGGTGCCGGACGCGTGACGCGCCGGGTCGCGGCGGCCGTGAGTGCCTCACGCATGGGAGCCCCGTTCCGCCACCGGGCCCGCGGGGCCGACGGCTCTGCCAAGAGATGGCCGCCGAGAGGGTCGCCGACGGCCGCGTCAGCATACAGGTTTTCGTATGCAGGATGGCGGGTCGCAGGGAGTGATCCCGGTGCGGGGTGGCGGGTTGCAGGGGGTGATTCCCGTGCGGGACGGCGGGGCGCAGAAGGTGATTCCGGTGCGCGGCGGCGGTTTGCAAGGGGTGATCCCGGTGCAGGGCGGTGCGTTGCCGGGCGGTGGGTGATCCCAGGTCGGTCGGGGGCCGTCGGTGAAGGTGGTGTCCGTCGGTTTGGTGTCGCAGTGTCGCCGCATGGCCCCAGGGACGCCTCTCGCCGCTGTCCCGAGCGGGCAACTCCCGCCCGGGTGAGGACGGTTGATTCGAATTGAGTTCTGTATACAGAAGCCTGTATGGGGTAGTCTCTCAGTCTCCCGCAAGCATCGCCGGGGACCCGTACAAGGGAAGGCGGAGCGATCATGACGGCCAGCGTGAGTGATGTGACGGTCGAGAGCGTGGTCCGGAGGGCGGCGGCCGTGCACCGGGGTCAGCGGGGCGTGCTCCTGCCCGTACTGCACGCCGTACAGGCCGAGTTGGGATGCGTGCCCAAGGAGGCGATCGCCGTGCTCGCCGACGAGTTCAACCTCTCCCGGGCCGATGTGCACGGAGTGGTGACCTTCTATCACGACTTCCGCCCCGAACCCGCCGGACGCACCGCCCTGCGCATCTGCCGGGCCGAGGCCTGCCAGGCGCTCGGCGCCGACGCACTGGTGGCCCACGCCCGGGAGGCCGGACTGGCACTCGGGGAGACGAGCGCGGACGGGGCCGTCACCGTCGAGCAGGTCTTCTGTCTCGGCAACTGCGCCCTGGGCCCCTCGGTGGAGGTGAACGGACGGCTGTACGGCCGCGTCGGTCCGGCCCGGCTCGGCTCTCTTCTCGACGGGACGGTCTCCTGATGAACAACGCCGGACACTCCAGGGCCACCGTCTACGTCCCGCGTGACTCGGCGGCCCGGTCCGTCGGCGCGGACGCCGTCGCGGAGGCCCTGCGGCAGGCCGCCGCGCGAGGCGACTTCCCGCTCGACGTCGTACGCAACGGATCACGCGGCCTGCTCTGGCTGGAACCCCTGGTCGAGGTGGAGACCCCGAACGGCCGTGTCGGATACGGGCCGGTGGCACCGTCCGATGTCGGGGACCTGCTCGCCTCCGGCATGCTCGACGGCGCCGGCCATCCGCTGCGGCTCGGCCTGGTCGGCCAACTCCCTTGGCTGGCCCGGCAGAACCGGGTCACCTTCGCCCGGGTCGGCGTCACCGACCCGCTGTCCACGGACGACTACGTGGCACACGGCGGCCTCGCGGGACTGCGTGCCGCGCTGGAGCGGCCGCCCGCCGAGGTGGTCGCCGAGGTCACGGAGTCCGGACTGCGCGGCCGGGGCGGCGCGGGGTTCCCCGCCGGCATCAAATGGAAGACCGTGCTGGACTGCGCGGACGAGCTCAAGTTCGTCTGCTGCAACGCCGACGAGGGCGACAGCGGCACCTTCGCCGACCGGATGGTCATGGAGGGCGACCCGTTCATGCTCATCGAGGGCATGACCATCGCCGCGCACGCGGTCGGCGCGAGCGAGGGCTACGTCTACATCCGCTCGGAATACCCCGACGCGGTCGCCACCGTGCGGGCGGCGATCGGCATCGCCCGCGAGCACGGCTGGCTCGGCAAGCGCATCCTCGGCTCCGCGCTCGACTTCGACCTGCACGTCCGGGTCGGCGGCGGCGCGTACATCTGCGGCGAGGAGACCTCCATGCTGGAGAGCCTGGAGGGCAAGCGCGGCATGGTCCGCGCCAAGCCGCCGATCCCGGCCGTCGAGGGCCTGTTCGGCAGACCGACCGTGGTGAACAACGTACTCACCATCGCGACGGTCCCCTTCGTGCTCGCGTCCGGCGCGCGGGCGTACCAGGAACTCGGCGTAGGCCGCTCACGCGGTACCCAGGTCTTCCAGCTCGGCGGCAACATCGCGCACGGCGGCATCGTCGAGACGGCGTTCGGCGTCACGCTGCGCGAACTGGTAGAGGAGTACGGCGGCGGTACCCTCTCCGGGCGCCCGGTGCGCACGGTGCAGGTCGGCGGACCGCTCGGCGCCTATCTGCCCCCGTCGATGTTCGATCTGCCGATGGACTACGAGGCCTTCGCGGAGGCCGGCGCGATGGTCGGCCACGGGGGCGTCGTCGTCTTCGACGACACCGTCGACATGGCCGCGCAGGCGCGCTTCGCGATGGAGTTCTGCGCCGCCGAGTCCTGCGGCAAGTGCACACCGTGCAGGGTCGGTTCGGTCCGTGGCGTCGAGGTCATCGACAGGATCGTGGCCGGCCGGCACCGGGACGAGAACCTGGCGCTCCTGGAGGACCTGTGCGACCTGATGACCGACGGCTCGCTGTGCGCGATGGGCGGGCTGACACCGATGCCCGTACGGAGCGCACTCACCCACTTCCCTGACGACTTCCTCGCCCGTGGGGGCGGCCCGGGGGACGACTCCCGGCAGCCGAGCGGCGCGAGGGGGGAGGGCACGTCATGACACTGCTCAAGGAACCCGACTTCGGAACCCCCGAACGGCCCGGCGGGGCCACGGTGTCGGTGGAGGTCGACGGGCTGTCGGTGACCGTCCCCGGGGGTACCTCGGTGATGCGCGCCGCCGCCCTGGCCGGCGTCGACATACCCAGACTCTGCGCCACCGACAGCCTGGAGCCGTTCGGTTCGTGCCGGCTGTGCGTCGTGGAGATCGACGGCCGGCGGGGCACCCCGGCCTCCTGCACCACCCCGGTGGCCGACGGGATGCGGGTGAGGACCCAGACGCCGAAGGTGGAGAAGCTCCGGCAGGGCGTGATGGAGCTGTACATCTCCGACCACCCGCTCGACTGTCTCACCTGCCCCGCCAACGGCGACTGCGAACTCCAGGACATGGCCGGCGTGGTGGGCCTGCGGCAGGTGCGCTACGGCTACGAGGGCGAGAACCATCTCGACGCCGAGAAGGACACCTCCAACCCGTACTTCGACTTCGACCCCGCCAAGTGCATCGCCTGCTCCCGCTGCGTGCGCGCCTGCGGCGAGGTCCAGGGCACGTTCGCGCTCACCATCGAGGGACGCGGCTTCGACTCCAAGGTGTCGCCCGGCGCCGCCGAGACGTTCATGGACTCCGAGTGCGTCTCCTGCGGGGCCTGCGTCCAGGCCTGCCCGACCTCCACGCTCCAGGAGAAGTCGGTCGTCGAACTCGGCATGCCCACCCGGTCGGTGGTCACCACCTGCGCCTACTGCGGTGTCGGCTGCTCCTTCAAGGCCGAGCTGCGCGGCGACGAGCTCGTCCGGATGGTGCCGTTCAAGGACGGCGGCGCCAACGAAGGGCACTCCTGTGTGAAGGGCCGTTTCGCCTTCGGCTACGCCACCCACCCCGACCGGGTTCTCAAGCCCATGGTCCGGGACCGGATCACCGACCCCTGGCGCGAGGTCGGGTGGGAGGAGGCGATCGGCACGGTCGCCCGGCGGATGCGGGACATCCAGCGCCGGCACGGGCCGAGTTCGATCGGCGCTATCTCCTCGTCGCGGTGCACCAACGAGGAGGTGTACGTCGTCCAGAAGATGGTGCGCGCCGCGTTCGGCAACAACAACGTGGACACCTGCGCCCGCGTCTGCCACTCCCCGACGGGATACGGACTCAAGCAGACCTTCGGCGAGTCGGCCGGAACCCAGGACTTCCGCTCCGTGGCGGAGGCCGATGTCATCATGGTGATCGGGGCCAACCCCACCGACGGGCACCCGGTGTTCGCCTCCCGGATGAAGCGACGGCTGCGCGAGGGCGCGGAGCTGATCGTCGTCGACCCCCGCCGCATCGACCTGGTGCGCTCCCCGCACATCGAGGCCGCGCACCACCTTCAGCTGCGGCCCAGCACGAATGTCGCCGTCGTCAACGCCATGGCCCATGTGGTCGTCACCGAGGGCCTCGCCGACCGTTCCTTCGTGGACGCCCGGTGCGAAGGGTTCGAGGCCTGGGCGGAGTTCGTCGCCCTGCCCGAGAACAGCCCCGAGGCGACCGAGGAGATCAGCGGGGTTCCCGCCGGTCAACTGCGGGCCGCGGCACGGCTGTACGCGACGGCACCCAACGGCGCCATCTACTACGGCCTCGGCGTCACCGAGCACAGCCAGGGCTCGACCATGGTCATGGGAATGGCCAACCTCGCGATGGCCTGCGGAAACATCGGCCGCGACGGCGTCGGAGTCAACCCCTTGCGCGGACAGAACAATGTGCAGGGCTCCTGCGACATGGGCTCCTTCCCGCACGAACTGCCCGGCTACCGCCATGTGTCCGACGACGCCGTCCGCGAGGTGTTCGAGAACCTGTGGGGCGGCACCCTCCTCGCCGAACCCGGACTGCGCATCCCCAACATGTTCGACGCCGCGATCGACGGCACGTTCCGCGGTCTGTTCGTGCACGGCGAGGACATCGCGCAGTCCGATCCCAACCTCCAGCACGTCACCGCCGCTCTCGAGGCGATGGAACTCGTCGTCGTGCAGGACCTGTTCCTCAACGAGACGGCCAGGTTCGCGCACGTCTTCCTGCCCGGCGCGTCCTTCCTGGAGAAGGACGGCACGTTCACCAATGCCGAGCGCAGGATCAACCGGGTGCGCTCGGTGATGAAACCGAAGACGGGCAGGCACGAGTGGCAGATCGTGTGCGAGATCGCCACCGCCATGGGCTACCCGATGGCGTACGAGCATCCGGGCCGGATCATGGACGAGATCGCCGCGGTCACCCCGACGTTCACCGGAGTGTCCTTCGATCTGCTCGACGAACTGGGCAGTGTGCAGTGGCCGTGCAACGCCTCCGCACCCGAGGGGACACCGGTGATGCACATCGACGAATTCGTGCGCGGCAAAGGCCGGTTCGTTGTCACCGCGTATGTGCCGACCAACGAGCGCAGCACCCGGCGTTTCCCGCTGGTGCTCACCACCGGGCGCATCCTCAGCCAGTACAACGTCGGCGCTCAGACCCGGCGCACCGGCAATGTCGCCTGGCACCCCGAGGATGTCCTGGAGCTGCACCCGCACGACGCCGAGGTGCGCGGCATCACCGACGGCGCGCTGGTGACGCTGGCCAGCCGGGTCGGGCGGACCACACTGCGGGCGGAGATCTCCGACCGGATGCCGGCCGGCGTCGTCTACACCACGTTCCACCACCCCGTGACCGGCGCCAACGTGGTGACCACCGAGAACTCGGACTGGGCGACCAACTGCCCCGAGTACAAGGTGACCGCCGTACAGGTCGGGCTCGCCCATCCGCTCGGACCGGGCGACCGGGCACCGGAACGGGCCGCCGACGACGTTCTCACGGTGGTGGACTGAGATGACGGCGACCGTGCCACCGGAACACCGGATGGCGAACGACATCGCCGTGAACCTCGGCCATCTGCCGGGGGATTCGGCCGCCGAGGCGATCGCGGTTCACATCGGCCGCTTCTGGGACCCGCGCATGCGCTCCCGGCTCCTCGCGTACGCCGACGCCGGAGCCGAGGGGCTGCATCCGCTGGTGATCGCGGCGGTGCGGCTCCTGCGCCCGGCGCGACCGCGCACGGCACGAGACGGGGAGCCGGCGCGGGAGTGAGGGCCGCGGATGGTGAGAGGAACGACCGTGACGACAGGACCTGCCCAAGGAGGATCCCGGACCATGACCATCACCTCGACACCGGAGCCCGCGCCGACCGCCGACACGCCGAGCGACGACACGCCGAGCGACGACAGGCCGATCGCCGAAGGGCCGACCGTCGACGCGCCGACCGAGCTCACCGACGGGTATCACCTGGTCGTCGACGCGCTGAGGATGAACGACGTCGACACCGTCTACGGGGTCGTCGGCATCCCGATCACCGATCTGGCCCGTCTCGCGCAGGCGCGGGGCATCCGCTACGTCGGCTTCCGGCACGAGAGCAACGCGGGCCACGCCGCTGCGGCCGCCGGCTTCCTCACCAGGAAGCCCGGCATCTGCCTGACCGTGTCCGCCCCGGGATTCCTCAACGGTCTGGTCGCGCTGGCCAACGCCACCACCAACTGCTTCCCCATGGTGCAGATCTCCGGCTCCAGCGAGCGGCACCTGGTCGACCTCAGGCAGGGCGACTACGAGGAGATGGACCAGCTCGCCGCCGCGCAGCCGTTCTGCAAGGCCGCCTACCGGGTGGGCCGGGTGGAGGACATCGGCCGGGGCATCGCCCGCGCGCTGCGCACCGCGGTCTCCGGCCGTCCCGGCGGGGTGTATCTGGACATCCCCGCCGCGGTGCTCGGCTCCGTCATGGACGCGGAGGCGGGCGCGAGGACGCTGAGTCGACTCGTCGACCCCGCGCCACGTCAGATTCCTGGGCCCGAGGCGGTGGACCGGGCCGTCGAACTGCTCGCGGGCGCCGAGCGACCTCTGCTGGTGCTCGGCAAGGGCGCCGCGTACGCGCAGGCCGACGAACGCGTCCGCGAGTTCGTGGAGTCCACCGGCATCCCGTTCGTACCGATGTCGATGGCCAAGGGTCTGCTGCCCGACGACCATCCGCAGTCGGCGGCCACCGCGCGTTCGCTGGCCCTGAAGAAGGCCGATGTCGTCATGCTCGTCGGCGCCCGCCTCAACTGGCTCCTGAACCACGGCGAGGCGCCGCAGTGGAATCC
This sequence comes from Streptomyces sp. NPDC005281, assembly GCF_040607495.1. NCBI lineage: Bacteria > Bacillati > Actinomycetota > Actinomycetes > Kitasatosporales > Streptomycetaceae > Streptomyces > Streptomyces sp. NPDC005281. Next base: position 308,655 of record NZ_JBEXGX010000005.1, on the reverse strand, counting down.
GGACGCCCGGTTCATCCATGTCGACATCGAGGCGAGGGAGATGGACAGCAATCAGCCCATCGCGGCCCCGCTCGTCGGGGACATCGAGTCGGTGCTGGACGCGATCGCCGAGCGCGCCACGCCCGGCCGTATCGCCGCCCCCGCCGCCTGGCGCGCGGAACTGGGGGCGCGGTCGGCGCGGAACGTGGCGAAGATGGCGGAGCGGCTGAAGGAGGACCCGCACCCCATGCAGTTCATGGGCGCCCTGAAGGCCGTACGCGACGTCGTGCACGAGCGTCCGGAGACGTACATCGTCAACGAGGGGGCGAACGCGCTGGACATCGCGCGCAACGTCATCGACATGCACGTACCGCGGCACCGCCTCGACAGCGGCACCTGGGGTGTCATGGGCATCGGCATGGGCTACGCGATCGCCGCCGCCGTCGAGAGCGGCGCCCCGGTCGTGGCCGTCGAGGGCGACAGCGCGTTCGGGTTCAGCGGCATGGAACTGGAGACGATCTGCCGGTACAAGCTGCCCGTCGTCACGGTCGTCATGAACAACGGCGGTGTCTACCGCGGCGACGACGTCAATCCCTTCGACGACGCGCCCTCTCCGACCACCCTGATGCCCGGGGCCCGCCACGACCGGATGATCGAGGCGTTCGGTGGGAAGGGCTATCGCGCCACCACGCCCGCCGAGGTCACCGCCGCCCTCACCGAGGCGCTGGCCCTGGGCGGCCCGGCGCTCATCGACTGCGTGATCGACCCCTCCGCCGGGACCGAGAGCGGCCACATCGCCCACCTGAATCCGAAGGGCATCACGGGCGGGACCATCGCGTCGGCCGCGAAGTGAGCTGCGACATCCAGTCCTGAGGGATTCCTTGTGCGCGGGGGAGGTCGGGGGCGGTCGGCGGTGCGGAACGGATTCGCGCGCCGCTGGTGAACGGGAGTCCGGCGTGGGATCGTTTCGCGGTGACCGATACCGCTCTCGGAGCGACCGCGTCGGGGCGACCCGACGATCGCATACCGTCCGCCCTTCGCTTCGCGACGGAGATCGTGGCCTGGGTGGCCACCCCCTGGGCCCTGTCCGACCGTTCATGGCTGCTCGCCGTGGCTTCCGTGGTGCTGCTCATCGGTCTCCCGACCGTCTTCGCCACCCCGGGGGACAAGTCCAACGTCGTTGTCCCGGTGCCGGGTTGGGTGACAGTGCTGCTGGTGGCGCTCCAACTCGTCGCGGCGGTGGTGTTCTCGTGGCTCGCCTGGCCCGCCTGGGCGGCGGTCCCGGTCACCCTGCTGGCCGCCGCCACGTGCGTGACGGAGCGACGGCGATGGCAGTGGCTGTGCCGCGGGGGAAGTGCCGGCCCGGTGGCCTGAGGCCCGGTGCGACCGGGCTCGTTCCGGTCCGCGCCGGGTCAGCCGCTCGTGCCGAAGTGGCTGCCGGTGATCTCGCCGTCGTCCGTGAGCGCCGCGGCGACGCAGCGGAACACCCTCAGCCCCTCGGCCCATTGGGGGGCGGTCGGCGGCAGGACGTCCACGTTCCAGCGAAGGCCGTCCGAACTGCCTGAGGCGATACGGGAGTTGCGCATGACCTGCTGGGAACACAGCGCCCTGACGTCGGGGTGCTTGACGAGGTCCCTCGCGTTGTACGTCATCCCGTCCTTGGGCAGTGGCGCGACGGCGAAGGTCTCCCACACGTGCGCGACATGGCAGTCGGCGCGGCTGACGGTGATCGTCCCCGAGATGTCGGTGATGCCGCTCCAGCACTCGGGGGTCGTGACACAGCGGCCGCCCACCCCCTCGACAGCAGCGGCGGCGCAGCCGCTCCGGGTGGTCCGCACGCCGCCGAAGGCCGCGTCCGCGGCCGCTGAGGCCTTGCCCGTGGCGCTCGGGGACGGGGATCCGGCCGACGAGGAGCCGGGGCCGTCCGCCGACCCGTACTCGTGGACCACCCAGGTGACGGACACGCTCACCGAGACCACGGCCGCCAGCACGCCGATCAGGCCCGGACGCCACCGTGAGGACCTGCGGGCCGCCGGCTCCGCCACCGTGCCCGCCCCTCCGCCCCCGGCGGGCGGGCCGTCCACGGGCACCGGGCTCGAAGGGTGCGGGTCCGAGGGCGGTGGGGGGAGGGTGTAGGACGTGGGGGCCGAGTCCCGGTGGGCGGGAACGGTGGCTGCCGTACGCGGCGCCGGACCGAAGGAACCCCGTACGGCGCTGTCGACGTCGACGGAGGCCAGCGCGTCCCGCAGCGCCGAGCCGTCCGGCATCCGGGAGGCCGGATCCGTCGCCAGGGCCTGTCTGAGCACCTCGTTGAGGGCGCTCGGCACGTCCGGCAGGTCGGCGTAGGGCCAGGTGTGCCGGACGATGAGCTCCGCGAGACTGAGCTGGGTGCCGTCTTCGGGCTGGTGCGGCGGGCGGCCACGCAGGAGCGCGTAGAGCGTCGCGGCGAGCGAGTAGACGTCGCCCGTCGCCGTGGGCTCGGCCAGGTGAAAGGCCTCGGGCGGCGCGTACGCCGGAGTCAGCGCCTCGCGCGTCACCGACAGCTCCCGGCCGGGCCTCGGCATGGCCGCCAGGCCGAAGTCGGTGAGGGCGGCGGAGCCGTACCGATTGACCATGATGTTGCCCGGCTTGATGTCGCGGTGCAGCACCCCGGCGGCGTGCGCCGCGGCCAGCGCGTCGGCGATGCCGAGCCCGATGTCGCGGGCCTCCTTGACGCCGAGCGGGCCGCGGCGGTGCAGACGGTCACCGAGCGAGCCGCCGGGACACAACTCCATGACCATGTACGGGCGGTCGTCGTCGAGGACGCCCGCGTCGTAGACCGGGACCACGTGCGGATGTCCGGACAACCGGCCGGCGGCCGTGACCTCGCGCAGGAAGCGCTGCCGGTCGCGGTCCGAGGCCAGGGCCCTGCTGTCGACCTTCAGGGCGACTTCCCGGCCCACCGCCGTCTGGTGTGCCCGGTAGACCGTGGCGAAGCCGCCTCGGCCCAGGACCTCCTGGATCTCGTACCCGGAGAGTTCCACGTGTTCGTACCGCATGGTGCCGTCTTCCCCCAACGCGCAGCCCACCCACGGCAGACCGTCCGGCCGGGGACCGCGCCGACTCTAGCCCAGCCGTGCCCGCTCGCCGTCGTCGCCGGTGAGTTCGGCGAACTCGTCGAGCAGGGCGTCGGCCACACTCACATCCTCCGTGAGGGGGCGGTCCCGCATGTCAGGGTTCAGCGCCGCCGCCGCGCGGAGGTAGGCGCGGCCGGCCGGGGTGCCGGGCGGGGGCGGAGTGCCCCGCAGCCGCAACGCCCTTACGGCGGCGACCAGTTCGCAGGCCAGGACGAGCCGGTACGGGTGCGCCGTCCGCAGTGACTTGCGGGCGGCCTGGGTCGCGAAGGTCGCCGCCTCCTCCATGCCCTGGGACAGCACCGCGTGCCCGAGCGCGGCGGGGGTGGCGCATGCGTGTATCTCGGCGAGGGCGGACGCGGAGCTGTACTCCAGGATCATCATCCCGGACCCTGCCGAGGAGACGTCGGCCAAGTAGGACCGCAGCCCGGTCAGTTCGGGACGGCCGAGGGCGGACAGCCGGGCCGCGGACAGCCTGGCCGTGCCGAGTACGGCGAGGCCCAGACGGTCGAGCGCGAGGGTGAGCGGCGCGGCGAAGAACCCGCCGTGATGCAGGGCGACGGGAGTGCCCGTGGCGTCGTCCCACCCGATGAGGGGGTTCTCGGTGGCGGAGTTGAGATCGATGGACAGCACCCGCTCCAGGTCGTCCCAGGCCTCCGTCGCGGGGCCGTGGGCCTGCGGGAAGCAGCGGAAGCCGAAGGGGTCCTGCACTCGCGCCGGTGCTCCGTCCGGCGGCCCCGGTACGGCCGCTGCGCTCCCGGCGTCCGCGCCGAGCAGCCACCGGACGCGCGCGGCCACCCGCGCGATCGCCGGGTGCGGATGGGCTTCGTGGACCTCGGGTGCGTACGGTTCGAGGGAGCCGTTCACGGCGTGCAGGGAGAGCGCGGCCACGAGGTGTGCGGCGCGCAGCGGGATCCCGAGGTCGTGCCAGGCCAGCGCGGACTGTCCGAGGGTGAGGGCGTTGCTGCTCAACAGGGCCAGCGCGTCCCCGCGCCGGACCGCGAGGCGCTCGGGGAACGGACGCTCGGAATCCGCCCGGTCCGGTGTCCAGGTGCCGTGGCCGAAGAGCGCGAGCCCCAGCTGGGCCAGTGCCGTCAGATCACCGGTGCCCACGGACCCGTACTCGGGGACCCGGGGATGCACACCCGCCCGCAGCGCCTGCGCGAGGGCCGAGGCGATCCCGGGGCCAAGGCCCGATCCCCCGGCGAGGAGCTGGTTCGCGCGCGCCAGCATCATCGCGCGGACCTGGCGTGCGGGCAGGGCTTCTCCCGCGCCGCCCGCGTGGCTCAGCAACAGCCGCAGATCGTGGCCCGCTCCGTCGTGGTCCTCGACGGTGAGCCCCCGGTGCGCGCCGACGCCGGTGCTGCGTCCGTAGACCCGGGCACCCTCGGCCGCCAGCCGGTGCGCCGCCCGCCGGGTGTGCTCCATCGCCTCGAGTGCCGCCGGGCACAGGGAAGGCGGCGCCGCTCCATCGGCGATGCGGGCCACCATGGCGGCATCGAGGCCCCGGCCGTCGAGGGCGGCACCGGACGACGTACTCCCGGCGGCCCGGCTTCCGGTGGCCGGACGTTCCGTGGTCGGACTTCCGGTGGCCGCGTCGCCGATGGCCGCGTCGGCCGCGCTGTCGAGCATGAGTGACGTTCACTCCTCAGCCGTAGGCCGGCGTCGCCTCGTAGGCCGTAGTCGCCGTCGCCGTCGTCGCCGTCAAGGGGCCGGGCCGGGAGGGTGTCCTCCCGGCCCGTGGGCACCCGTCAGCCGGTTGCCGGCACCGGCGTCAGCTCAGTCCCGCGGAGGCCAGCCAGTTCTTGGCCACGTCCAGCGGGTCCTTGTTGCCGTCCTGCACATCGCTGTTGAGCTTCACCAGGGTTTCGGTGTCGAGCTTCGCCGAGACGTCATTGAGGACCGAAACTCCGGCCGCCGGCAGAGCGCTCTTGTATGTCAGCGGAGTTACGTTCTCGAATCCGAAGAGATTCTTGGGATCCTGGAGTACGACAAACTTGTTCTTGCTGATTCCGGGGTCCGTCGTGAAGATATCCGCGGCCTGGATGTTGTTCCCCTTCAGTGCCGCCACGGTGAGGGGGCCGCCCGCGTCCAGCGCCTTGAAACTCTTGAAATCGAGACCGTATACGGACTTCAGGCCCTTCAGGCCCTGCTGCCGGGTCTGGAACTCGGGAGACCCCCCGATGACCAGGTCCTTCGCCACGGCGCTGAGGTCGGTGACGGTCGACTTGGCCGTGAGGTTGTACTTCTTCGCGGTCGCCTCGTTCAGGGCGATCGCGTCCTTGTCCTGGGCCTTGGACGGGATCAGCAGGGAGAGCTTCGGGTCCAGCTTGGCGGAGATGGCCTGGCTGGTCTCGTCGACGGACGTCGGAGCGGCCTTGGCGTCCAGGTAGGCGAGCAGTGCGCCGTTGTACTCCGGAAGGACCGTGATCGTACCGTTCTTGATCAGGCCGTAGGTGGTCTCGCGGCTGCCGATGTTCAGTTTGTAACTGACCTTGATGCCCTTGGCCTTGAGGGCCTCGCCGTAGATGTCGGCGAGCAGGATGCTCTCGGGGAAGTTGTTGGAACCGACAACGACCGTGCCGGCCTTGGCGGAGTCGCCCTTCAACGGGTCACTGCCCGCGGAGTCGTTGGAGGAGCCGCAGCCCGTCAGCGCGGCAGCGGCCACAACCAGCAGGGAGACAGCGGAGGTTGCGGAGGTTCGAGTGCTTCTGGCGATGGTCACGTTGGTCATCCAGACTTGGCGATCGGTGGGGCGGCGGTGGCTGGTGGGCACGGGTGACGGACCTGACGATCCAACCGAGCCTCGTCAACTACCGTCAAGACACGAATAGATCACCGAAGCGGACCGTACAGCTTCAGCCTGTAGGCGCAACGTGACCGAAACGGGAGCGAACCAGGCGTCCCCGCGTGCCACTTTTCGGTTGATCATGGCCGTAGTCTGACGGCAGCCGCTAGTGTTGGCCGCGTCGAGGGCCCCCTTCCACTTGTCGGGCCCGATCGTGCTGCTCGCGACCATTGATCCATGCAGGCCCGCTATCGGGCTTCCAACGGGGAATGAAGTCAAGGAGGTTGGGTGCCCGCGCACAGAAAAGCCGCCTCGGGGCAGCCGTCCACTGCTCTCGGGACCGGCCGGACACCATCCCCGCTGGACCGCTGGCCTTTCCGCCGGAAACTCAATGTTCTGGTGATCGTGCCGCTCGCCGTCATCTCCGTGATGCTCGCCTATGTCGTCTCCGGTGAAATAGGCCGGGCCCGGTCCGCAGCCGACACCGCCCAACTCGTACGCGACAGCGCGCAGGTGACGAAACTCATCGACGCCGTACAGACCGAGCACCGGCAGGCGCTCCTGGTCTCGCTGCGCTACGAGGCCGCCGGCTCGGGGGAGAGAGCGCCGGACACCGCCGCCTACCGGGCCGCGCAGGAGAAGGTCGGCATCCGCATCGAAGCGGTGCGGGCCGCCTACGGCGACCGGCTGCCCGACGGCGAGGCCCAGGCGCTGAAGGAACTCGAGGGCCTGGACAGCCTCCGCAAGACCATCGAGCAGGGGCCGATACCCGCCGACAACATCGACCCGGCGTACGGATCGGTGATCGAGGGGATGATCGACGGCCTCGGTCTTGGGCGCTCGGGCAACGAGTCCTCCGCGTCCGCGGGCAATCTGCTCGACGCGCTGCTGCGCGCCGACACCGCCCACGCCTCCTTCGAGACCAGCGTCTTCGCCGCCCGTACCCGCGACGCCAACGCGCTCATCGAGTTCACCGGCGCGGTGGGCGACTACGACCAGTACACCTACCAGGCCGAGCGGTTCACCCGGTTCGCCGGCACGGAACAGGGCACCGACCTCGCCGGGATCGAGCACAGCCCGTACCAGAGCGTCATCACCCAGCACTGGGCCGCGCTCCAGGTCGACACCGGAGCGCTGGTCGCCGAGAACGCGACCCAGCTGCGGGCCGCGCTCGACGAGGCACTGCGCGCCGGTCCCACCTACGAACGGCAGGCCGAGAACCGGCTGAAGATCGTCCAGTCGCTGATCGGCGGGATCGCCGGGAACGCCCAGTCCGCGTCGAACGACGCCTGGTGGCGGGTGGTCTGGCTGATCGCCGGCATCCTGGCCGCCTTCGCCGCCTGGCTGCTGTTCTCCGTGCTGACCCGGCGCTCCGTCGTCCGGACCGTACGCACCCTCACGGCCGCGGCCCAGCACGTGGCCCGCGCCGCCGGGAACGAGCTCGCCCGCGTCGCGGACGACGACGCGGACGACGCGAGCCCGCCGCGGCTGGAAGCCGTTCCCGTGCCGGTGCGCGACGAGATCGGTGAACTGGCCGAAGCCTTCAACCAGGTTCAGGTGACCGCGAGCGCCCTGCTGGAACGCCAGGTCGTCAGTCGGCGCAACATCGCCGAGATGTTCGGCAACGTCGGCCGCCGCGTCAGCAACCTGACGGCTCGTCAACTCGCCCTGATCGACTCGGTGGAGCGCGGTGAGACCGACCCCGAGGTGCTCGACCGGCTCTACCGCATCGACCACATCGCCGTCCGTCTCCAGCGCAACGCCGACAGCCTCATGCTGCTCGCAGGGATCAGCGAGAGCGGTCTCAACACCGAGCCGATGCGGCTCAGCAACATCGTCCGTGCCGCGCTCGGCCAGATCGAGGGCTACCAGCGCGTCACCCCGCACGCCGAGGGCGATGTCACCGTCGTCCCCGACATCGTCGGCGACCTGACCCTGATGCTCGCCGAACTCCTGGAGAACGCCGTGATGTTCTCCCCGGCGACCAGCGGCGTCGAAGTCGTCCTGAGGCCCCGCCACCAGGGCGGCGGCGCCCTCGTCGAGATCATCGACCACGGGCTCGGCATGAGCCCCGAGCGGCTGGAGCAGGAGAACGCCCGGCTGATCCGGCGTGAGCGTCTGGATCTGGCGCCCACGGAGGTCCTCGGCCTGTTCGTGGTCGGCGGTCTGTCCCGGCGCTGGGGCATCGAGGTCGCCGTCTCCCGTACCCCGGGCGGGGGTGTCACCGCCACCGTCGCCGTGCCCGCGGACCACCTCGTGCCCGGTGACCCGGGCCCCGCCGTCGAGCGGGCCCCGCGCATCGCGCCGCCCGCCCGCCGCACCGCTCCTCCGAGTGAGCCGCGCAAGGCGCGGGTCGAGGCGCCGCCCGGACCCGCCGGCCTGCCCCGCAGGGTGCCCTCGTGGTCCCGGGCCGCCGAGTCCCCCGGTCACGCCCGCCGCTCGGAAGCCGCGGACACCGGACCCGAACGCGCGACGACGCACGGGGGCGCCCGGCCCGGCAGCGGAGCCGAGCCCGCACCCACCGGTCCGGCACGGTCGGGCGAGGCGGGTCCGCTGCGCCGCCGGGTGCGCGGGGCGACCCTGTCGTCCGCCACCGCGTCGAGCCGGCTGCCCCGTCCCACGGAACCACCCACCCACCGCAGGCCGCCCTCCTGGCAGCCCACGGACGCCGAGGCGGCGCGCTCGGAGATCGACGAGTTCGAGGCCGCCGTCCTGCGGGCCGAGCGCGAGAGCGCGGCCGAGGACCAACCGACCGCGGTGGCCCGGCCGGGCGGCAGAAGCCGCGGACCGGTCGGCACCGACACCCAGAACAGAAGACCCTCTTCCCCGGAAGGCATGAGCACGTGACCATGTGGACAGGCGGGCCCGAGTCCCGGACAGCGGAACCAGCGGCGGACGTGAAGACCGCCGCTGCCGACTTCAACTGGCTGCTCAACCGGTTCGCCACCGAGACGGCAGGGGTCGTCGACGTGATCGGTGTCTCCTCCGACGGACTGCTCATCGCGGTCTCGCAACTGCGCGGCCAGGCCGACTCCGAGCGGCTCGCCGCGATCGTCTCCGGGATCACCAGCCTCGCCATGGGGGCCTCCGGCAACTATGGCCTCGGCGGCCTCAACAAGGTCATCATCGACCTGGAGGAAGGGCACGTGCTGGTGTCCGCCCTCGGCGCCGGAGCGGTGCTCGGTGTGGTCGCCTCGAAGGAGGCGAAGCTCGGCAACATCGCCTACGAGATGACTCTCTTCGCCAACCGGGCCGGTGCGGTGCTCAGTCCGCAACTGGTGATGGAGCTGAAGAGAACCGTGGGCATCGCACCGGCCGGCTGATGTCCGACGGCGCGCCACATGACCGGTGGAGCGCGGTGAGTTGAAGGGGGAGGACGTGATGACGTCCGGCGAACCATTGGCCGGCGGTGACGCCGGCTGGGGAGTGGAGCGCCCCGCCTCGGTCGTCCGGCCGTTCCTGCTGACCGCGGGGCGGATCGCCGGCGGGGACAGTCTCGTACCGCCGATCCCGATCGAGACACAGGTGGTGGCCACCGTTGCGGGACTGGCGACGCTGGACCGCTTCGTGTTCGACCAGCACCGCGACATCATCTCGGTCTGCCGTGAGCCGCAGTCGCTCGCGGAGATCGCGGCGAGACTCCGGATGCATTTGAATGTGGTCCGGGTTCTCGCCGACGATCTGCGCGCCGACGGTCAACTGGCCCTGTACGCGCCGCAGGCCCGCTCCAACCGCGATGTCACTGTTCTGCGAAGGGTGATCGATGGTCTCCGAGCTGTCCCCGACTCCCGGGGCGCGATCCGTGAGGGATGAAGACGGGCGTCCCCGGCCGCCCCTGCCGGTGAAGATGGTGATCGCGGGCGGCTTCGGCGTGGGCAAGACCACGACGGTGGGGGCCATTTCCGAGATCGAGCCGCTGACCACCGAGGCGTCCATCACCTCGGTCGCGGCCGGGGTCGACGACCTCACCCACACCCCGGAGAAGGTGACGACCACCGTCGCCATGGACTTCGGCTGTGTCACCCTCGACCCGACCCTGAAGCTCTACCTGTTCGGTACCCCCGGCCAGGAGCGGTTCGGATTCATGTGGGACGACCTCGTGGAGGGCGCGCTCGGCGGGCTCGTCATCGTCGACACCCGGCGGCTCGACGACTGCTACGCGGCCGTCGACTACTTCGAGCACCGCCAGATCCCCTTCGCGGTGGCCGTCAACGCCTTCGACGGCAAGGTCGAACACGATCTGGACGACGTACGGTGGGCCCTCGACGTCGCCGACCACGTGCCGTTGACCGTGTTCGACGCGCGCGACCGTGGCTCCGTACGGGACGCCCTGCTCGTGGTCCTCGAACACGCCCTCGCCAGGGCCGAGGGCTGAGCCCGCCCTCCCGGAGCGGGCACCTACCGGGAGCGGCGGCCGGAAACGGCGACGGGGACGGCTCTCGGGCCGTCCCCGTCCTGGTCTCCGGTGCCCGGATCGCTACGCGGCCCGGCGCCTGCGTACTCCCGGGGAGACCGCCACGCGGCCCACGGCCCAGAACAGCACGAGGACGAGCAGCGCGAGCAGGGCCGTGAGCGCGGCTCCGCCGACCACCTTCTCGTAGTTGTGCTGGTAGAGGCCGTCCAGGATGTACCGGCCGACCCCGCCGAGCGACACATAGGCCGCGATCGTCGCCGTGGACACGATCTGGACCGTCGCCGAGCGCAGCCCGCTGAGGATCAGCGGCAGCGCGGCCGGGACCTCGACCTGGAAGAGGATCCGCGTCTCGGGCATGCCCATGCCGCGGGCGGCGTCCACGGGGGAGGGGTCCACGGTGCGGATCGCCTCGTAGGTGGTGATGAGGACCGGCGGGATCGCCAGCACCACGAGCGGGATCATCACCGGCACGATGCCGAGGCCCAGCCAGACGAACATCAGGACCAGGAGCCCGAAGGTCGGCAGTGCGCGCGCCCCGGCGGACACGAAGGCCAGCGCGTTGCCGCCGCGCCCGGTGTGCCCGGTGACCAGGCCGATCGGCAGCCCGATGGCCGTGGCGATCGTGAGGGCCGCGGCCGTGTACTGGATGTGTTCCCACACGCGTTGCGGGATGCCGTCGTAGCCGTGCCAGTGGGAGCCGTCGCTGAAGAAGGACTGCATGAAGTTCAGTACGTTCACGAGACGCTCTCCGGGGTGCGGGCGGCGGGGTCCGCGGTCGTGGCCCGGGAGCGCCGGGCGGCGCGGCCGGACGGTGGCTCCCAGGGAGTGAGGACCCGCCGCAGCAGGACCAGCAGGGCGTCGATCGCGACCGCGAGGACGGCGGTGGTCACGACCGAGGTCACCGCGAGCCGCGGGAGGCCGTACAACTGCGCGTAGGTCAGCAGATTTCCGAACGCCCCTTGGTTGCCGATCAGCGCGCCGACGCTCACCAGGCTGATGCTGGAGGCGACGGCCACCCGCAGTCCGGCCATGATCGCCGGTACGGCGATGGGCAGTTGGACCTGGAAGTAGCGGCGCACGACCCCGATGCCCATGGCCGCGGCGGCGGCGTTCGTCTCCTCGGGCACCGAGCGGATGCCGTCGACGACCGCCGGCACGAGCACGACCAGGCTGTACAGGCACAGCGGGATCATCACCGTCAGCTGGCTGAGCCCGGTGTAGTCGATGAGTACGACGAAGAACGCGATCGAGGGGATCGCGTAGAGCACCGTCGAGGTCCACAGCACCGGCGCGTAGAGCCAGTCGTAGTGGACGCACAGCAGTCCGATCGGCAGGGCCAGCAGCAACCCGGCCAGCACCGGGACGAGCGCCTCCTGCATATGGATGGCGATGAGACCGCCGTAGCTGTTTTGGAGGGCGCTCGGTATGTCGAAGAACCCGTTCATCGCCCGGCCTTCGCCGTCGACGTCTCCCGCGGAGTGTCCGCCGTCTGTCGCCGCCGGGCCGACCGGATCGCCGCGGCGACCGTCTCCTGCCCGGCCACCCCGAGGACCTCGCCGGAGCCGTCGACGCCGACCGCCTGACCGGTCGGCGACAGCACGGCCCGGTCCAGGGCGACGCGCAGCGAGTCACGGCCCACCTCGAAGCTCGGGCCGTACGGTTCGAGGGTCCCGGTCTCTCCGTCCCAGCCGCCGGGGTCGGCCCAGCCGAGCGGCTTGCCGCCCGCGTCGGTGACCAGCACGGGCGCACCCTCGGGCGCGCTTCCGGCGATCTCCCGCCAGTCGGAGCCGACGGGGAAGACCCGGGAGCGGTCGAGTTCGAGCTCGCGGGTGGACAGGAACGACAGACCGCGGATGCCCCGGTCGGAGCCGAGGAACTCCTCGACGAACGGATCGGCCGGCGCCGAGAGGATCTCGTCGGGGGCCGCGAACTGGGCGAGCCTGCCGCCGGTGCGCAGTACGGCGATCCGGTCGCCGATGGTGATCGCCTCGTCCATGTCGTGGGTGACGAACACGATGGCTTTGCCCAGTTCGCTCTGGATGCGCAGCAACTCCTCCTGAAGGCCACGGCGTACGACCGGGTCGACCGCGGAGAACGGCTCGTCCATGAGCAGGATGGGCGGGTCCGCCGCCAACGCGCGGGCGACGCCGACCCGTTGCTGCTGACCGCCGGAGAGCTGGTACGGATAGCGGCGGGCCATGGCCGGGTCGAGGCCGACCCGCTCCATCAGTTCCGCCGCGCGCTCGCGGGCGCGCTGCTTGGACCAGCCGAGCAGCCGGGGGACCGTGGCGATGTTGTCGACGATGGTCCGGTGCTGGAACAGCCCGGCGTTCTGGATGACGTAACCCATGGAACGGCGGAGGGTGTTGACGGGCTGGGCTCGGATGTCCTCGCCGTCGACCCGGATCGTGCCGCTGCTCGGCTCGATCATGCGGTTGATCATGCGGAGCGTGGTGGTCTTGCCGCAGCCCGAAGGTCCGACGAGAACGGTGATGGAGTGGTCCGGTATCTGGAGGGACAGGCGATCGACGGCCACCGTGCCGTCGGCGTATCGCTTGCTGACATCTTCGATGGCTATCAAGCGTCGAAACCCTTCGGGAACGGCCTTGCCCGCGCGTTGCGCGATCATGTGCACGAGGGTGCGTAGTCTAGTCAGTCGATGTTCGTTCCCGGCCATCACAGATCGTGAATGTCGTGCGTACGCGCGCTATTTCCGGGCGCGTCCGGGTCGGCTCGCGTGGGCGGTCCCGGCGCCCAGGCGCTCGCCGCGCCCGACCCGCAGATGGAGTGCGGCCCAGGTGCGGAACGGGCGCCACTCCTCCGAGATCTGAGCCAAGTCGCTGTCCGAACCGTACTGTTCGGCGATCTCCGCGGCGAGCCGGCGCTCCTGGGTGGGCAGGACGTCGGGATGGTTGGCCCCGCGGACGACGACGAGTTCGCTCGCGAAGGCGCCCAGCCCCTTGGCCTGTTGCACCTGCCGCATCGCGTCCCGTGCTTCCAGGGCACGCAGTCGGGCGCCGTCGAGCACGCCGTCGAGCGCCGCCTGTGCGACGGCGTGCAGATATTCGGTCTTGCGCCAGGGCAGTTGGGTGTCGAGACGGAGCAGGGCCCCGGGCGCGGGGAACGCGCCGCCGGTGCCGTATCCGCGGACGAGGTCCTCGCGCATCGCGCGGGCCGCCCGCATCCCGGTGCGCTGGGTCAGTACCGCCCAGCAGGCTGCCTCGTAGGGAGAATGGAAACCGCACGGGCGAAGTCCCGGCCGGCGCGCCTGGATCCGGCCGATCACCGGGTCGCGTTCGCCGACCTCGGGCCAGCCGCGGGCGTCGATGTCCAGTGACAGGAAGCGGCGCACCTGCTCGGCCGCGGCGTCCAGATCGCCGTCTCCGCTGACCGCGACCCGGGCGGTGGACCCGCGCTGTGTCACTTCCGCCGCGACCTGCCGCCAGTCCGCGTCGGCGTGGAAGACGGTCCGCAGTGCCGCCCCCGCCCCTCCGGCCTCGGCGGGTGGCACGGGCGCCATCTCCTCCCAGAACTCCCTGCTGTTCTCCAGGGACCAGGGACCTGCGACCTCGGACTCGACCGTGTGCCGTGTCATGCCGGACCTCCCGCTCGGGACACGTTCACCGTGTCTGTGAGCACCACTGTGGAGGCGATACCTGACAATGTCCGTCAACTATTACGCTCGGCCGGCGGAACCCGCGCTGACCAGTTCCCGCGACGGCACACGCTCGTGGCGCTCGCGGTTCTCCGGGGTCCGCTCCACGAGCTCCTGCCCGCCCTGACGCCAGAGCCACAGGATGTCGCGGCCGAACGACCACACGAGCAGCCCGAGCGCCGTCAGCACGGATGCCGTCTCCACGTCGTACGGCAGGAGTCCGGAGCCCGCGACCAGCAGGATGACGCCCTGGAGGGCCGCCACCGTCTTGCGCGCCATGCTCGGCGGCAGTTCGCCGTTCAGCCAGGGCAGCACCCGGGCGGCGGCGACGAACGCGTACCGCATCGTGCCGATCAGCAGCACCCACGGACCGAGCGACATCCCGACGTACACGCTCAGCACGAGGATCAGGAACGCGTCCACCTCCATGTCGAAGCGGGCGCCGAGGGCCGAGGACGTGCCGGTCCGCCGGGCGACCTTGCCGTCGACACCGTCGAGGATCAGGGCGACCGCCGTCAGACCGACCAGCAGACTCACCGGCGGCGAGCTCTCGAAGGAGTCCGCGACCAGCGCGGTGACACCGCCCACCAGGATGGCGCGGCCGAGCGTGACCCGGTTGGCGGGCCCGAAGGAGCGGGGCTGTGTACGCCGCAGCGCGCGGGTGAGCACCGCCCAGGTGGCGAACGCGAAGACCAGACCGGTCAGCCAGCCCGCGGGCCCCATCCCGATCGCCGTGCCCAGCAGGGCCAGCACCAGGAGCTGCACGCCGGCCCCCACCATGGTTTCCTGCTGGGGGAGCCTTGCGCCGTACATGTTGTTCAGGGCCACCGCAGATCCTCCGGCCGAATGACAGATTCGATCAACGCCGCGTACCGTGTGCGCGACTTGTCACTGCTCCGTACGTGAAGACCTGCGGATTCGTTCAGGGGGACGCTCATGGAACTCACAGCTCGCGCCTTCTGGCTCGCCTCGCCCGGCCACGGCGAACTCCGTGACGTCACCCTCGACGCGCCCACGGAGGGCGAGGTACTGGTCCGTACGCTCTACTCCGGAGTCAGCAGAGGCACCGAGACCCTCGTGTTCCGTGGGGGAGTCCCGGAGAACCAGCACACCTCGATGCGCGCGCCGTTCCAGGACGGGGACTTCCCCGCGCCCGTGAAGTACGGCTATCTGAGTGTCGGCCGGGTGGAGGAAGGCCCCGCCCACCTTCTCGGGCGGACGGTCTTCTGTCTCTACCCGCACCAGACGCGCTACGTCGTCCCGGTGAGCGCCGTGACCGTCGTACCCGAGTCGGTGCCCGCCTCCCGCGCCATCCTCGCCGGCACCGTCGAGACCGCGGTGAACGCCCTGTGGGACGCCACCCCGCTGATCGGCGACCGGATCGCCGTGGTCGGCGGCGGCATGGTCGGCTGCTCGGTCGCGGCGCTGCTCGCCCGCTTCCCCGGGGTGCGGGTCCAGCTCGTCGACGCCGACCCGGCACGCGCTGCCGTCGCCCGTGCGCTCGGTGTCGACTTCGCGCTCCCGAAGGACGCCGAGGGCGAACTCGACCTCGTCGTGCACGCCAGCGCCACCGAGGCCGGACTCGGCCTCTCCCTCGGCCTGCTCGCCCACGAGGGGACCGTCGTCGAGCTGAGCTGGTACGGGGACCGCCGGGTCGCCCTGCCGCTCGGAGAGGCGTTCCATTCGCGCCGGCTGACCCTGCGCGGCAGCCAGGTGGGTTCCGTCTCCCCCTCCGGCCGGGCCGGAAGGACGTACGCCGACCGCCTGGCGCTCGCCCTCGAACTTCTCGCCGATCCGGCCTTCGACGCCCTGATCACCGGCGAGTGCTCCTTCGGTGAACTGCCCGACGCGATGGGGAAACTGGCCTCCGGATCGATACCCGCGCTGTGCCACCGTGTCACCTACGAAGAAGTTTGAGCCGACGAGAACCGGCCTGACCTCCCCGGACTCCGAAGAAAGCGTGACAGACGGCTGAACAAGGTGAACCGGACAGCCGTACTACACGACGTGATCCCGGCAGAGGATCAGACGCACCGCACCTGGAGGGTCGTCCGTTGTTCAGCATCACCGTCCGCGATCACCTGATGATCGCCCACAGCTTCCGTGGCGAGGTCTTCGGACCCGCGCAGCGCCTCCACGGTGCGACGTTCCTGGTGGACGCCACCTTCCGTCGCGCCGAGCTGGACGACGACAACATCGTCGTCGACATCGGACTGGCCACGCAGGAGCTCGGCGCCGTCGTGAGCGAGTTGAACTACCGCAATCTCGACAGCGAGCCGGACTTCAAGGACACCAACACCTCGACCGAGTTCCTGGCGAAGGTCATCGCCGACCGGCTCGCCGACCGCGTGCACGCCGGAGCCCTCGGCGCGGGGGCCCACGGCCTCGCCGGCATCACCGTCACCCTGCACGAGTCGCACATCGCCTGGGCGAGTTACGAGCGTGCCCTGTGACCGACGTGACCCTGGACCAGGCGTCCCCGCAGTCCGGCCGTGCCGCGTCCGGCTCCGGCGCCCTGAACTATGTGCCCGTGCAGAACGCGGCTCTCAAGAACGCCGAGATCATCCCCATGTCCCTGCGCACCGTGCACTTCGTCATGCCGGGCGGCGTCGACGACCCGGCCACGCCGAGCGGCGGCAACGCCTACGACCGCCGGCTCTGCCTCGACCTGCCCGGCTTCGGCTGGCAGGTGCAGCGGCACATCCTCCCCGGTGAGTGGCCCCGCCCGGCCGCCGCCGCCCGCACCGAACTCGCCCGGACCCTGGCCGACCTGCCCGACGGCACGGTCGTCCTCCTCGACGGGATCGTCGCCTGCGGAGTCCCCGAGATCATCGCTCCCGAGGCCGGCCGGCTGCGTCTCGTCGTCCTCGTCCACCTGCCGCTCGGCGACGAGAGAGGCATCGAGCCCGCCGTGGCCGCCGAGCTGGACGCCCTGGAACGTACGACACTGCGGGCCGTTTCGGCCGTCGTGGCCACCAGCGAATGGGCCGTCCGCCGTCTCGTCGCCCACCACGGACTCGCCCCCGACCGGGTCCACGCCGCCGCGCCCGGCGCCGACATCGCACCGCTCGCCTCCGGAACCGACGGTGTCTCGCGGCTGCTGTGCGTCGCCTCGGTCACGCCGCGCAAGGGCCAGCACCGGCTCGTCGAGGCCCTCGCCACCGTCACCGACCTGCCCTGGAGCTGCGTCTGCGTCGGCGGTCTCGGCCAGGACCCGGCCTACGTCGACCATCTGCGCGCACTGATCGCCAAGTACGGCCTCGGCAACCGGCTGCACCTCGCCGGACCCCAGGCCGGAGCCGAACTCGACGCCAGCTACGCCTCCGCCGACCTCATGGTCCTCACCTCTTACGCCGAGACCTACGGCATGGCCGTCACCGAGGCCCTGGCCCGCGGTATCCCCGTGCTCGCCACGGACGTCGGCGGGGTGCCCGAGGCCGTCGGACGCGCCCCCGACGGCGGAGTGCCCGGCATCCTCGTCCCCCCGGAGGACCCGGCCGCGCTCGCCGCCGAGCTGCGCGGCTGGTTCGGCGAGGCCGACGTGCGCCGCCGGCTGAAGGCCGCCGCCCGCGGACGGCGCGCCTCGCTCGACGGGTGGGCGACCACCGCGCGCAGCCTGGCCGGTGTGCTCGGCCGGCTGCCCCAGGAACCCCGGAGGGCGGCGTGAGTACCGCGACGACTCCCGCGAGCGGGCCGGACTCCGGCACCCCCGAGGAGAAGGTGAGGACTGGCGTGCCAGGTCAGCGAGCCGGGGACCCCGAAACCGACGAGGTGCGCTACGCGCCCCAGTGGCTCCAGCTGCGCGAGCCAGCCGACGCCGCCGCGCGGGCGGTCGACCTGCTCGACCCGCTGCGCATCCGGCTGGCCAACCGGTCCGTGCGCGGCGGCGCTCTCGCCATCCACGACCTCGGCTGCGGCACCGGCTCCATGGGCCGCTGGCTGGCTCCGCGGCTCGACGGCGCCCAGCACTGGATCCTGCACGACCGGGACCCCTACCTGCTGCACTTCGCCACCGTCGGGGCACCCAGGGCGGCGGCCGACGGCAGCCATGTCGGCGTCACCACCCAGCGCGGTGACATCGGGCGGCTGACCGCGGACGGCCTGGCCGGCGCCTCCCTGGTGACCGCGTCGGCACTGCTCGACGTGCTCACCGCCGAGGAGATCGACCGGCTCGCGGCGGCCTGCGCCGGCGCGGGCGTGCCCGCCCTGCTGACGCTGTCCGTCGCCGGCCGGGTCGAACTCACCCCGGCGGACCCGCTGGACGCCGAGATCACCGAGGCGTTCAACGCCCACCAGCGGCGCGGCGACCTGCTCGGCCCGGACGCCGTCACCGCCGCCTGCGAGGCGTTCGCCCGCTACGGCGCGACCGTACAGGTGCACCCGAGCCCCTGGCGGCTCGGCCGCGCGGAGGCCGACCTCACCGGGGAGTGGCTGCGCGGCTGGGTCGGCGCGGCGGTGGAAGAGCGTCCCGAGTTGGCGGAACGGGCGGAGGCGTATCTGGAGTCCCGGCTGGCGGCCTGCGCCGCGGGCGAGCTGCGGGCCGTCGTCCACCACAGCGATGTGCTGGCGCTGCCCCACCCCGCCGGAGGTGCGGCGTGAGCGCGGGCCTGGAGACGCTGGGCCCGGCCGCCGCCCCGGCGGCCGGGACCGCGGACCTCGACGGCCCGCCCCAGAACGACCCCACGGAGTCCGGTGCGCCCGCCTCGCGGGTGCCGGGCCCCGAGGGTGCCGGGCCGAGGCCCGCCCCCGCCCCGGGCCCCGGGAAGCCCACGGCCGACGGAACCTCCCGGGCCCGGCGCGTGTCCGGCAGGGTCCGCAAGCACGTCGGTACCGCCGCCGGTGTCCTGATCCTCGGTGTGCTGCTCTGGCGCCTGGGTACCGGGGTGTTCGTGGACGGGCTGCGGCGGATCGACGGGACCACGCTCACGGTGGCGGTCGTGATCGGCCTGCTCACCACGGTGTTCAGCGCCTGGCGTTGGTGCCTGGTCGCGCGTGAGCTGCGCATCGAACTCCCGCTGGGCGCGGCCGTCGCGGACTACTACCGCGCGCTGTTCCTGAACGCCGCGCTGCCCGGCGGAGTCCTCGGCGATGTGCACCGGGCCGTGCGGCACGGGCAGAGCGCCGGTGACATCGGCCGGGGCGTGCGCTCGGTGGTGCTCGAACGCACCGCGGGACAGGCCGTCCTCGTGGCCGTCGGCGCGGTGGTGCTGCTCACCCAGCCGTCACCCGTGCTCGCCCAGGCCCGCGAGAGCGCGCTGGTCCTCGCGATCGTCGCGGTGTGCGGCGCGGTGGCTTTCGGTGTCGTCCGCAGGCGGCGGGGACCCTCGGACGCCGGACGGTACCGAGCCGTCCGCGGCGCCCTCGGCGAGGCCCGGAGCGCACTGCTGGCCCGGCGCAGCTGGCCCGGTGTGACGCTCTCGTCGGTCCTGGTGCTCGCCGGACATCTGGCGATGTTCGTCCTCGCCGCCCGGGCCGCCGGATCCACCGCCTCCGTCGCCCTGCTGATGCCGCTGGCCGTGCTCGCCCTGCTCGCCATGGGGGTGCCGCTGAACGTCGGCGGGTGGGGCCCCCGCGAGGGCGCCACCGCCTGGGCGTTCGGTGCCGCCGGGCTCGGCGCCGGCATGGGCCTGACCGTCGCGGTGATCTATGGAGTGCTCAGCTTCGCGGCGGCACTGCCCGGCGCCGTGGTCCTGGTCGTCCGGTGGGGTGCCGCGCTCCGGCGCCCCCGCGAGGAGAGCGCGGGAGGGCCTGATCAGTGCAGCGTCTCGGACGTCACCAGGGAGAAATACGCTCCGAAGGCCTCGGTCAGCCCGGCGAGGAGTTCCTTCCCCTTCTCGGCGCCGGCCATCGAGGGACGGCCGATGACCCCGGAATCGGTATAGGCCGACATGCCGAGGGTGAGCAGATGCCGACGGTCGTCGGCGACGAAATCGGAGGTCTCATAACCGTCTTTGACGTATTCCGGATGGGCATGCAGGAGAATGGAGGTCTCGATTTCTCCGGCGTGCATATCGGTGAGCAACGACGTCTGCACACCGGCCCGTTCACACGCGCCCTCCCAGTCCTCCGCGGCCGGGAAAAGCGCCATGCGCGTACCGGTGCCCGCGGATTCCTGAACGACATTGCCCAGTACGTAATTCCCTCCGTGTCCGTTGACGACGACCAGAGTGTCGACGCCCGATCGCCGCAACGAAGCGGCGATGTCCCGGACGACGGCGTACAGCGTGACGGAGGAAATGCTGACGGTGCCCGGCCAGTCGGCGTGCTCGTGCGAGCAGGAGATCGTCACCGGAGGAAGAAGATGCACCGGATAGGCGTCCGCGATCTCCCGCGCGATGGCGCACGCCACCAGTGTGTCGGTCGTCAGGGGCAGGTACGCGCCGTGCTGTTCGAGGCTGCCGACGGGAAGGACGGCGACCTGGCGGGCGACACCGGCCCCCCGCTCGCGGACATCCTCCGTGGTGTCCAGTGACAGCACACCGGACACCGTCACGCGTGTTCCCGAACTACTCATCTTTCACGGCCCTTTCGACTCTGCTTAGGAACCAGATCATGACAGATAACTTTGGCGTACTCGGCGGGAATGCCCACCTCACAGGTGTCGAACGAGTCGTGATTGCCCCGCTGCCCACCGTGTACGGCGATTTCCACGCCGTCGGCTACCTAGACCACGACCTCGGCGAGGAACAAGTCGTCCTCGTGCACGGCGACTTGGACACCCTCGGAAAGGGTGACGTACTGACCCGGCTGCATTCCGAATGCCTGACGGGCGATTCCTTCGGATCCCAGCACTGCGAGTGCGGCCCCCAACTCGTCGCCTCGCTCAAGGCCATTGTGGCCGAGGGCCGCGGCGTCCTCGTCTACCTGCGCGGTCACGAGGGCCGGGGCATCGGTCTGCTGGCCAAGCTCAAGGCGATGAAGCTCCAGGCGGAGGGGCTCGACACCGTCGAGGCGAACGTCGCCCTCGGGCTGCCGGTGGACGCCCGCGACTACCGGGTGGCGGCCGAGATGCTGCACGACCTCGGCGTACGGTCCGTGCGGCTGCTGTCGAACAACCCGCGCAAGCGCGAGTCGCTGCTGCGCCACGGCATCAAGGTCGCCGAGCAGGTGCCGCTCCTCATACCGCCGTGCGAGGACAACCTCACCTACCTGCTGACCAAGCGGGAACGCCTCGACCACTACCTGCCCCACCTGGACGGCGAGGAGTGGGCGAAGGCGATCTTCGCCGGGTCGGCGAAGACGGTCGTCACCGAGGAATGACGGAAGCGGGGTGCGCGGTCCCGGGGCTGTCCGAATCAGGACCCCGGACCGGCCCCGGACCCGTATGATCGCCGCGCATTCGAGGGCACCCGACGGGACCGGGCGGCGCCCCACACCGACGGCGGGGGCGGACCATGAAGACGGCGGCGCAGGTGCCGAACGTCCGGACGGCACCCTTGCGCAGCGCCGGCTTCCGCCGGTTCGCGCTGGCCGGCCTGATCTCCGCGACGGGCTCGGCGATGGCACCGCTCGCGCTCGCCTACGCCGTGATCGGACAGGGCGGGGGAGCCGGATCGCTCGGTCTGGTGCTCGCCGTGAACACCGTTCCGACGGTCGCCTTCCTGCTGGTGGGCGGCGTGCTGGCGGACCGGATGTCCCGCAGCCGGATCCTGCTGGTGGGCAACCTGGGCGCGGCGCTGGCACAAGGGGCGCTCGCCGTCGTCGTGCTGACCGGCGCGGCCTCGACCGGTTCCATCGCGGCCTGTGGCTTCCTCTCGGGAGTCGCCGTGGCGTTCACCGGGCCCGCGGGACAGGGCGTGGTGAATCAGCTGGTGGAGCCGGAACATCTCCAGCAGGCCAACGCGCTGGTCAGGCTGCCGACCAACGCCGTACGGGTGCTCGGTCCCGTGGCGGGAGGGCTGGTCGTCACCCTCTGCGGACCCGGATGGGCGCTGACCTGGGACGCCCTCTCGTTCCTGATCGCGGCCCTGCTGCTGCGCGGGCTGCGCCTGGACGCACCTGTCGCCGCGGGCAGCGTCCTCGGTGATCTGCGCTCGGGCTGGGACGGATTCCGTTCCCGCACCTGGCTGTGGACGTACACACTGGCCGGGACGGTCGTGGTGGCCGCCTGGCTGGCCGGATTCCAGATGCTCGGACCGGTTCTCGCCGCCCGGCTGTACTCCGGAGCGAGCTCCTGGGGCCTGGTGCAGGGGGCGTTCGCGCTCGGACTGCTGACGGGCGCGCTGGTGTGCCTGTGGTGGAAGCCCTACCGGCTGCTCGCCGTCGCCGTGAGCACCGCCTCCCTGCTCTTTCTGCCGCTGGCCGCGATGGGTCTCGCGCTGCCGCTGCCCGCCGTCCTGTTCGCCGCCCTCCTCGCGGGCATCGGCCTCGACGTCGCCATCGTCGCCTGGACCACCGCTTTCCAACTGCACGTACCTGAGCGCGAGTTGGGGCGAGCCGCCGCCTTCAACAGCGTCGGCGAGCGCGCCGCGATCCCGCTCGGCTATCTGCTCGCCGCACTGGCGGCCGGCGCCTGGTCGGACCGTGAGGTGCTTCTGGTCTGCGCGGGCGTGATCGTGACCGCCACGGTGCTCAACCTGTGTGTATGGGACGTCTACCGCGTCAACCGGACGACCCCGCGCTGATCAGGACCGTACCGCCTCGTGCACCAGCCGCTTGAGCTCGGGGAAGACCGAGTGGGAGCCTTTCGGGCGCAGTTGGCTCAGGAACTGCACGGTCAGGTCGCGTCGCGGGTCGACCCAGAACGTCGTGGTGGCCACTCCGCTCCAGCCGAACGCGCCCTCGCTGGACGGCGCCCGGGTGACCGCCCGGTCCACCACGACCGAGACGCCCAGGCCGAAACCGAGGCCCGCGTTGCCGGGTTCCTGATGGACCGGGCTGCCGAAGGAGCGCCGGTCGGCGTTGCCGGGAAGCTGGTTGGCCGCCATCAGGTCCACGGTCCCGGGGCGCAGCAGACGGGTCCCGTCGAGTTCGCCGCGGCGCCTGAGCATCTCCATGAAGCGGTGGTAGTCGTGGGCCGTGGCGACCATTCCCCCGCTGCCGGACAGGAACCGGGGCCGGCCGCGCAGCGGGAGACCGGCGATCGGGGTGAGCTGCCCTTCGCCGTCCTCCCCGTACAACTCGGCGAGTCTGCCCGCCTGTTCGTCCGTGACTTGGAATCCGGCGTCCGTCATCCCGAGCGGCCCGAGGACGCGCCGGTGGAGGAAGTCGTCGAGATCCTGGCCGGACACCACCTCGATGACCCGGCCGAGGACATTGGTGGCCACCGAGTAGTTCCACCGTGTGCCCGGCTCGAACTGGAGCGGCAGCCGGGCGTACACCTCGCAGGTCCCGGCCAGGTCGGTGCCCGGTGCCACCGAGGACTCCACACCGGCGTCCCGGTAGAGCCCGTCGACGGGATGCGCGTGGTAGAAGCCGAAGGTCAGGCCCGCGGTGTGGGTCAGCAGGTGCCGGATCAGGATGGGCTGTCCGGCAGGCCGGGTCCTCGTGTCCTGCCCCGACCCGCCGACGTACACCCGCGGCTCGGCGAAGGCCGGAAGGAAGTCGGCCACCCGGTCGTCCAGTCCGAGGCGGCCCTCTTCGACCAGCATCAGGGCGGCGACCGAGGTGACCGGCTTGGTCATGGAGTAGATCCGCCACAACGTGTCGCTCTCCACCGGGAGTTCCGCCGCACGGTCGCGCCGGCCGTACGTGGTGAGGTGGGCGACCTGCCCGTGCCGGGAGACGGCGACCAGGAAACCGGGCAGTCGGCCGTCGTCGACCAGTGCGGCGAAGTGCTGGTCGAGCCGGTCCAGCGCCTCGGGGTCCAGGCCGACCGATCCCGGATCGACTTCCTGTCGCAGATGTCCCATGGCTCTCCTTCTGACCGCGGCTCGCGTCCTCAATCGTGCCAAACGTACTGGTGAGGCGTCGATGACATGGGAGAGACCGCGTCCACGGGATGACGTGAGGCCTCCGGAGCGTTGACGCGGGTATGACTGAGGAAGCGAACCAGGACGCGACACAGGACGCACTGCTGAAGCTGCTCTCCGAGTACAAGGGCGGGGTGCTCGTCACCCTCAAGAAGGACGGCAGGCCCCAGCTGTCGAACGTCAGCCATGTGTACTACCCCGACGAGAAGATCATCCGTGTCTCGCTCACCGACGACCGCGCCAAGACCCGCAATCTGCGCCGGGACCCACGTGCCTCGTACCACGTGACCAGCGCGGACCGGTGGGCGTACACGGTCGTCGAGGGCACGGCCGAGCTGACGCCCGTCGCGGGGGATCCGCACGACGAGACCGTGGAGGAGCTCGTCCGGGTCTATCGGGACGTTCTCGGCGAACATCCGGACTGGGACGACTACCGTGCCGCCATGGTCCGCGACGGCCGGCTGGTGCTGCGGCTGCGCGTGGAGCGGGCGTACGGGATTCCCGGGCGCTGAGGGCTGCTCCCTGCCGGGCGGGAGGAGTCGGAGCGAGCGTGCCTGGGCCCCTCGACAGGCAGGCCCAGGGAGCTCGTCGCGCGCCTCGGAGTCCTCGACGGACAGACCGTCCTAGAGGTCGAACTCGTGCGGCGGCAGGTCGAGCGTGAAGCACGCCTCGCGCACCACGGCCTGCTCGGTCTTGTCGAAGTCGCCGTCGGCGCCGCCGATGACGATGCCGATCTGGATGACGGCGCGGGCCTCGGCGGGCTTCTTCTTCGCCTTGGCGATCTCCTGGAGAACACTGACCTTGCCGAAGGCGAAGTCGGCGGTCAGCTTGTTCAGGTTGTCGTCGAAACGGCGCTGGAGGTCCATGGCGTCGAAGTTCTGGAGCACCTCGTTCGTGGCGATGAGCTGGGCCACGCGCTGCCGCTCGGACGGGTCGATCGAGCCGTCCGCCGCGGCGACGAGTGCGCACATCGCCATGCTCGCGTCGCGGAAGGCTCCGCTCTTGAGATCGTTCTTCTTCGCCACGAGCTGGGTCTGCATCGTCGACGCGGACTCCTTGACGCGGTCCCACAGGGCCATGAGAACTCCATGTGTGTTCAAGAGTCCGGTCCGCCCGGGCGGGCGGACCGGAAGTCTCTTCGGTTTCTAGTGCCGCGGCACTACGTCAGCACCGTGGAAACTAGTGGACCGTGACGGAAGTTCCCGGTTGATTCCACGCGGCGATCACAGGATCGCCGTGCTCGGTGGACAACCGGCTTACGGTTCCGGTCGCCAGCTGGAACAGCCGCCCCGACTCGGGCGGCAGCCCCAGCCGGCGGGCCGTGAGCACACGCAGGAAGTGCGCGTGCGCCACCAGCACCACGTCACCGGGGTGGTCGCAGAGCGCAGCGTCCACCCGGGAGAGCACGCGGTCGGCGCGCACACCCACCTCGCGGGGCGTCTCGCCGGGGTGGCCGTCCGGGCCGGGCGGCACCCCGTCGTCCCACAGCACCCAGCCGGGCCGGGCCCGGTGGACGGCGCGGGTGGTGACCCCCTCGTAGCCGCCGTAGTCCCACTCGTGCAGATCCGGGTCGGTCCGCGGACCGGACAGCCCCGCGAGTTCGGCTGTCCGTACCGCGCGGCCGAGGGGACTGGTCAGGACCTGGGCGAAGGAGTGCCCGGCGAAGAACGGAGCGAGGGACTTGGCCTGCTCCTCGCCGTGCGGGGTGAGCGGAAGGTCGGTCCAACTGGTGTGCTGTCCCGTCAGGGTCCACTCAGTCTCTCCGTGGCGGACCAGGATGAGATCGCCCATGGTCCTTCCCTACTTCGCCGACTCGACGGCGTGGCCGCCGAACTGGTTGCGCAGCGCCGCGATCATCTTCATCTGCGGCGAGTCGTCCTGGCGGGACGCGAAGCGGGCGAAGAGGGACGCCGTGATGGCGGGCAGCGGCACCGCGTGGTCGATGGCGGCCTCGACGGTCCAGCGGCCCTCGCCGGAGTCCTGCGCGTGGCCGCGCAGCTTGTCCAGGTGCTCGTCGTCCTCCAGGGCGTTGACGGCGAGGTCGAGCAGCCAGGAGCGGATGACGGTGCCCTCCTGCCAGGAGCGGAACACCTCACGTACGTCGGTGACCGAGTCGACCTTCTCCAGCAGCTCCCAGCCCTCGGCATACGCCTGCATCATGGCGTACTCGATGCCGTTGTGGACCATCTTGGAGAAGTGGCCCGCGCCCACCTTGCCGGCGTGCACGAAGCCGAAGTCGCCCTCGGGCTTGAGCGCGTCGAAGACCGGCCGGATCTTCTCGATGTTCCCGGCGTCGCCGCCGACCATCAGCGCGTAGCCGTTCTCCAGGCCCCACACACCGCCCGAGACACCGGCGTCGACGAAGCCGATGCCCTTGGCCGCCAGCTCCTCGGCGTGCTTCTCGTCGTCCGTCCAGCGGGAGTTGCCGCCGTCCACGACCGTGTCGCCGGCCTCCAGCAGGTCACCGAGTTCGTCGATGACGGTCTGGGTGGGGGCGCCGGCCGGCACCATCACCCAGACCACGCGCGGGCCCTCGAGAGCGCCCACGAGTTCGGCGAGGCTGTGCACGTCGGCGAGGTCCGGATTACGGTCGTAGCCGACGACGGTGTGGCCGGCGCGGCGTATGCGCTCGCGCATGTTGCCGCCCATCTTGCCGAGACCGATGAGTCCGAGCTGCATTGTCAGTTCACTTCTTTCGCAGGGTGCGGTAAGCGGCCACGAGAGCGGCCGTGGAGGGATCGAGACCTGGCACGTCCGCGCCTTCGGTCAGGGCGGGCTCGACGCGCTTGGCGAGGACCTTGCCGAGCTCGACGCCCCACTGGTCGAAGGAGTCGATGTTCCAGATCGCGCCCTGGACGAACACCTTGTGCTCGTAGAGGGCGATCAGCTGGCCCAGGACCGAGGGGGTCAGTTCGGCGGCGAGGATCGTGGTCGTGGGGTGGTTGCCCTGGAACGTCTTGTGCGGCACCAGTTCCTCGGGCACACCCTCGGCGCGGACCTCGTCCGGGGTCTTGCCGAAGGCCAGCGCCTGCGTCTGCGCGAAGAAGTTGGCCATCAGCAGGTCCTGCTGCGCGGCGAGTTCGTCGCTCAGTTCACCGACCGGGTTGACGAAGCCGATGAAGTCGGCGGGGATGAGCTTGGTGCCCTGGTGGATCAACTGGTAGTACGCGTGCTGGCCGTTGGTCCCGGGCGTGCCCCACACCACCGGTCCGGTCTGCCACTCCACCGGGTTGCCGTCACGGTCGACGGACTTGCCGTTGGACTCCATGTCGAGCTGCTGGAGATAGGCCGTGAACTTGGAGAGGTAGTGCGAGTACGGCAGCACGGCGTGCGACTGGGCGTCGTGGAAGTTGCCGTACCAGACGCCCAACAGGCCGAGCAGCAGCGGGGCGTTGGCCTCCGCCGGAGCGGTGCGGAAGTGCTCGTCGACCAGGTGGAAACCGTCCAGCATCTCGCGGAAACGGTCCGGGCCGATCGCGATCATCAGCGACAGGCCGATCGCCGAGTCGTACGAGTAGCGCCCGCCGACCCAGTCCCAGAACTCGAACATGTTCGCCGTGTCGATCCCGAAGTCCGAGACCTTCTCCGCGTTCGTCGACAGCGCCACGAAGTGCCGCGCCACCGCCTTCTCCTCACCGAGTCCGGCCAGCAGCCAGGAGCGGGCGGAGGTGGCGTTGGTGATCGTCTCGATCGTGGTGAACGTCTTCGAGGCGATGACGAACAGTGTCTCGGCGGGGTCCAGATCGTGGACCGCCTCGTGCAGGTCGGCGCCGTCCACGTTCGACACGAACCGCACGCTCAGCGAGCGGTCGGTGAAGGAGCGCAGCACCTCGTACGCCATCGCCGGACCGAGGTCGGAGCCGCCGATGCCGATGTTGACGACGTTCTTGATGCGCTTGCCGGTGTGCCCGGTCCACTCGCCGGAGCGGACCCGGCCGGCGAAGTCCGCCATCTTGTCCAGGACCGCGTGCACGGCCGGAACCACGTTCTCCCCGTCGACCTCGACCACCGCGTCCCGCGGCGCCCGCAGCGCGGTGTGCAGCACCGCCCGGTCCTCGGTCGTGTTGATCTTCTCGCCCCGGAACATCGCGTCCCGCAGCCCGAACACACCGGTGGCGACGGCCAGTTCCTGGAGCAGGGCCAGGGTCTCGTCGTTGATGAGGTGCTTGGAGTAGTCGATCCGCAGGTCGCCGACCTGGACGACGTACCGCTCGGCGCGGGCGGGGTCGGCGGCGAACAGGTCGCGCAGCCGCGGGTGGAGCAGCGTGGTCGCGCGGTGGTCCTCCAGGGCGACCCACTCCGGACGCCGGGTGGGCTTGGGGTACTCAGACATGACGGGGGGTCTCCTTGGGGGCGTCGCCGCGCAGGGCGACGGCGTACATCTCGTCCGCGTCGAGGCGGCGCAGTTCCTCGGCGATCAGCTCGGAGGTGGAGCGCACCTTCAGCGCGAGGGTGCGGGAGGGCTGACCGGGCAGGGACAGGGTCGCCAGCGGGCCCTCGGGGCGGTCGATGACGATCTCGCCGTTCTCGGTGCCGAGCCGGACGGCGGTCACCACGGGGCCCGCGGTGACGACCCGCTCGGTCTTGACCTGGAGGCGGGCCTCCAGCCAGCGGGCCAGCAGTTCGGCGCTCGGGTTCTGCGCCTCGCTCTCGACGGTCGCCGAGATCACCTTCGTCCGGGCCTGGTCGAGCGCCGCCGCCAGCATGGAGCGCCAGGGAGTGAGCCGGGTCCACGCCAGGTCGGTGTCACCCGGCGCGTACGAGGCGGCGCGGGCGTCCAGCGCCTGGAGCGGCGCCTCGACGGCGTACATGTCGGTGATCCGGCGCTGGGCGAGGGCGCCGAGCGGGTCCTTGACCGGGTTCTCGGGCGCGTCCACCGGCCACCAGACGACGACGGGGGCGTCGGGCAGCAGCAGCGGCAGGACGACCGAGTCGGCGTGGTCGGAGACGTCGCCGTACGTCCGCAGGACGACCGTCTCGCCGGTGCCCGCGTCGGAGCCGACGCGCACCTCGGCGTCCAGACGGGAGTTGGTGCGGTCGCGCGGGGTGCGGGCGACCCGCTTGATGACGACCAGGGTGCGCGAGGGGTGCTCGCGTGAGGCCTCCTCGGCCGCCTTGATCGAGTCGTAGGCGTTCTCCTCGTCGGTGACGATGACCATCGTCAGGACCATGCCCACTGCGGGGGTGCCGATGGCCCGGCGCCCCCGTACGAGTGCCTTGTTGATTTGGCTTGCCGTGGTGTCGGTCAGGTCGATCTTCATGGCCTGCGCCAGCTCCGTCCGTCTCGTGCGAGCATCTCGTCGGCTTCCTCCGGGCCCCAGCCGCCCGAGGGGTACTGCGCGGGTGTGCCGTGACTCTCCCAGTACCCCTCGATCGGGTCGAGGATCTTCCAGGACTCTTCCACCTCCTGGTGGCGGGGGAAGAGATTGGCGTCGCCGAGCAGGACATCCAGGATCAGCCGCTCGTACGCCTCCGGGCTGGACTCGGTGAACGACTCGCCGTACGCGAAGTCCATGGTGACGTCCCGGATCTCCATGGAGGTACCCGGCACCTTCGATCCGAAGCGCACGGTCATGCCCTCGTCGGGCTGGACGCGGATGACGATGGCGTTGGAGCCGAGCTCCTCGGTGGCCGTGGAGTCGAACGGCGAGTGCGGGGCGCGGTGGAAGACGACCGCGATCTCGGTGACGCGGCGGCCCAGGCGCTTGCCGGTGCGCAGGTAGAACGGGACGCCGGCCCAGCGGCGGTTGTCCACCTGGAGTTTGACGGCCGCGTAGGTGTCGGTCGTCGAGCCGGGGTCGATGCCCTCCTCCTGGAGGTAGCCGTGCACCCTCTCGCCGCCCTGCCAGCTCGCCGCGTACTGGCCGCGCACGGTGTGCTCGCCCAGGTTCTCCGGCAGCTTCACGGCCCTGAGGACCTTGAGCTTCTCGGCGAGCAGCGACTCGGCGTCGAAGGCGGCCGGTTCCTCCATGGCGGTCAGGGCCATCAGCTGGAGCAGGTGGTTCTGGATGACGTCACGGGCGGAGCCGATGCCGTCGTAGTAACCGGCCCGGCCGCCGATGCCGATGTCCTCGGCCATGGTGATCTGGACGTGGTCGACGTACGACCGGTTCCAGATCGGCTCGTACATCTGGTTGGCGAAGCGGAGCGCCAGGATGTTCTGGACGGTCTCCTTGCCGAGGTAGTGGTCGATCCGGAACACCTGGTCCGGGTCGAACACGTCGTGCACGATCCGGTTCAGCTCACGGGCGCTTCGCAGGTCGTGGCCGAACGGCTTCTCGATGACCGCGCGCCGCCAGGACCCCTCGGGGGCGTTCGCCAGCCCGTGCTTCTTGAGCTGCCGCACCACCTTCGGGAAGAACTTCGGCGGTACGGAGAGGTAGAAGGCGTAGTTGCCGCTGGTGCCCCGGGACGCGTCCAACTCCTCGACGGCGGAGCGCAGTTGCTTGAAAGCCGTGTCGTCGTCGAAGTCGCCCGGGATGAACCGCATGCCCTCGGCGAGCTGTTGCCAGACCTCCTCGCGGAACTCGGTGCGCGCGTGCTCGCGCACCGAGTCGTGCACCACCTGCGCGAAGTCCTGGTCCTCCCACTCGCGGCGGGCGAACCCGAGGAGCGAGAAGCCCGGCGGCAGCAGGCCCCGGTTGGCGAGGTCGTACACCGCCGGCATCAGCTTCTTGCGGGACAGGTCGCCGGTGACACCGAAGATGACCAGACCGGAGGGGCCGGCGATCCGGGGGAGCCTGCGGTCGCGCGGGTCGCGCAGCGGGTTGTCCCAGTCGGCGGCCGGGACGCCGAGCGCCGCGGCGAGGGCCTCGGGTGTCAGGCCGTCCGGTTCCACGGCCGTGTCACCGGATCCCTGCGGCGCGGTGGCCGCATCCTGCGCGTCGCCGTCGGAAAGCGCCTCACCCTTGGTCATTCCCCTTCAACTCCCTTGCCCCGCAGGGAGGCCGACACGGCTTCGAGGAGATCTTCCCAGGCCGCCTCGAACTTCGAGACGCCCTCGTCCTCCAGCCGCCCGACGACCTCGTCGTAGGAGATCCCGAGCGCTTCGACCGCGGCCAGGTCGGCACGGGCCCGGTCGTAGCCGCCGGTCACCGTGTCGCCGTGGATGTCGCCGTGGTCGGCGGTGGCGTTCAGCGTCCCCTCCGGCATGGTGTTGACCGTGCCCGGAGCGACCAGCTCGTCGACGTACAGGGTGTCCTTGTACGCCGGGTCCTTGACGCCCGTGGAGGCCCACAGCGGACGCTGCTTCTGGGCGCCGGACGCGGCGAGCGCCGTCCAGCGGGCGCCGCCTGCCGCCGAGCCGCCGGCGGAGCCGAACACGTCCTCGTACGCCTCGTAGGCCAGCCGGGCGTTGGCGAGCGCCGCCCTGCCCTTGAGCGCGAGGGCCTCGTCCGTGCCGGTCTTCGCGAGCCGCTTGTCGATCTCGTTGTCGACCCGGGAGACGAAGAAGGAGGCGACGGAGTGGATGCCGGCGAGGTCGATGCCCGCCTCCCGTGCCCGCTCCAGGCCGGCGAGGTAGGCGTCCATGACCTCGCGGTAGCGCTCCAGGGAGAAGATCAGCGTGACGTTGACGCTGATGCCGAGGCCGATGACCTCGGTGATCGCCGGGAGACCGGCCTTCGTCGCTGGGATCTTGATCATCACGTTCGGGCGGTCGACCAGCCAGGCCAGCTGCCTGGCCTCGGCGACCGTCGCGGTGGTGTTGTGCGCCAGACGGGGGTCGACCTCTATGGAGACCCGGCCGTCACGGCCTTCGGTCGCCTCGAACACCGGGCGCAGGATGTCGGCGGCGGCGCGCACGTCCGCGGTCGTCATCATCCGGACGGCCTCGTCGACCGTCACCCCGCGTACGGCGAGGTCGGCCAGCTGCTGTCCGTACCCCTCGCCGGAGCCGATCGCGGCCTGGAAGATGGACGGATTGGTGGTCACGCCCACCACGTGCCGCGTCGCGACGAGTTCGGCCAGGTTGCCGGACTCGATGCGCTTGCGGGAGAGGTCGTCGAGCCAGACGGAGACGCCCTCGCGGGAGAGGCGCTCAAGAGGTACCGCGGTCGCGGCTGCTTCGGTCACAGTGATCATCTTCCTTGGTGCGAACGGATCAGCCGCGCAGGGCGGCGGTGTCGTTGGTCGAGCCGAGCGAGGCCCGCGCGGCGGCGGCGACGTTCTCGGCGGTGAACCCGAACTCGGCGAACAGCGTCCCGGCGTCGGCCGAGGCGCCGAAGTGCTCCAGCGAGACGACACGTCCGGCGTCACCGACGTACCGGTACCAGGTCAGGGCGATTCCGGCCTCGACCGCCACGCGCGCCTTCACGGACGGCGGAAGGACAGCGGCCCGGTACTCGGGGGACTGCTCCTCGAACCACTCGACGGACGGCATCGACACCACGCGGGTGCCCACGCCCTCGGCCTCCAGCAGTTCGCGCGCCGCGACGGCGAGCTGCACCTCGGAGCCGGTCGCGATGAGGAGGACGTCCGGGGTGCCGGCGGAGGCGTCCTGCAGGACGTAACCGCCGCGCGCCGCCTCGGTGTTGGCGGGGTAGGCCGGCACGCCCTGACGGGTGAGCGCCAGACCGTGCGGGGCCGGGTTCGTGGCGTGCCGCTTGAGGATCTCGGCCCAGGCGATCGCCGTCTCGTTGGCGTCGGCCGGGCGGACGATGTTCAGGCCGGGGATGGCGCGCAGCGAGGCGAGGTGCTCGACCGGCTGGTGGGTGGGGCCGTCCTCGCCGAGACCGATCGAGTCGTGCGTCCAGACGTACGTCACCGGGAGCTGCATCAGCGCGGAGAGCCGGACGGCGTTGCGCATGTAGTCGGAGAACACCAGGAAGGTGCCGCCGTAGACACGGGTGTTGCCGTGCAGCGCGATGCCGTTCATCTCCGCAGCCATGGAGTGCTCGCGGATGCCGAAGTGGATCGTGCGGCCGTACGGGTTCGCCTCGGGCAGCGGGTTGTCCGCCGGGAGGAACGAGCTGGCCCTGTCGATCGTGGTGTTGTTCGAGCCGGCGAGGTCGGCGGAGCCGCCCCACAGTTCGGGGAGCACGGCTCCGAGGGCCTGGAGGACCGTGCCGGAGGCGGCGCGGGTGGCGATGCTGCTGCCCTCCTCGAACACCGGCAGCGCGCTCTCCCAGCCCTCGGGAAGCTGGCCGGCGACGATCCGGTCGAAGAGTTTCGCGTTCTCGGGCCGCTCGGTGCGCCACGCGCCGATCCGCTTGTCCCAGTCGGCGTGCGCCTCGGCGCCCCGGTCCAGGGCCTGGCGGGCGTGGGCCAGGACCTCGGCGTCGACCTGGAAGGTCCGCTCTGGGTCGAAGCCGAGGATCCGCTTGGTCGCGGCGATCTCCTCGGCGCCCAGCGCCGAGCCGTGCGAGGCCTCGGTGTTCTTCGCGTTCGGGGCGGGCCAGGCGATGATCGTGCGCATCGCGATGATGGAGGGGCGCCCGGTCTCGGCCTGTGCCGTCCTGAGCGCCGTGTACAGGGCACGCACGTCGATGTCGCCGTCGGGCGAGGGCTCGACGCGCTGCACGTGCCAGCCGTACGACTCGTAGCGCTTCAGCACGTCCTCGGAGAAGGCGGTCGCCGTGTCGCCCTCGATGGAGATGTGGTTGTCGTCGTAGACGAAGACGAGGTTGCCGAGCTTCTGGTGGCCGGCGAGCGAGGAGGCCTCGGCGGAGATGCCCTCCTCCAGATCGCCGTCGGAGACGATCGCCCAGATGGTGTGGTCGAACGGGGACTCGCCCTCGGGGGCCTCGGGGTCGAACAGGCCGCGCTCGTAGCGGGCGGCCATCGCCATGCCCACCGCGTTGGCGGCGCCCTGGCCGAGCGGGCCGGTCGTCGTCTCCACGCCCGCGGTGTGCCCGTACTCGGGGTGGCCGGGCGTCTTGGACCCGTGGGTGCGGAACGCCTTCAGATCGTCGAGGCCGAGTTCATAACCTGACAGGAAGAGCTGGGTGTAGAGAGTCAGCGAGGTGTGTCCGGGGGAGAGGACGAAGCGGTCCCGGCCGGTCCACTCCGGGTCGGCCGGATCGTGCCGCATCACCTTCTGGAAGAGCGTGTACGCCGCCGGGGCCAGGCTCATCGCGGTCCCGGGGTGACCGTTGCCGACCTTCTGCACGGCGTCGGCGGCCAGAATGCGGGCGGTGTCGACGGCGCGGCGGTCGAGCTCGGTCCAGCTGAATCCGTCGGAGCTCTGCGTACTCATCTTCAAGAAGTCCTCACGAGATGTGCTGCGGCTAGGTCTTTGCGTTCAAACCTAAAAGTCAGACTTTTGTTGGGGAAGGTGTCCGTGTGTCAGCCTTCGGTGAAAGTGGGACACATGGAGCCGTGGCGAGCCGACGCGAGAAGGACATGAGCGACAGAACAACCCAAGGCGGCACCGGCGGTGAAGGCGTCCAGGACGGGATCAGGACCTTTCCCTTTCCCGCTGATCTGAGCCTGTCCGGCGTGGGCATGCAGGTCGGCGCGATGGGGTCCGGGCGCACCTGGCACGCGGACGCCCCGCTGGAACGCGTGCACCGCATCGACTTCCACGTCGTGATGCTCTTCGACGAGGGGCCCGTACGGCACATGATCGACTTCGCCGAGTACGAGGCCCACGCGGGCGACATCCTGTGGATCCGGCCGGGTCAGGTGCACCGCTTCTCCAGCACCGGCCCGTATCGCGGCACCGTCCTGACCATGCAGCCCGGATTCCTGCCCCGCGCGACCGTCGAGGCGACCGGCCTCTACCGCTACGACCTGCCCCCGCTGCTGCGTCCCGACGCCGCCCGGCTGGCCGCACTGCAACACTCGCTCACCCAGTTGGAGCGCGAGTACGTCGACACGACCACACTGCCGCTCAGCCTGCACACCTCGGTGCTGCGGCACTCGCTCACCGCGTTCCTGCTCCGCCTCGCCCACCTCGCGGCGAGCTCCGGCGAGGCGGCCCACGAGCACAGGGACACCACGTTCACGCGTTTCCGGAGCGCGGTCGAGAAGGACTTCGCCGTCAACCACAGCGTCAGCGCCTACGCGGACGCCCTCGGATACTCACGGCGCACCCTGGTGCGCGCGGTGCGCGCCGCCACCGGCGAGACGCCCAAGGGCTTCATCGACAAACGGGTCGTCCTGGAGGCCAAACGGCTTCTCGCCCACACGGACCTGCCGATCGGGCGCGTCGGGGCCGCCGTCGGTTTCCCGGACTCGGCCAACTTCTCGAAGTTCTTCCACCAGCACACGGGGGCGACCCCGGTGGCCTTCCGGGCCGAACTGCGCTGAGCGGGACGGACCTTGTGGGCCCGCCCCGCTCAGCCGCCGTCGTACGGCGAATGGCTCTTCGTCAGATGCTGTCTCAGTGCCCGAAGTTGAACCAGTTGACGTTCACGAAGTCCGCCGGCTGGCCGCTGGTGAAGGTCAGATAGACGTCGTGGGTCCCGGTCACCGAGCTCATGTTCGCGGGCACGGTCTTCCAGGACTGCCAGCCGCCGGTGTTGGCCAGCGCGAAGCTGGCGACCGGTGTGCTCGTACGGCTGTCGAGGCGCACCTCGACCAGACCGCTGACCCCGCCCGCCGCGCCGCTGGCGACCCGGCCGTAGAACTGGGTGGCCGCGGAGGAACCGAAGTTGACGCCCTTGTACACCGCGTAGTCGCCGTTCGCGATCGTGCCGATGTCCTGGCCGCCGCCGGAGTCAGTGGTGGTCTCGGTGACGACGCCGCTCTGGCTGTCGTAGGACTCGGCCTGGACGGCGCTGTAGGCGTCACGGTTGCCGGTGGGCGGGGGAGTGGTCCCGCCGCCACCGCTGCCGGCCGACTGGAGGACCTGGACGTAGTCGACGACGAGCGGGTGACCGGGCTCCGTGCCGCTGTCGGGGCCGCCGCCGAAGGCGCCGGGGAAGCCGCCGCCCATGGCCACGTTCAGGATCATGAAGTAGCCGTGGTTGGTGGCGTTCGCCCAGGTGGTCGCGTCGACCTGGTTCGCCTTCACCGTGTGGAAGTTGACGCCGTCGAGGTAGAAGCGGACCTCCTCGGGGCTCGTCGACCGGTCCCACTCCATCGCGTAGGTGTGGAACCCGGCCTGGCAGGTCGTCCCCGTACAGGGCGTGTTGTTGCCGATGCCGCTGGTCTCGTTGCACGGGCCGCCCGGGCTGGTGCCGCAGTGCATCGTGGCCCACTCGGTGTTGAGGCCCTGGACGTTCTCCATGATGTCCAGTTCGCCGACGCCCGGCCAGTTCTGGTAGTTGCCGCGGTAGGGCGCGCCCAGGGCCCAGAAGGCGGGCCAGTAACCCTTGGCGGCGGCGCCCGTCACGTTCGGCATCTGGAGCCGCGCCTCCATGCGCAGCTTGCCGCCGGCGGGGGGCGCGAAGTCGGTGCGCTTGGTCTCGATGCGGCCCGAGGTCCAGTTGCCCGAGGCGTCGCGGCGCGGGGTGATCAGTAGGTTGCCGTTGCCGTCCAGGGCGACGTTGCTGGTGCTCGAGGTCATCGTCTCGACCTCGCCGGTACCGAAGTTGGCCGGCCCGCCCGGGTAGCTGGTGCCCGTCGTGTACTGCCAGTTGGCGGTGTCGACGCCGTTCCCGGCCGCCCCGGAGAAGTCGTCGGCGAAGACCTGGGACCAGCCGGTGGGGGGTGTGGGGGCGGACGCGTTGGCGGGGAGGGTGGCCGCGGTCGCGGCGGCCGCCGCCAGGCTCAGCGTGCTGAGCACGGCGATCAGCACGCGCCGGACGGAGCCGCGTCCGGGTGTGCCGGGGGATTCACTCATGGGTGCCTCTTCGCGTACGGAGTGTGGGGTGCGCGGGTGGGGTGTGAGAGCGCTCCCACGGAAATTTGAGAGCGCTCTCAACGGAGCTGCGCGGCCAATGTGCTCTCTGTCACTCCGGTCGTCAAGAGGTGAAGCCGAGAAAGTCCTTTCGCTGTACGGGAGTTCACACCGTGAAGGAAGTCTGTTGTTCCAACAGGCCTGCGATGATGCCCAGTTGGCACCCGCCTGGCGGGCGCGACCGTCAAAGGGCGCTCCCTGCCTTCCAGTCGGCCCACGAAAGGTTCCAGCCGTTCAGTCCGTTCGACGGTTCGACGGTCCGGTCGCCCGAGTCCTCGACCACCACCACGTCACCGAGCATCGAGCTCTCGTAGAACCGGTAGCCCGCCACGGAGCTGTCGCCCGCGCCCTTCGTGTCGTGCAGGCCGACGCAGCCGTGGCTGGTGTTGCCGCTGCCGAAGACCGAGGGCGCGGCCCAGTAGTTGCCGTGGATGAAGGTGCCCGAGGTGGTCAGGCGCTGGGCGTGCGGCACGTCCGCGATGTCGTACTCGTCGCCGAGCCCGACCGTCGAGGACTCCATCCGGGTCTCCTTGAACCGCTCGCTGATCACCATGATCCCGGACCAGGTGGTGTGCTCCGGGGCGCCGCCGCTGACCGGGTAGCGCGCGAGGACGCTCCCGCCCCGCTCGACCGTCATGGTCTTCTTCGCGAGGTCCACGGTGCTCACCTGGCGGCGGCCGATGTGGAAGGTGACGTCCTTGGACTGGATGCCGTAGACGCCGTCCGTACCCTCGACGTCCTTGAGGCGCAGGCTCAGCGTGATCTTCGTGCCCGCCGCCCAGTATCCCGCGGGACGGAAGTCCAGCCGGGTGTTCCCGAACCAGTGGCCGACCACCTCGACCGCGGGCTCCGCCGTCACCGTGACGGCCTTTTCCACGGCCGCCCGGTCCGTCACGGCCTTCGTGAAGTTGATCGACACGGGCATGCCGACGCCCGAGGTCGAATTCGCCTCGGGGGTGAAATAGCCGGCGAACGTCTCGCCCGGGGACTTCGTGACGAACGTCGAGGTGTGCTCCGTGCCACCCGTCGCTTTCGCCGTGACCGTGTATTTGGTGCCCGAGTACGGATTCCTGGACGAGGTCCAGCGCGTGCGGCCGGCGTCGAAGGATCCGGCCAGAGTCGAACCGTCGTTGCCGAAGACCTCGACCGACGACAGCGTGCCGTCCGCCACGGAGACCACGACCGGAGCGGCGAAGCCGGCCCTGTTCGTGCCGTCGGCGGGAGAGACGGTGACCGTCGGCGTCCTCACCTGGGCCTTCGCCGTCGTCCGGGCCGCGGCGGACCCGGTCGCCGACGTGTCCTTCCCCTCGGCGGCGCCTGCCGGGCCGCCGCACCCGCTCAGCGTGACGGCCGGCACGGCGGCGCCGAGGGCCGCGAGGACTCCCCGCCGTGACCAGGCCCGACGCCCCCCGCCCGGCTGCGCCCGGCCCGGCTCCCGCGCCGGATGCTCGGGCCGATTCGATATCTCAGGGACGCCCACGGAACGCCTTTCCTCGGTACTTTCGCTCACCACCACTGCCGGTGCATCCTGCGGGACTTTCCTGGGTTGATTCTTTGAATCCGGCCGCACCGGCCTGAGATTCCGGTGAAGACGCCCGCGGAGACGGCCGGAATCCACGGTTGCCGGGCCGCCCCGAATTGTGAACAGAGTATGAAGCGCCCCGTCCGGTCCCTGAGCTTTCCCGTGAGATCCCCCGTCCGCGTCCGGAGGCCATTCGGCCCGCTCCGGTCACAGCACCGAAGGAGACGTTCCGCTTGCCGGATCCGCGACAACCCACGCCGGAGGCATCCGTGAATCCAGCCCGTGAGCGGCATACCGTGGCCATCGTCGGAGCGGGCGCCGCCGGCACGCTCACCGCCGTGCAGCTCTGCGAGACGGCGACCCGCCGCCGTACCCCCCTCGGCCTCTTCCTGGTCGATCCCGCCCCCGAAGCCGGGCGCGGCACCGCCTACGCCACGGCCGACCCCCGGCACCGGCTGAACGTGCCCGCGGGCGGCATGAGCTGCTATCCCGACGACCCGGGCCACTTCACCCGATGGCTGTGCCGGCACGGCGAACCCACCGTCAGGGGAACCGACTTCGCCACCCGCCACCGGTACGGCGCCTACCTCGCCGACACCCTGAGCCAGGCGATCGTCCACGCCCACGGCATCGTCACCGTGCACCGGCTGCGGACCAGGGCGCGGGCCTGTGTCCCCGGACCGGACGGCGGGCTGGTGCTCCGGCTCGCCGACGGGGCGAGTCTGCCGGCCGACAGCGTGGTCCTCGCCACCGGACCGGCCGCCACGACGGCCGACTGGGCTCCGCCCCGGCTCCGCGCCTCCGAACGGTTCATCCGTTCACCCTGGGCACCGGGGGCGCTCGACGGACCGCTCGCCCGACCGGCGGGCGGCCTGCGGGCGGGCGCGAGCGACGACGTCCTGCTGGTGGGGACCGGGCTCACCGCGGTCGACCTCGCGCTCAGCCTCGACCGCCCCGGACGCACCGTGCACGCCCTCTCCCGCACCGGTCTGCTGCCGCAGCCGCACGCGCTGAGCCCCGCACCGGCGATGGCCGCGCCCGAAGGGCTCGACGCACCGACGCTGTCCACGCTGCGCCGGGCCGTCTACCGCCACATCGGCCGCGCCGTGCGCGCCCACGGCGACTGGCGCCCCGCCCTCGACAGCCTCCGCCCGCACACCGCGCGTCTGTGGCGCAGCCTCACACCCGAGGAACGCGCGGCCTTCCTGCGGAGCGAGGGCGCGCTCTGGAACACCCACCGCCACCGGATGGCGCCGACGACGGCCGAATCGCTGGACCGCGCCCGCACGGCCCGGCGCCTGCGCGTGCACACCGGCAGGATCGCCGAAGCCGTCCCCGGGCGGGACGGCTCCGAGGTGCTCACCCTCACCGACGGGCGCCGTGTCACGGCCGGTTGGGTGATCGACTGCACCGGTCCTGGACCGCGCCCCGAAGACCCCCTGTGGAGCTCGTTGTTCGAGGCGGGCGCCGCCGTGCCCGGCCCGCTCGGCCTGGGCGTCGCCACCCGCGACGGCCGGCTCCTCGACGCCGAAGGCGGCGCCGGACGCCCGCTGTTCACCCTGGGCGCTCCGCGGCGCGGTGAACTCTGGGAGACCACCGCGATCCCCGAGATCCGGGTCCAGGCCGCCGAGCTGGCCGAGCTGCTGCTCGCGCCACTGTCACCGCGGCCACGCACCGTACGCCGCCGGCCGCTCGACACCCACGGGCTCCCGCTGTCCACCCACGCCGAGGCGGCCGCCGCCCACCGCACCGGCCTCGAACGGGTCCTCAAGGTCAGGGCCGGCGCCGAGGACGCCTTCGCGCGGGCCGTCGCCCTCGACCCCGGTTTCGCACTCGGGCACGCGGCCCTCGCCCTGCTCGGCCACGAATGCGGCGCCGACGTCGACGTACCCAGGGCGCTGGCCGACGCGCGGCGCTGCGCGCGGGAACGGGCCGACGCGCGCGAACGCTCCTTCGTCGACATGGTGACCCGCCGCGTAACCGGCGAGGGCCCCGAAGACGGAGCCCGTGCGCTGCTCGGGCACCTGACCATTCACCCCGCCGACGCGCTGGCGCTCGCCGCGGCCGTGCCCACCATCGCCTTCTCCGGCATCAACGACCTCGACCCGGCGTACGCGTCGAGCCTGGTCGAGCGTGCCTCGCCCGCCTACGACGGCCACTGGTTCCCGGCCTCGCTCCTCGCCTTCCTGCGCCAGGACCAGGGCCGCCACGACGAGGCCGCCGAACTGGCGGGGCGCGCCCTGGCCGACGAGCCCGCCTCCGGACACGCCGTGCACGCCCTCGCCCACGTCCACTACGAGTCGGGGGCCCACGAGACGGGCCGCGACTGGCTGGACGCCTGGGTGTCGGGGCACGGACGGGGCGCCGTCCACCGCGCCCACTTCTCCTGGCACATCGCCCTGCACGAACTGGCCCTGGACGATCCCGCCGCCGTCCGCAGACGCTGGTTCGCCCAGCTCGCGCCGGGACGCGTGACCGGCGTACGCGCCCTGGTCGACTCGGGGTCGCTGCTGTGGCGGGCCCGGCTCAGCGACAGCTGGCGGGGGCCGGTGCCCGCGGCGGACGTGCTCGACAGCGTCGCCCGCGAGATCGTGGAACGCCCGGCGACCGCCTTCACCGCGCTGCACGCCGCCGTCGCGCTCACCGCCGCCGGTGATCTCGCGGCACTGCGCCGGCTGCGCGACCACTGCGCCGGCGCCGACCCGGTGCAGCGCGAGGTCGTCGTCCCCCTGTGCGAGGCACTCGCCGCCCTCGTCGAGGAGCGTTTCCACGAGGCCGCCCAGGGTCTGGGCGCGCTCCTGCCGGTCCTCGGCCGGGTCGGCGGCAGCGCCGCCCAGCGCGAGGTCGTCGAGGAGACACTGCTGTACGCCCTGGTCGCGGGTGGCCGCTGCGAGGCGGCCCGCCGCCTCCTGGACACCCGCCTCGACCGCGGCCACGCACCCCGGGACCGGCGCCTGCTGGCAGCGCTGCGCGACTGAGGGGGGTGCCGGGCGGGCCCAGAAGGCGTGGGCCGGAAAGGGAGGGCCTGGCGGGGGCGGGATCAGAAGCGGCGGCTGCGGAACGGGCGGCCCGGATGCGCGGGCTCTCTTCGCGCCGGCGTCAGGCGTGCGGCTCCGTCCGGGGTGCCGGGCGCCAGCCCAGAGACCGGGAGATGCCCCGGGCCGCCAGCCGCACCGCCGGGACCAACGCCGGTACCCGGGCCTCGACCCAGGGCACGACGAGCGACACGGCGGCCACGACCGAACCGTCCGCGCCGCGCACCGGGGCGGCCACCGACAGCGCGTCGTCGGTGACCTGACGGCTGCTCACCGCCACGCCCGTACGCCGCACTTCGGCCAGCGCACGGCGCAGACGGTCCGGATCCGTGATCGTGTACGGGGTGTAGGCGGCCAACGGCCCATTGCAGTAGGCGTCCTGGAGGGCGGACGGCGTGTACGCGAGCAGCGCGAGTCCGACGCCCGTCGCGTGCAGCGGCCAGCGGGCGCCGACCTGAATGCGTACACCGACCGACGAACGCCCCGCGATCCACTCGGTGTAGACGACCTCGGTGCCGTCCATGACCGCCAACTGCACGTTCTCGTGCGTCGCTTCGTACAGGTCCTCCAGGAACGGCAGGGCGAGCTGGCGCAGCGCGAGGCCGCGCGGGGCGAGCGCCGCGAGCTCCCACAGCCGCAGGCCCACGTGATAGACGCCGTTCACGTCACGCTCCAGCGCGCCCCACCCGGTCAGCGCGGCCACCAGCCGGTGGGCGGTGCTGAGACTGAGGCCGGCCCGGCGGCCTATGTCCGTCAGGGACAGCGCCGTGTGCTCGTGGTCGAAGGCGCCGAGCACGGCGAGGAGGCGGCCGGAAGCGGACCGGGCGGCATGCTCGCGACCTGCCATGACCGGCTCCCTGCGGCCTGACCCCGGACGGGGGCGGTTCGGGCGTGGGGACCCACCATGCCGTAGGGGCCGGACGGCGGCAATCGCCGACGACTGCCATGGCCGCTCCCGGCCGACAACGCCCGGCCGCAGCGCTCCTCCGGGTTCATCGTCGGCCTTCCGCGTCGGGGACCCACACGGTCGGACAGAGTCATGTGCCGAACGGCGAAGCACCATTTCGACACAACGGCGAAGGGTGGCAGGGGCCCCGGGCCGGGGACGTGACGTGGTGATGACGGGCCGGTCCGTGGAGGCGATGGCACGCTGCTCCCTGGAAGACACGGGTGAACCAGGTGGTCGTGGCGTGCTCCCGCGGCGCGCGGCCTGTGTCCCCGTACGAACTGCGAAGGTGGTACTTGCGTGAGGCTGACCATTCTGGGCGGCGGCGGATTCCGTGTCCCGCTCGTGTACGGGGCACTCCTCGGGGACCGGGCCGAGGGCCGTGTCACCCGGGTCGTGCTGCACGACCTCGACGCGGGACGGCTCTCGGCCGTGGCCCGCGTCCTTGCCGAGCAGGCGGCCGGGGACCCCGACGCACCGGAGGTGACCGTCACCACCGACCTCGACGAGGCCCTGCGCGGCGCCGACTTCGTCTTCTCCGCCATCCGCGTCGGCGGTCTGGAGGGGCGTGCGGCGGACGAGCGGGTCGCCCTCGCCCGAGGCGTCCTCGGCCAGGAGACGGTCGGCGCCGGGGGCATCGCGTACGGCCTGCGCACCGTGCCCGTCGCCGTGGACATCGCGCGGCGCGTGGCCCGGCTCGCGCCGGACGCCTGGGTCATCAACTTCACCAACCCGGCCGGACTGGTCACCGAAGCCATGTCCCGCCACCTCGGCGACCGTGTCATCGGCATCTGCGACTCGCCGGTCGGTCTCGGGCGCCGCATCGCCAAGGTCCTCGGCGCGAACCCGCGCGAGGCCTGGATCGACTACGTCGGGCTCAACCACCTCGGCTGGGTGCGCGGTCTGCGGGTCGCGGGCCGCGACGAACTCCCGCGGCTGCTCGCCGACCCCGCCCTTCTCGGCTCCTTCGAGGAGGGGCGGCTCTTCGGCCCGGAGTGGCTCCGGTCGCTCGGCGCCGTGCCCAACGAATACCTGCACTACTACTACTTCAACCGCGAGACCGTCCACGCCTACCAGCGGGCCGAGAAGACGCGCGGCGCGTTCCTGCGGGACCAACAGGGCGGTTTCTACGAGGAGATGAAGCACCCGGACACGGTGGCCCTGAGGGCGTGGGAACGCACCCGGGCCGAGCGCGAGGCCACGTACATGGCGGAGAACCGGGACGCCGCCGGTGCCGGGGAGCGCGAGGAGGACGACCTCTCCGGCGGCTACGAGAAGGTGGCGCTCGCCCTGATGCGGGCCATCGCCCGCGACGAACGGACCACCCTGATCCTCAACGTCCGCAACCGCGGCACACTCGGCGTCCTCGACGCCGAGGCCGTCATCGAGGTGCCGTGCCTGGTGGACGCCAACGGCGCGCACCCCGTCGCCGTCGATCCGCTGCCGGGCCACGCCACCGGACTGGTCTGCTCGGTCAAGGCCGTGGAACGGGAGGTGCTCTCCGCCGCCGGTTCGGGCTCCCGTACGACCGCGGTGAAGGCCTTCGCCCTGCACCCGCTCGTCGACTCGGTCGCCGTGGCGCGCGCGCTCGTCGACGGCTACACGGCCGTACACCCGGGTCTGGCCTATCTGCGGTAGGGCGCGATCGAGTGGGACCCGGCACCCGCGGACGCCGCCCGGGTCCCTCCCGATGACGCCCGCTTTGCGCACCGGACTTGCCGACGCCTTGACGATCCGTTTCCTGCGTGTTCAGCCGGGCGACTGTGCCCGCGTTGTGTAGCGTCCCTAAGGTCCCTGAGTGCTTCGAGTGCGTCGAGTGCTTCGGAGGAAGGGACTCATGGACAGACCTCTCGCCGTCCGGGCTCGCGGGATCACCAAGTGCTTCGGCGACGTCGTGGCACTCGACGGCGTCGATCTGGATGTGGCACGCGGTCAGATCCACGGCCTGGCCGGACCGAACGGCGCAGGCAAGACGACCCTGCTCGGTCTGCTGCTGGGCCTGGCCGTCGCCGACGAAGGCCGTCTGGAGATCCTCGGCACCCCGATCGGGCGGGCACTCGCCGCCCCCGGCGGTGTCGCCGGCTTCGTCGACGGACCCGGCCTCTACCCCTCGCTCACCGCCCGGCAGAACCTCGCCGCCCTGGCCGCGCTGCGCGGCCGCGGCGCGCGCGGCGCCGGGGTCGACGACGTGCTCGGCCAGGTCGGGCTCACCGACGTCGCCGACGACCCGGCCCGCGGCTACTCCCTGGGCATGCGTCAGCGGCTCGGCCTCGCCGCCGCCCTGCTCACCCGGCCCCGGCTGCTCGTGCTCGACGAACCGTCCAACGGCCTGGACCCGGCGGGCAAACGCCATGTGCACGGTGTCCTCGGCCGGCTCGCCGAGAACGGGACCGCGGTCGTCCTCTCCAGCCACCGCATGGACGACCTCCAGGCCCTGTGTT
Source organism: Streptomyces sp. NPDC005281 (assembly GCF_040607495.1). Lineage (NCBI taxonomy): Bacteria > Bacillati > Actinomycetota > Actinomycetes > Kitasatosporales > Streptomycetaceae > Streptomyces > Streptomyces sp. NPDC005281. The sequence continues at coordinate 264,067 of NZ_JBEXGX010000005.1, read as the reverse complement.
CCGAGGCCACCATCCTCGCGACCGGACGGGTCGTCTTCTCCGGCCCGCTGAGCAAGCTGGCCGCCGAGAACCGCGAACTCGACTACCGGCTGCTCACCTCCGACCCGCGGGCCGCCCGCCCGCTGGCCCTCGGCACGGCCGGGATCCGGATCGTCGACGAGACCGCGCCACGGCACGACACCGACGTGCTCGTCGTACGGGCGCTCGTGCCCGCCGTCGACGAACTGGTGGCGCGGCTCGTGGGCGCGGGCATCGCGCTGCGCGAGCTCGCCCCCGTGGTGTCTCCCCTCGAAGCCGCGTTCCTCGCCCTCACCGAGCAGAAGGAGAACGGCGGATGACCGCGACCGTCGCCGAGGACGCCGGCCTCGAAGCGAACGGCCCGGACGAGGACGTCACCGACGCCCCTCGTGTCCCGGTCGCCCGCGTCTACCGTTTCGAACTGGTCAAACTCGTCTCGCAGTGGCGGATCCGGCTGCTGGTTCTCGCCTGCTGGATCGTGCCCGCGCTCTTCGTCGCCGCGGTCAGCGGGCAGAGCACCCTCCCCGTCGACACCCTCTTCGGACGCTGGATGCACGCCACCGGGTGGGCCGGAGCACTGGTCATGCTCGGCTTCGCGGGCACCTGGGCCCTGCCGCTGCTGACCTCGGTCGTCGCCGGCGACGTGTTCGCCTCCGAGGACCGGCTCGGCACCTGGCGCCATCTGCTCGTGGCGGTCCGGTCGCCGCGCCGGATCTTCGCCGCGAAGGCCCTGGCCGGCCTGACGGTCATCCTGCTGCTCGTGGCCGGACTCGTCGCCTCCAGCTCGGCCGGCGGGGCCGTGGCGGTCGGCGACCGGCCGCTCGTGGGCCTCGACGGCCACCTGCTGACACCGGCCGACGCAGCCGGCAGGGTTCTGCTCGCCTGGGTCTGCGTCCTCGCGCCGACCCTGGCCCTGGCCGCGGTCGGACTGCTCGGCTCCATCACCTTGGGCCGGTCCCCGATGGGCCTGCTGCTGCCCGCCGTCGTCGCTCTCGCGATGCAGCTAGCCCAGATGATGCCGCTCCCCGTCGCCGTGCGACTCTCCCTGCCGAGCTACGCCTTCATCGCCTGGAGCGGTCTGTTCACCAGCCCCGCGCAGCTCGGCCCGCTCCTGATCGGCGTCGCGGTCAGCCTGCTGTGGGCGGTGACCGCGACCGTGTCGGCCTATCTGCTCTTCATGCGGCGGGACTTCACCGACGCGGCCCACGACGGCTCGGGCCGCGGCGCGGTCGCCGCCGGCGTCCTGCCGCTCGTCGCGCTGGCCGCCGTGACGGCCGTGACCGTCGGTGGCGCGACGGGGGCGACGGGCTCCGGGATCGAACAGGACAAGGTGCAGCGCTCGGCCGCGACCGCGTTCGCCCACCTCTACCGGCTCCAGACCCGTCAGCTCAACCGCCCCGCCGTGACGGAGGCGCAGCTGAAGGTCACGGCGGACTGCGACAAGGGCAGCGTCAAGGTCGCCGCCGAGGGGCCGGGCAACGACTGGCGCTGTGTCGTCTCCTGGCACCTTCCCGGCGTTGATGCCGTGGGGACGGCCGTCTACCAGCTCGACATCACCCCGGACGGCCGATTCATGGCGGACGGCGACGGACCGAAGGAGGTGAACGGCTACTTCCTCGTCCGCACCCCGACCGGGGACGCACCGAACCCGCTCTGGCAGTTCGACGGCAATGTCGACCTGCTCGCCACCTCGAAGGGATGACTCCATGCAGGTAACGCGTCGCCGACGGAGTGAGAAGAAGGGACGATCGAGCCCGTTCGGCAGACACGGCGGACGGCGGATACCTCTGGTGACGGTGGGCACCACCGCGCTCGCCCTCGTCGCCGCCGGGGCGGCCTTCGCCCAGACACACCAGTTCGGCACCGACCAGGTCGGCCAGGTCACCGATCGCGGCCAGGTCGTCTCCAGTGACCAGTACATCGCCCCGTACGGTGACCGGCTCGTCCTCCAGAACGGCAAGATCATGTCGTCCTCGGTCAGCCCGGACGGCACCCACCTCGCGGCCTCGGTCACCGACGGCGGCAGCGCCCTGTCGATCGTCGACCTGAAGAGCTGGAAGGTGCAGCAGCTCGTCAGCAGCTCCGCCTCCTCCGTCCCGCGCATCAGCGGCAACAGCGTGGGCCAGGAAGGCCCGAGCTACTCGCCCGACGGCTCGCAGCTCTGGCTCGGCCAGACCGACGGCTACACCCGGTTCACCGTGGCCGCGGACGGCAGCGTCACCAGCCCGGTGTTCGTCCCGATCGCCGCCGACGGGACCAAGCACGCACTCGTGGGCGCGGCCGTGTTCTCGCCGGACGGCTCGACCGTGTACTCCGCGGTCAACGGACAGAACCGGGTGGTCGCCATCGACGCGGCCACCGGGACCGTCCGGCAGAGCTGGAGCGTCGGCAACGCCCCGCGCGATCTGGCCCAGGTGGGCGACAAGCTCTACGTCAGCAACGAGGGCGGGCGCCCGGCGCGGGCCGGCGACACCACGATCAACTCGTACGACACGCAGGTGCCGGCCGACCCGGTCACCGCGGCCACCACCACCGGCACCGTCAGCGTCATCGATCTGGCGGACCCGGCCGCCGCCGTCGCGAGCATCCCCGTCGGACTGCACCCGACCGCCCTGTACGCCAGGGGCAGGGCGCTGTTCGTCACCAACACCGCCACCAACGACGTGTCGGTCGTCGACACCACCAGGAACAAGGTCGTCCAGACCATCGCGACCCAGCCGTGGCCCGAGGCCTCGGTGGGCTACGAGCCCGACGCGGTGACGCTCACCGACGACGGCCATCTGCTGGTGACGCTCGGCCGCGCCAACGCCGTCGCCGTGTACCGGTACCGGTCCCCGCAGGATCCGGTCCGCTACATCGGCCTGCTCCCGACGGACTACTTCCCCGCGGAGATCGCCTCCGTCGGCAAGGACATCGTCGTCTCCAACACCCGTGGCGTCGACGCCCGCCGGACCACCACCGCAGCCGGGCACGCCACCCACGACACGACGTCGAGCGTGCAGCGGTTCACCCTGCCCGACGACAGTGTCGTGCGGGCCCGGACGGCCAAGGTCTTCCGGCAGAACGGCTGGACGGCCGGATCGGTCGCCCGGTCCAAGGGCAAGAGCCACGCGAAGCCTGTCCCCGTCCCGCTGCGGCTCGGCGAACCCTCGACGATCAAACACGTCTTCCTGCTCGTCAAGGAGAACCGCACCTACGACCAGGTCTTCGGGGACGTCCCCGAAGGCAACGGTGATCCTTCGCTGGCCCAGTTCGGCGAGAACGTGACCCCCAACCAGCACGCCATGGCGAGGCAGTTCGGGTTGTACGACAACACCTACGACATCGGCACGAACTCCGCCGAGGGCCACAACTGGCTGATGCAGGCGGACGATCCGGAGTACACCGAGTCCTCCGCCGGTGAGTACGCGCGCAGTTACGACACCGAGGACGACGCCCTCGGCCACCAGCGGACCGGCTTCCTGTGGACCGGAGCGCAGGCGGCGGGCAACTCGGCCCGTGACTTCGGTGAGTTCCAGCAGTTCCTCACCAAGCCGGCGGACGCCGACTGGCAGAACCTGTACTGCGACTCCAGGAACATGGCCTCGACGGGCCAGGACAGCGCGTACACCCTGAACTCGTCCTCGCCGATCCCGTCGCTCAACGACGTGTCCGTGCACGGCTTCGCGAAGTTCGACACCAGCGTCCCGGACATCTACCGGGAGGAGATCTGGAAGCGTGACTTCGAGAAGAACGGTCCGGCGAACCTGAACATGTTCTGGCTCTCCAGCGACCACACCGGCGGTCCGGCGAACGCGGCCGCCCAGGTGGCGGACAACGACCTCGCCACCGGCAGGATCGTCGACGAGATCTCGCACAGCAAGTACTGGAAGGACTCGGCGATCTTCGTCGTCGAGGACGACTCCCAGGCAGGCCTCGACCACGTCGACGGCCACCGCGCCCCGATCCAGATCATCAGCCCCTGGGCTCGGCACGGCGTCGTCGACAGCCACTACTACTCGCAGATCACGCTGATCCGGACCATCGAGCAGATCCTCGGGGTCCACCCCATGAACCAGAAGGACAGCGCGGCCACCCCGATGAGCGCCGCGTTCACCCGGCACCCGGACCTCACGCCGTTCACGGCGCTGCCCAACCGGACCTCGCTGACCGACGGCCTCAAGACCGCGCCCTCCTGCGGTCTGGACACCCCGGCGCCGCAGGACCCGGCGGCGGCGCCCGTGCCGTCGGCGAAGGTGCCGGCGGACAAGCGGGCGCTCGCGGCGAAGTGGGACACCTGGAAGTCGCACCAGCGGCTCACCGGGCCCAACGCGATCCCGGACTTCGCCAACCCCGCGCAGATGAACCACTTCACCTGGTACCAGACGCACGGGTGGACCGAGCCGTACCCCGGTGAGCACACGGTCTTCGCGCCGCAGGACGTGCCGGGCGCCTACCTCCCGTCGTCGGAGTCCGACGGCTGACCACGGCGGACAACCCACAACTCACGTACGCGCGCGACGCGATGGGCCGCCCGGACGAGGTCCGGGCGGCCCATCGTGTTCTCGTCGTTCCCGCCGTCGTCAGCCCGTGAAGCCGGCCGTGATCGACGTGAACTGCCAGGTGCTCTGGCTGATGCCGGAGCAGTTGCTCACCACGCCGCCTCCGGGGCAGGACCGGTCGCGGTTGACCGACCAGTAGGCGAGCCGGGCGATGTGATGGGAGTTGGCCCAGTCACGGATCGACGTCCAGATCGCGGGCGTCGTGTTCTCCTGCTGGTCGGAGAGACCGTTCATGCCGGAGATGCCGATGTGGGAGTAGGCCGTGGCGTCGTCCCAGCCGAACGTCGACTTCAGCTTGGTCTTCAGCCCCTCGGCGGCGTTGACCGTGTTGCCGTACATGTCGGAGCCGCCGCCGAAGTCGAACGGCATGATCGTGAAGACGTCGATGTTCGCGTTCAGGGACTGCGCCTGCTCGATGAGCCGGTTGCCGTAGTAGGTCGGGCCGGTCGTCGAGGTGCCGAACGTGACGATCGTCTTCAGGCCGGGGTTGTTGGCCTTGACGGTCTTCAGCGCGGTCAGGATCTTCGCCTGGACGGCCTCGTTCTCGAACTCGTCGGTGTTCTCGATGTCCATATCGATCGCCTTGAGGCCGTAGGCGTCGATCACCTTCTGGAGAGCGCCGGAGAGAGCGCCCGCCGAGGAGCAGTTGGCGCCGAGCTTGCTGCCCTGCCAGCCGCCGAACGACGGGACGATGTCACCGCCCGCGGAACGGATCTGGTTGATGGCGCTCTGGTCGACACCGCCGGTCAGCGCACGGCTGCCGTCCCAGGCCGGCGTGCAGCCTCCGGAGTCCAGCACGAACGCCATCGTGAACCACTTGATCCCGGTCGCGCTCATCACCGTGGTCGGGTTCGGGGGGTCGCCCCAGCCCTCGTACAGATAGGGAGCGGCCTGTTTGAAGCCGCCGCCGCCCCCGCCGCCCGCGTCCGTCGTGACGCTCACGGAGTTGGAGGCCGCGGAGGTGTTCCCGGCCGCGTCGCGCGCCTTGACGGTGAACGAGTACGCGGTGCTCGCGGACAGCCCGCCGACCGTGCCACTCGTACCCGACACACTGAGCAGCTTGTTGGAGCCGCTGTAGATGTCGTACGCCGTGACGCCGACGTTGTCGCTCGACGCGCCCCACGACAGCGACACGCTGGAGGAACTCTTGCCGGTGGACGTGAGGTTGGTGGGTGCGCTCGGAGCCTGGGTGTCGGTTCCGCCGCCACCGCCGCCGGGTCCGTCGAGGCTGACGTCGTCGGCGTAGTAGGTGCCCTGCGCGTACCAGCCGTGGAGGTAGATCTTGGCGCTGGTCTGCGAGGCGCCGGTGGTGAAGGACACGGTGAGCTGGCTGTACGCCGACGGGGACGTCGTCCAGGTCGAGGCACCGCCGTCCACACCGAGGTAGACGTAGCTGCCGCGCACCCAGCCGGAGAGGCTGTACGTCGTGTTCGGCTGGACCGAGACGGTCTGGCTGCACTGTGCGTTGTCGCTCGAACTCGCCGCCCCTGCAAGGGCTTTGGAGCCCCCGTGGACGGGGCTGGAGACGATCGAACCCAGGTTGCCGGAGCAGGACCAGGGGGAGAGGCTGCCCGTCTCGAAGCCGGGGTTGGACAGGATGTTGGCCGCCTCGGCCGTGCCCGGCAGGGCGACCGCGCCGGCGAGGGCCAGCGCGGCCGTGCCCAGCAGGGCGAGGAAACGATGTCTGGAACGTCTGAGCATGGTCATGCGCACGCGATCTCCCTGGAGATATGGGGGTGTTCGGGAGTGCAGAGAGGTGCGCAACCAAGTTGGTATGGACCAATCCCGCTGTCAAGACACTGCGCGGGAATTGGTCCAGACCGGTAAAGGGAGGCGGGGCGGGGTCGGCTAGGCCGGCGCGATCGCGGCGGTGGCGGCCTGGACGGAAACGGCGGCCTGGACGGGAACCGTGGGGGCTGCCGGCTCGGCCGGAGCGGACTGCGCGGGCACGGACTCCACCGCCTGCGCGGGCATGGCGGACAGGATGGGCACGCCCGGGTCGGTCCGCTGCGCCGGCAGCGACACCGGACGCACCGGACGCGGCCCCGCGACCACCGTGTAGTCCGGTCCGAGGAACGGCGGGACCACCTCGCCCGTCTCCTCGCCCAGCGCCAACTGCACAGCCGCCCAAGGGGCGTTGACCCCGCACTGGGCGGTCTGGTGCAGCCCGCCCGCCGGACGCGTGTTCACGTCCATCAACACCGGCTCGTCGCCGTACATACGGAACTGGATGTTGGACAGGTAGTGCAGCCCGAAGGCCTCCGCGAGCAGTCGCGCGGGCCCGATCCACGCGTCGTCGAGGGTGAATCCGCGACGCCGGCCGTTCTTGGTGCGGCCGATGGCCATGCGGACCCGGCCGTCCGGCCCGGTGAGGACGTCCACCGACACCTCCGGCTGCCCGAGATGCGGCATCACCAGCCAGTCGACGGGCTCCGTGGCCGAGCTCAGCGCCTCCACCACCAGATCCAGAGGCACGTACGCGCTCGGGAAGCCGTTGAGGTGCATGAGGGAGAACGGGGTCCGGGTGATCACCCGGAAGCCCACCCCGCCCGCACCGGCGGCCGGCTTGAAGCAGGCACGCTGGCCCGCGGCCTCCAACTCCTCGACCGCGGTGATCAGTTCCTCGACCGTACGCACCCGGTACCACGGAGGAACCGGAACACCCACGGCCTCCACGGCCTGGTACGCGACGGCCTTGTCGTGGAAGACCGCGACCGCCTCCGCCGGCGGCGCCAGCAGCGCCGTACCGAGTGCCGCGAACTCGGCGCGCTGCGCCACGATCGCGTCCTGGTGCAGGACGGGCACGAACACGTCGACGGAACGGCGTGCGCACATGTCGAGGGCGTACTCGACGTAGGCGCGCGGCGACAGGCCCTCGGGCTCAGGCTCGGCGGTGTCGGCGGCGGCCAGCACGGGAGAGTCTGCGTCGCCGTGGGTGGCGTGGATCTCGACCGCGCGGTGCTGCGGATTATTTCGCAGCTGGTCCATGAAGAACACGTTCTCCGCGTACGTGCGGTTGAGCCAGACGCGTACGCGAGAGCCCATGCAAGCCACCATTCGGGGTTCGCGGGCACGGCGGAGCGGGCCGGGCCCGGCCAGGGGTAGGGGAGGTACACCGAGCCGTCGCACGCCAAAGCAGATTCGAGCGGAGGTGTTGGGGCGATCATAAGGGTCGCGGGACCCCGATGCTGCTACAGGGATGTTACGGATTCGCCCGCCCACCCGCCGGGCCTCCTTGTCCGGCGGCGGCAGCGTGTGCTGTTGTGTCGGTATCGTTTTCTACGGGGGTGGCGCGTGCGGCCGACAGACGCCGGTGGCGGAAACCTGCTGGCCATCAGCGACCTGCACATCGGCTACGCCGAGAACCGCGCCCTTGTCGAGAACATGCGCCCCGGCACGGACCAGGACTGGCTCCTGGTGGCCGGCGACATCGGTGAGATCGTCGAGGACGTCCGGTGGACCCTCAAGACGCTCGGCGACCGCTTCCGCAAGGTCGTCTGGGTGCCAGGCAACCATGAACTGTGGACCCACCCCAAGGACCCGGTGCAACTGCGCGGGGTGGCCCGCTACGAGCATCTGGTGGAACTGTGCCGGGAGTTGGGCGTCGTCACCCCCGAGGACCCCTACCCCGTCTGGAACGGGCCGGGCGGGCCCGTCGTCGTCGCCCCGCTCTTCCTGCTCTACGACTACTCCTTCCTGCCGCAGGGCTGTGCCACCAAGGAGGAGGGGCTCGCGTACGCCCACGGGACCGGCATCGTGTGCACCGACGAGTACCTGCTCCACCCCGACCCCTATCCGAGCCGGGAGGCCTGGTGCCGGGCCCGGGTGGCGGAGACCGAGCGCAGACTCGCCGAGATCACCGACGGTCTGCCGGTCGTCCCGGTGAACCACTACCCCCTGGACCGTCACCCGATGGACGTCCTGTGGCACCCCGAGTTCGCCATGTGGTGCGGCACGGAGGCCACCGCCGACTGGCACCGCAGGTTCCGCGTCGAGACCATGGTCTACGGGCATCTGCACATCCCCCGGACCACCTGGCACGAGGGTGTCCGGTTCGAGGAGGTGTCGGTGGGCTATCCGCGAGAATGGCGGACGCGACCGGGACCGCCGGGCACGCTGCGCCGCATTCTGCCGATGGAGGTCAAAGCCGGTGATGGAGGAGCTGCTTCCGGAGTCGGTGGTGGTCGTGGAGAGCCACGGTGACGACCCGGCCGCGGAAGCGAGTCTGTACCCCGAGGAGCTGGCGGTCCTGACCCGCGCCGTGGGCAAGCGGCGCCGCGAGTTCGCCTCCGTGCGGGTCTGTGCCCGGCACGCCATGGAGAAGCTGGGCGTGGCCCCGGGGCCCGTGCTGCCGGGGGAGCGCGGGGCCCCGCGGTGGCCGGCGGGTGTCATCGGCAGCATGACGCACTGCGAGGGCTACGGCGCCGCCGCGCTCGCCCGGGCCGGCGATCTCGCCTCCCTCGGCATCGACGCCGAACCCCATCTGGCGCTCCCCGAGGAGGTCCTGGAAGCAGTGGCCCTGCCCACCGAGTCGGACCGGCTGGGCCACCTCGTCGCCCGGGAGCCCGCCGTCCACTGGGACCGGCTGCTGTTCAGCGCCAAGGAGTCGGTCTACAAGGCCTGGTTCCCGCTCACCGGCAGGTGGCTCGACTTCTCCGGGGCGGACATCGACATCACCCTCGACCCGGCCCCCGAAGCCCTCTCGGGAAACCTGAGCGCCCGACTCCTGGTCCCGGGCCCCGTGGTGAACGGCTTCCCCGTCCAGACCTTCACCGGCCGCTGGACTATCCGCCACGGCCTGCTCGCGACAGCGGTCACGGTTCCGCGATCCGGATCCGACACCTGAAGGGGCCCCTAAAAGTGCCGCGTTGACGCTCGGGTCCCTTTCGGCTGCCGAGCGGCATCATGGCCTGAGGAGCATCTGTGCGCGGCGGGGGTGGGTGGCCGTGGGCAACAGCGGAGCGGGCGACGGCGGAGTGGGATCCGGAGCCCACGGTCATCGGGCTCGCGGTCGGAAGACTCAGGGAGAGCGGGCCCGGCGTGAGCACCTACGTCGTGAGCGGGCCCGGGCCGCGCGTGAGACGAACGAACACGAACACGGCCTCGCCGACCACGACCGGCGTGACCACAAGCGCGCCCGGCGCGGCCGGGCATTGCTGCGCGCCAGGAGAATCCGTGTCCGGCTGGTCCGGCGGCGGATCGCCAAGGGGACTGTGGCGCTGCTCGCCGCGGTGGCTCTGGTCGTCCCCTACTGGCACGGACGGTCCACCGCGGACGCGTACCGGTCGGCCACGCCCTGTGCCACCGCTCGTCCGCCGGATGGCGACTGCCGTGCCACGGTCGACGCTGTCGTCGCGCGGACCCATGCCGGCGCGTCCCGCAGTCAGCTCTGGTACATCGACCTCAGCGGCCCGCGCCCGGTCCGCGGCACCATCGTTCTCACCAGTGACGAGCCCGTGTTCTCCAGACTCCACATCGGCGAGCGGGTTCAGGTGACGCTCTGGCACGGCAGTCGCACCGCCGTCCGGGCCGCAGGCCGGACCCAGGAGACGAAGGCTTCCCCCGATGGCGCGGCGAACACCTATCTCGGCCTCGCCGTGGGTCTGGCGATCCTCGCCGGCCTGGTGATGACGCCCGCGTTCGACCTCCTTCACCTGCGCAGGTGGTCCTACGCGGAGCGGTGTGTGGTCCTGTTCGCCATCGTCAGCGCCTACCTCGGCAGGTACCTCTCCGACCAGAGTGACGACGCCCCCGGGGACTACTTCAAGCCCTGGACCGCCCTCGCCTTCCGCCTGGCCATCGTCCTTTGGCTCGGCCACCGCGTGGACCGGCGCCTTGCCGTGCGGCGCGGGGACTGACCGGGAGGTCGGCGCCGGAGCCCGTCTCGGCGGAGCGGGGCCCGGGAGCCGCTCAGGCTCCTTCTCACGCCCGGTCCGGTCCCGGGCACCAGGCGTGCAGGAGTTCGAAGAACGCGTCCTCGTTGCCTGCGAGGCCCGCTGCCTTCAGGGCCCGTTCCGTCTCGGCGAGTACGGCGGGCGGGACCATGGGTGGCCGGCCTTCGTCCGGTGGGCCGTCGAAAGCCGCTCGTACCGTCTGGAGGAGGCGGAGGTAGGCCTGCACGGCGGCGCGTTCGTGGTCGGTCAGTACGGCGGTCGGCATCGGACGGCGCTCCCTGGTCGGCTTGTCGTGACACTGGTCCTGACCCCAGCTTGCCGCCCACCACTGACAATCCGGTTTCGGTCCGTGGAGGTTCGCCCGCTTAGCGGAGGCGAAACCTCACGGAAACCCCAGGTGGAACTGGGGCCCCCACGCTGGAGACGTGAGGCGGGGCCGCATGTCTGACGGCCCCGAAGCCGCCACTGAGGCGGCTCGGCAGCCGTCCGAGCGGCGGCCTGGGAACGGGAGGTCGGCCCGTGGTCGACGTACAGCCTCGGCAGCCGCGGCGCACCCCGCGGCTGCGTTCGGTCGGTGACGGCGAACTGCGCCTGCGCCACCGTGTCGTGCACGGCTACCGGCGCGCCTACCGGATGGCGGGACAGGGACCCGCGCTCGTCCTGATCCACGGCATCGGGGACTCCTCCGCGACCTGGGCGGAGCTGATCCCCGACCTCGCCCGCACCCACACCGTGATCGCACCCGACCTGCTCGGACACGGCGCGTCCGACAAGCCGCGCGCCGACTACTCGGTCGCCGCGTACGCCAACGGCGTGCGCGATCTGCTGGCCGCGCTCGACATCGAGTCCGCCACCCTGGTCGGGCACTCGCTCGGCGGGGGAGTGGTGATGCAGTTCGCCTACCAGTTCCCCGAACGTACCGAGCGGATGATCCTGGTCAGCGCGGGCGGAGTCGGGGGCGAGGTCAACCCGGTGCTGCGTGCCGTGTCACTGCCGGGCGCCCATCTGTTGCTCTCCACGCTGCAACTGCCCGGCATGCGGCTCCAAGTGGGCCTTTTCCTGCGTCTGATGCGCCTGCTCGATGCCGATCTGGCGCAGGACGCACCCGAGTTGCTGCATCTCGTGGACGCGCTGCCCGACGCGATCTCGCGCAGCGCGTTCATCCGGACCCTGCGGGCCGTGGTCGACTGGCGCGGCCAGGCGGTCACCATGCTCGACCGCTGCTACCTCACGGAGGGCATGCCCACCATGCTGCTCTGGGGAGACCGGGACAGTGTGGTGCCGGTGCGCCACGCCCACCGGGCCCACGACGCGATGCCCGGCAGCCGCCTGGAGATCTTCGAAGGGGCGGGGCACTTCCCCTTCCACAGCGATCCGGCGCGCTTCCTGGCACTGGTCGAGGAGTTCACGACGGCCACGCCCGCGGCCGACTGGAGCCGCGAGAGGTGGCGGGAACTGCTGCGCGAAGGGCGTCCGGGGACGGCGGCGGGGCAACCCGACACTGTCCGAAGCCGTGCTGTGGAGAGGGAACTGCGCGAGGCCGGCGAACGCAGCGCGACCTGAGGGCGCGGCCCCGGGTGCCTCCGGTGCCGGGTCAGCCGGCTCGTTCGCGGGTGCCGTGTTCGGGTCAGGTCGCCGTCCGGCCCCGGGCCGCCGCGACGACGGGCGAACGGCGCAGTGCTACGGACATGCGCACGAGGTCGCGCTGTCCGTCCGTGTGCCCGAAGGTGGACCCGGTCGAGGGCGGTGCGTCCGCGGTCTCCGCCGAGTTGATGACACGGCCCTCGGGGTCGGCGGCCCTGGCCCGCACCGCGACCGTCACCATCGCGGCGTCCGCCTCGGCGTGCGCCTCGGCGGCGGAGGAGCCCGCGGCGACCGCGGCGCCGTAGGCCCGGGAGCGCACCTCGGAGTCGAAGTAGGGGTAGAGGCTCAGCATGCCGTCGTGGATGTCGGACTCCCGCTGGGTGACCTGGAGTTCGGCGGGGGTCCACCAGGACATCCGCACCGCTCGGTCCGCGGGCACGGAGACCGGCTTCAGTTCGCGCCACAGCGGCCCGAGCCGGCGGTAGGCCGACCAGGTGTTCCAGCTGTCCTCGATACGCCGCCAGGCGAGGGGAAGACAGAAGCCGACGGCGGTGATCTGGGCCCCGGCCGAGGCCATCAGCGGGGCCACATTGGTACTGAGGCCGTCCAGGTCCGCGCCGTTCCAGCGGGCGACCACGGCGGTGAACTTGGCGGCGGAATAAGGGATGTTGCACAGCGAACCGAAAGCGATGATCACCAGGCCGGCGCGCAGTCGGCCGTTGACCTGGATCGCCCAGCGCCAGCACATGATGTTCATCGCGACACCGGCGACGGTGAGCGACGCGAGGTAGAGGACGATCATCTCGCGGATGAAGGGGGTGTTGGCGTAGTAGGTGTCGAGGTCGCGCAGCCGTTCCTCGGAGGCGTCCCCGAGCGCGAACAGGACGATCAGCGTGACGCCGACCACCGTGTAGCCGAGGATCCAGCGGCGCGAGAGCCGCCGGGTCACCTCGGGCGGTCCGCCGCGCCAGTTGATGATCAGCACGAGACACGAGGCGCTGTAGGCGCTCAGCAGGCAGTAGACGATCGGGGCCGAGATGTTGGGTGTCCCGGTGATGTCGTTGACCGCGGCGATGGTTGGTGGGGCCGCGAAGAGGAACACCAGGCCCGCGAGGGCGAGGAGTACGCCCACGGACCGCAGCAGCGGATCACGCCAGCCGCGCAGCAGCGAGGGCCCTTTGAACGCGATCGCCGCGCCCATGGCGACGGCCGGGATGTAGTAGCTCGATCCGTCCATGGCCCCGGAACCTTCAGCCTCGCGGGCCGCGACAGCCCAGGGAGGCCTCGATGCGGCCGGCCAGACCGTGCCGCTGCACCGGGCCGCGCAACGAGGAACCGGCCAGCCAGGTACGGCATTTGCTGGCGAGCAGAAGACCGAAGCTTTCGGCCTCCTGCTCGTCGGCGAGGTCGAAGCGGGTGCGCGCCGCCACTTTCAGGACGGTGGCCTGAAGGTCCGCCCCGTCGCCGAGTAAGCGTGCCGCGACGGCCGCGCCGTCGACGTGATGGCCGCAGTGCCCGGCCTTCATGTGCCACAGCTCGTGGCCGAGGATGACCAACTGGTGGTCGGGAGCGGTGCGTTGCTCGATGACGACCAGGTCCTGTTCGGCCATGTCGAGCCACAGTCCGCTGGCGGTGCCGGGCGGGAAGGCGGCCGTACGGAACTGGACGGGACGGCCGCGGCGCCTGCTCATCGCGCCGCACAGCGCGGTGTAGAGGTCGGCGGGTGCCGCCGGTGCCGGGAGCGAGAGCTCCGAGACCAGCTCGCCGCACAGACGGCGCATTTCCCTTCCGATGCCCACTGCTCTCCCCCGGCTCACGACTCGGGCCGTTTGACGCTCTCCAGAAGCATGTCCAGCCATTCCGCGACCTTGTCCCGGTGCTGGTCCGTGGGCAGCTGCGCGGCCCGCCAGGCTATTCCGCGGACGCCGTGGTCGAGGAGCAGCCGTTCGAGCGGATCGCGGGCGACGGAGACCGCCGCGCGTTCCCGGTCGGCGAGCCGTTGCAGGAGTTCCTGTTCCGAGCGCTGGAGGGCGCCCACGAGGGCTTCGGAGTCCTCGGCCGTGAGGAATCCCGCGTGCACCCGGAAGAAGCGCTGGATGGCGTCGCAGTGCTCCATGGTGGGGCGCCGGTCGCCGTTGATCAGGGCGCCCGCCTGCTGGCGCGACATGGCGGCTCCGTCGGCGATCTCCTGCTGTGTGTAGCGGCGGCCGTTGGGCTTGAGCCGGGTGCGCCGCAGCAGGTCCAGGCGTTGCAGAAAGCGTGCTTGCAGGTCGGGTTCTCCCGCGGGGCGGCCGTGGAGCAGGGCCTTCGCCACGGGCTCGGGGACGCCGGACTCGGCCGACAACCGCCGTACGTCGAAGACTTCGGCGTGCGGCACACCGAGCCGGTCGGCGAGTGCGGTGACCCTGGCCACGACGGCCTGCAACAGAACCGTCGCCGTGGCGCACGGAACCTCGAAGCCATCCGTCACCGACAGATCTCCTACGTCTCTCTCAGGTGGCTCTCACGAACTTCGGGAACCATGTGGACACGAGGGTCAGGAACCATCCCGGCGGCAAGACCGGGGACCAACCGGAGCGTAGCCCGTCACTCGAACTCACATCCAGGTCTCGCCACAACTGTGGCGAGATTCAGCCGTCAACAAGCTCCAAATGCCACGATAGTTGACACGCCAGTCCCCGGGGCAGCAGGATCGGGGCGCCGCGTGAAGGCCGCAGAGGCAAGAGGGGTGACCTCCCGATGGCGTACCAGGCAGGAAGGCAGCGGTCCCAGCCGCGACCTGTCCCCGAGAGTCTCGAAGCGCAGGCGTACCTCCAGGACTACGCCACGCTTCTCGAGGCCGTGCCCTTCCCCTCCGTCGTCTTCGACCACCGCTGGGACGTCGTGCTGTCCAACGCCGCGTTCGAGACACTTTTCGACGGTGTCGGGGCCCACCCGACCGCCATGCCGGGCGACAACTTCCTTCGCTTCGTCCTGTTTCACCCGGACGCGGGATCGGTTCTCGGCGATCACGAGTCGAGTTGGTGCCTGCCGATGCTCGCGCACTTCGCCGCGGCGGTGGAGCGCAACGGCCAGGACCGCGGACTCCAGGCGATCCGCCGGGACATCGCCCAGGACCCGATCATGGACGCCGCCTATCGGCACGGTCTGCCGCACTGGATCGAGGCGGTCGGACCGCGCGGGGTCGAGCACGACGGCGCCGTACGACCGCTGATCCACCCCGACCCCCGCTGGGGCGGAGCGGACTGCCGGATCGTCGACGACACCCCCAGGACCCTTCAGGACATGGGCTATTCGCGGATGACCCTGGTGCTGCGCGAGGCGGGCCGGCCGGTCACGGGCGGACCGCGCAGGACACGCAGGACGCGCAACGGCGCGGCGGAGCTTCGCGCCGTGTGACGCGCGTCGGCCAGGGCTCCCGGTGCTGATCCGGAGTCGCACCCCGCGCGGGGCCGTCCTCGGCCGTGCGGCCCTCGGAGGGACCAGGGCTCCTCGAAGGCCGGGCCCGCTCAGCCGGCCGGCATCACCAGGACGAGGGGCACGCTGTCGCAGGGAACGAGCCGCATGTTCTCGTGGCGCGTGCTCCGGGCCCCCGCCAGCACGGCCGCGAAGTCGGGCCCCTTGGTGAGCGATCCGGCCAGATGCGCGGGGTCGGCCGACGCGGCCACCCGGCCCCGAGCGTTCACCAAGTAGGCGGCTGCGGGCAGCCGTTGGAGAAGCGGGACGACCGCGCCCTCGAAGTGCCGCAGATACACGTCGGCCGCCGCCACCCCCACGAACCGGCCGTCCACATGGATCGGCGCGGACAGCGTCAGGCTGTACTCGTCGGAGCAGAGATAGTCGACGTAGGGCCCCGCGACCGCGCGCTGCCCCGTGTCGCGGGGCAGCGCGAACCAGTCCCAGTGCGTGTAGTCCGAGTACGCGGAGTGCGCCGGATCGAGGTCGAGCAGCAGCGGTCGCAGGCTTTTGTCGGAGCCCTGCTGCCACCATTCCAGCCACGCCGGTACGTCCCCGAGCAGGCCGGGCGCGGCCACGAACCCGGCGCCCGACACCAACTCCTGCCGGGTGAGCCGCAGATGCAGTCCAGGGCGCAGTGCCGCCAGATCCACCGTCGCCGGGCGGCGGCCCTCGGCGGCGACCCGGGTGAGGAGCGCGGTCGTGTCGGCCCGGGTCTCGGTGACCGCGTCGAACACGGCCTCCAGCGTGCAGCGGACCTGGGCGGCGACGGCCGCCTCGGCGGAGACGTCAAGCGTCGCCGTCGCGCCGACGGGTCCGGGGCTCCGGCGCATGGGTGCCCTCCAGTGGACGTGGACCTGACACGGCACGCGGCATCGAGAGGCGCAGGGTGATGAGCCGCGCCGTCGAGTCCAGTACGCACCGCTCGGCCAGTGCTCTGGCCGAATCGTGGGCCCCATCTTGCACGGCCGAGATTACGGAGCGATGACGGTCTGCGACTTCTTCACGATATTCGTCGTCCCCGAGCAGGAGGCACATCAGCGCGCCCACCTCCGTCTGGAGTACGACCTGCTCACGCGTCAGCCGGGCGGACTGCGCCGCCGCGGCGAGTTCGACGTGGAAGCGGCCGTAGACGCGGCTGCGGGCGGCGGCGTCCTCGGCGGACGACAGGTCGTCCAGGGTGCGCCGCAGTGCCTTGAGGTCGTCCGGTTCGGTCCGCTGCGCCGCGAGTCTGGCCGCCGCCCCGGACAGGGCCGCCCAGTGGTCGCCCAGGTCGCGCAGCTCCTCGGTGCCAAAGCCGGCCAGCCGGGACAACAGCCTCTCCTCGCCCGGTACTTCGGGCAGTGACACGAAGCTGCCGCCGCCGCGCCCGCGCCGCGTGGTCACCAGCCCCTGTTGCCGCAGGGCCATGAGCGCCTCGCGCAGGGTGACCGTGGACACGCCGAGCTGCCCGGCCAGCTCCATCTCGCCGGGCAGCTGCTCCCCGTCGGCGAGCAGTCCCAGCTCGATGGCGTCGCCGATCCGGTGTACGACCGTCTCGACGCGCGCGCGGTTGTCCACGGGAGTGAAGACGGCTCTGCGAACGCCGTCGCCCCTGTGTTGCTTCATGGTCACCACCTTGTGCGTTGACTCAACCTTTACTCTAAAGGGGTCTTGAGATTTGAACTATGACTTCATATCTTTCCGGTCAGTGTTGCAACGCACCACCGCACCAGAAAGGTTCCCCGCCCATGGAGGCAAAGGCGATCCGGCTCCAGGGCCTGCGAAAGGCGTTCGGCGAGACGACCGCCGTGGCCGGAGTCGATCTGGAGATAGCCGACGGCGAGTTCTTCTCGATGCTCGGCCCGTCCGGCTCGGGCAAGACGACCGTGCTGCGGATGATCGCCGGATTCGAGAGCCCGACCGAGGGCAGGATCGAGCTGGCAGGCCAGGAGGTCACCGGTCTCGCCCCCTTCGAACGGGACGTGCACACCGTCTTCCAGGACTACGCCCTCTTCCCGCACATGACCGTCGAGGAGAACGTCGCCTACGGCCTCAAGGTCCGCAGGGTGCCCAAGGCCGAGCGGCTGGTCCGGGCCCGCAAGGCGCTCGCCGACGTACGCCTGGAGGGGTACGGCCGCCGCCGTCCGGCCCAGCTCTCCGGAGGCCAGCGCCAGCGCGTCGCCCTCGCCAGGGCCCTGGTCGGCCGCCCCCGCGTCCTGCTCCTCGACGAGCCGCTCGGCGCTCTCGACCTCAAGCTGCGCGAGCAGATGCAGGTCGAACTCAAGGCGATCCAGCGCGAGGTCGGCATCACCTTCGTGTTCGTCACCCACGACCAGGAGGAGGCCCTGACGATGAGCGACCGCATCGCCGTCTTCCACCAGGGCCGCATCGAGCAGGTCGGCACTCCGGCCGAGATCTACGAACGCCCCGCCACCGCCTTCGTCGCGGGCTTCGTCGGCACGTCCAACCTGCTCGACGGCCAGGCCGCGCAGCAGGTCGTCGGCGCCCCCGGCACGTACAGCATCCGGCCGGAGAAGATCCGGGTCACCGCGGAGACGCCGGAGACCCCGGCGGGTGCCGAGACTGCCGACACCGGCGCGGCCGGCGAGGCGGCCGAGCCGGAGCACTCCACCACCACCGGCACCGTCGCCGAGGTCGTCTACCTGGGCGACGCCACCCGCTTCCTGGTCGACCTCGACGCGGGCGGCCGCCTCACCGCACTCCAGCAGAACCTGGAGACCTCCTCCGAGGACGTCGCCGCGCTGCGCGGCACCCGCGTCCGGCTCCAGTGGCACCGCCGCCACGCCTTCCGGGTCCCCGACCCCAGCTGACATCCACGCTCAAGTCCCCCGTCACGTATGGAGTACGCCGTGCGCCTCACCCCAACCCTCAAGGCCGCCGCCGCCGTCGCGGTGCTCCTCGCGGCCACCGCCTGCGGTTCGTCCGGCGCGGCCTCCTCCGCGTCCACCGGCCTCAACCCGCCCGACCTCAAGGCGCAGACGAAGCTCGGCAGGACCGAGGGACAGGTCAACCTGATCGCCTGGGCCGGCTATGTCGAGGACGGCTCCAACGACCCCAAGGTCAACTGGGTCGGCGACTTCGAGAAGCAGACCGGCTGCCAGGTCAACTCCAAGGTGGCCGCCAGCTCCGACGAGATGGTCAAGCTGATGAAGACCGGTCAGTACGACGCGGTCTCCGCCTCGGGCGACGCCTCCCTGCGCCTCATCGCCTCGGGCGACGCGGCCCCGGTCAACACCGGCCTCGTACCGAACTACAAGAACGTCTTCAGCGGCCTGAAGAACGGCCCCTGGAACTCCGTCAAGGGCCAGATGTACGGCATCCCGCACGGCCGCGGCGCCAACCTCCTGATGTACAACACCCAGAAGGTCACCCCCGCCCCCACCTCCTGGTCCGCGGTCTTCGACGACGCCTCGGCGTACAAGGGCCACGTCACCGCGTACGACTCGCCGATCTACATAGCCGACGCGGCGCTCTATCTGAAGTCGGCCAGGCCCGAGCTGAAGATCAAGGACCCCTACGCGCTCGACCAGAAGCAGTTCGACGCGGCCGTCGCGCTGCTGAAGAAGCAGAGCGCGAACGTGGGGGAGTACTGGAGTGACTACCTCAAGGAGATCTCCGCGTTCAAGAGCGGCGACTCCGTGGTGGGCACCACCTGGCAGGTCATCGCCAACCTCACGGCCGACGAGGGCGCCAAGGTGAAGGCCTTCGTGCCCAAGGAGGGTTCCACGGGCTGGTCCGACACCTGGATGGTCTCCGCCAGGGCCAAGCATCCCAACTGCGCCTACAAGTGGATGGACTGGATCATCTCCCCGAAGGTGAACGCCCAGGTGGCCGAGTACTTCGGTGAGGCGCCCGCCAACTCCCAGGCGTGCCGGTACACCAGCGACAAGACCTTCTGCGACACCTTCCACGCCACCGACGAGAGCTACTGGAAGAACATCGCGTTCTGGAACACGCCCATCGAGCAGTGCCTCGACGGCCGCACCGACGTCAAGTGCGTGCCGTACGCGAAGTGGGTCCAGGCCTGGACCGAGATCAAGGGCTGACCGGACGATGACCTCCACCCCGCAGGCCGCCGGACGCTCCCCCGTCCGGCGGCTCGCGGGGACACTGCACCGGCACTCCCGGCTGCGGCTGTCCCTGCTGCTGACCGCACCCCTGCTCTGGCTGGCGGTGCTCTATCTCGGCTCCCTGGCCGTGCTGTTCGTCTCGGCGTTCTGGACGACGAACTCCTTCACCTCCGAGGTCGTGAAGGTCTGGTCGACCGACAACTTCCACCAGTTGTTCACCACGCCCGTGTACCGGCAGGTCATCCTGCGCAGCGTCGGCGTCGCCCTCGCGGTCACCGCCCTGTGCGCGCTGATCGCCTTCCCGATCGCCTTCTACACGGCCAGGATCGCCCCGCCGAAGCGACGCCCGCTGCTCGTCGTCGCCATCCTCACGCCGCTGTGGGCGAGTTACCTCGTCAAGGTGTACGCCTGGCGGCTGATCCTCTCCCAAGGCGGCCTCGCCGACTGGGCGTTGAAGCCCCTCGGGCTGAGCGGACCCGGGTACGGACTCACGGCGGCGATCATCGCGCTGACCTACCTGTGGCTGCCGTACATGATCCTGCCGATCCACACCGCGCTGGAGCAGCTGCCCGCCAACCTCCTCGACGCCTCGGCGGACTTGGGCGCCAGGGCGAGCCGGACGTTCCGGTCCGTGGTGCTGCCGATGGTCCTGCCGTCCGTGGCCGCCGGCTCGGTCTTCACCTTCTCGCTCAGCCTCGGCGACTACATCACCGTGCAGATCGTCGGCGGCAAGACCCAGCTCATCGGCAACGTCGTCTACTCCAACATCGAACTGAACCTGCCCATGGCCGCCGCGCTCGGCACGGTCCCCGTCGTGGTCATCGTGGTGTACCTCCTCGCGATGCGCCGCACGGGCGCCCTGAGCAGTCTCTGAGGAGCCCGCTGTGCAACTGTCCCGTCCCGCGCGCATCGCGCTGCGTGTCGCAGCCGGGCTCGGCTTCGCCTTCATCTACGTGCCGCTCGCGCTCGTCCTCGTCAACTCCTTCAACCGGGACCGCAGCGCGAGCTGGCCGCCCTCCGGACTCACCGTCCACTGGTGGTCGATCGCCTGGGAGAACGAGGGTGCCCGCGCGGCCCTGTGGGTCTCGGTGAAGGCAGGTCTCGGCGCCACGGCCATCGCGCTCGTCCTGGGAACGCTGATCGCGTTCGCGGTCGCCCGCCACCGGTTCTTCGGCCGGGACGCCATCTCCTTCGTGGTCGTCCTGCCGATCGCGCTGCCCGGCATCGTCACGGGCATCGCGCTCAACTCGGCGTTCAGCACGGTGCTCGAACCCCTCGGCGTCGGTCTCGGCATGTTCACCGTGATCGTCGGCCACGCGACCTTCTGCATCGTCGTCGTCTTCAACAACGTGGTCGCGCGACTGCGCCGCACGTCAGGAACGTACGAGGAAGCCGCGATGGACCTGGGCGCGGACACCTTCCGGGCCTTCGTCGACGTCACGTTCCCGATGGTGCGCTCGGCGCTGCTGGCCGGCGGACTGCTCGCCTTCGCACTGTCCTTCGACGAGATCGTCGTGACGACGTTCACGGCGGGGCCCGGCATCGAGACCCTGCCGATCTGGATCTTCAACAACATGACCAGGCCGCAGCAGGCACCGGTCGTGAACGTGGTGGCCGCGGTGCTCGTCCTGCTCTCGGTGATCCCGATCTACGCGGCCCAGCGGCTGTCCGCGGACACGGCCGCCGAGAGCCGGATCTGACGGCCCGGGCGAACCGCCGCCGTTCGTAGACGTGTTGACGCCACCGAGGGGCGGCCGGAGTCCGCCGCGCACGGACTCCGGCCGCCCCTCGCCCGTACGGCCTCAGCGTCTGGTGGTGCTGTTGAACAGCGAACGCGACCAGACGTAGCCGACCAGGGTGATGCCGGCGCACCAGGAGAGCGAGATCCAGCCGTTGTCCCCGATCGCCGAGCCGGAGAGCAGGCCGCGCAGTGTCTCGGTCATCGGTGTGAAGGGCTGGTTCTCGGCGAACCAGCGAAGGCCCGGTGACATCGAGCCGGCCGGCACGAACGCGGAGCCGAGGAACGGCAGGAACTGGACCAGCAGCGGCTTGTTGCTCGCGGACTCGACCGTCTTGGAGATCAGGCCGAGCGCCGCGGACAGCCAGGTCACCGCGAACGTGATGGCCGTGAGGAGACCGGCGGCGGCGAGCCATTCGAGCGGGCTCGCGTCCGACCGGAAGCCGATGGCGAGCGCGAACCCGACGACCAGGACCATGCTCACCATCGTCTGGATGACGCTGCCGACCACATGGCCTGTCATGAACGACGACCGGGTGATGTTCATGGTGCGGAAGCGATTGATGATGCCCTCGGTCATGTCGGAGCACACCGCGATCGAGGTCGACATCGCCCCGGCCGCCACCCCCATGATGATGACGCCGGGCGTCAGATATTGCAGGTAGGCGTTCCGGCCGCCGCCGATTCCCGCGCCGATCGAGTCGCCGAAGGCGTAGACGAACAGCACCAGCATCAGGATCGGCATCATGGCGGCGCCGAGCGACACCGCCGGATAGCGGATCGCGTGCTTGAGGTTGCGCCGCAGCATCGTCATCGAGTCCTGCACGGCGTACGTGAGGGTGCTCATCGCGGGGTCTCCTTGGCGTGAAGGGGGCTGCCGGTGCCGGTGCTCGCGGTGCCGTCGCCGGTCAGGGCGAGGAACACGTCGTCGAGGTCGGGGGTGTGCACGGAGAGGTCGGCGGCCCTGATCCCGGCGGCGTCCAGCCGGTCGATCAGGGCGCGCAGCGCGTCGAGGCCGCCGTCACCGGCTACGCGCAGCGCGAGGTCCTCGTCGTCGCGGACCGCGCCGGGGAAGGCGTCGGCCGCGCGCCCGTACTCGGCCTGCTCGGTGAACCGCAGGAGTACGTGGCTGCCGGGGATCTGCGCCTTGAGTTCGCCGGGGGTGCCCTCGGCGACGATCCGGCCGCCGTCGAGCACCGCGATCCGGTCGGCCAACTGGTCGGCCTCGTCCAGGTATTGAGTGGTGAGGAAGACGGTGGTGCCACCCGCGACCAGCGAGCGCACCGTGTCCCACATGGTGCGGCGGCTGCGGGGATCGAGCCCGGTCGTCGGCTCGTCCAGGAAGATCACCTGAGGATCGCCGACCAGCGTCATGGCGAGGTCGAGCCGGCGCCGCATGCCGCCGGAGAAGGTCGCGGCGCGCTTGTCCCCGACGTCCGCGATGTCGAACCGCTGGAGCAACTCCGCTGCGCGGGAACGCCCTTCGCGCTTGCCGAGGCGCAGCAGGTCGGCCATGAGGATCAGGTTCTCCTCGGCGGTGAGCAGGTCGTCGAGCGCGGAGAACTGTCCGGTGACGCCGATCGCGGCACGCACCCCGGCCGGTGACGTGGCGACGTCGTGGCCCGCGACCTGGGCCTGCCCGCCGTCGGCTGCGATGAGCGTGGACAGGATCTGCACGGTGGTGGTCTTTCCGGCGCCGTTGGGCCCGAGCAGCGCGAAGACGGAGCCGGCCGGGATGCGCAGATCGATGCCGTCGAGCACGGTCTTGTCGCCGTACGACTTGCGCAGTCCGATGGCGGTGACGGCGGGGGGCTGCCGCGGACCGTCACCTCGTCTGGGCATGGGCATGACAGAAGAAGGCATGGAGCTCTCCGTTCGGAGGCTGGGTGGAGGAGGCGCAGGAAGAGAAGGGGGCGGGGCCGAGGGGGAGGGGCCTCAGGTCCTACGGAAGGGCGGCGCGGAGGCTGAGGCGGTGTCGGGGAAGCGGTGCGGCGGGGAAGCGGTGCGGCGGTGCGGCGGTGGGGTGCGGTGCGGCGAAGCGGCGGTGCGGGGCGGCGCGAGGAGCTCAGGACTTGGAGCGCAGGATGTCGATGTTGCCCCAATTGCTCCGGGCGTGGACCGCGACGGTGCCCTCGGTCTGCTCGGGAGCCTCGGACGCGGCGAGCATGTTGCGTACCTGTCCGCGGTTGGAACTGACGTCGAGCCAGGCGGCGACGCCGTCGTGAATACCGACCTCGATGGAGCCGTTGGACGTCTCCAGCCGGATTTCGCCGCCGCGGACTTCGGAGACACGGAGGTGTCCGTTGGTGGTGGTGCCGGCGACCGATGTCCCGGCGCGCGCGATGTCGACGCCGCCGTTGGTGCCGCTCACCCGCAGTTCGCCGGTCACGGTGCCGACGGTGGTGCTGCCGTGGGAGTTCTTCAGGACGGCGGGTCCGTCGACCGTGCCGACGCGCACGTTGCCCGTGCTGCTGGTGATCTCGGCCATGCCCTCGACCCGGTCCACGGTGATCAGGCCGTGGGACGCCGTCAGATTCAGCGGGCCGGTGGTGTCGAGGCGCACGTCGCCGGCCGAGGTCTTCACGCGGACCTCGCCGAGCCTTCCCTCGGTGAGCACCTGGGTCCAGGAGCAGTTCATGTCGATCCCGGAGCCCGTGGGCAGCTCGACCGTCACGTCGACGGCGCCACTCGAACCGATCAGATGGCGCTGCTTCGTCCTGACCGTCAGGACGCCGCTCGCGTACACGACCTCGGTCTGTTCGGCGGCCCGTACGTCCCTGTCCTTCTCGGGGTCCAGGGGTCGCACCTCGACGACCGTGTCGCGGCGGTCCGCCGCGCTGAAGCGGATGGAACCGGCGGCCACCTCGGCGGTGACCGAGATCGGCTCGGGAGTGTCGAAAGAAGGCATGGCTGTACCGTCCTCGTGAGTCCTTGGGTCGTCCCCGCAGGTGGGACGTGGTGTGGGTGCCGTGCTGGGATTCGTTGGGCTGTGGCTGTGGCTGTGGCTGTGGGTGTTGGTGTTGGCGTTCGTGCTGGTGCTGGTGCTGGTGCTGGTGCTGGGGCTCGTGCCGGGCGCGGCTAGCGAACCCAGCCCGTGAAGCTCTGGCCGACCGTGCGGGTCCTGCCGGTCGCGCGCGGCCGGGTTCCGCCGTCGACCGCGGCGGAGACGGCCCGCACCAGCCACGCGTTGACCGACAGGCCTTCGCGGTTCGCGGCCTCCTCGGCGCGCGCCTTGAGGTGGGCCGGCAGACGCAGGTTGACGCGGGCGGTGCCACCCTCGTCGCCGTCACCGGGCGCCTGCGCCCTGAACGGTTCGACGGGCGCCTCCGCCACTTCCGTGGTGCCGCCGTAGGAGGGCGGTGGTGTCACGACGAAGTCGGGGTCCAGTCCGCGCAGCCGTACGTCGACCGAGCCGGGGGCCAGCTCACGGGTGATCTCGTCCATCGCGGCGGAGAGCACGTTGAGCATGGTCAGACGGGTCGCCGACTCCAGCGGTGCGGTGAGCCGCTCGGCCAGCTGACGGGCTTCTTCCCCGCCGGCCTGGGCGGCCACCGCGAGTTCCCGGCGCAGGGTGTCGACATACGGAGTGAGGTCCATGACGACATGGTGGCACCACTATGGCGCCATGCGCAAGCCCAAATGGCACCGCGTGTCGCCGCATCCCGCAGGGCGGGCCCCTGACCTGCGGAGATGGGAAGGGGGTCGTTCCTGGAGTGGTGGCGTCATGTGCGCCAATGTGCCATCCGGTCGTGTGGGGTGGCACCGATTGGCGCTGGATGGTGCCACTTGGTGTCGGGTGATGCCAGGTGGTGCCCCGGTGGCGGTCGCACCGCACCCCTGGCATCGCGTCGAACGCCGCCACTTCCGTCGGACTCCCGGTCGCGGCAAGAAATATGTGACATAGTACTGACGTGAGTCAGCCTGTTACCTGCGATGTCGTGGTCGTCGGAGCCGGAATGGTGGGCGCCGCCTGTGCTCTGTACGCGGCTCGCGAGGGCCTCGACGTCGTCGTGGTGGACCGGGGCCCGGTCGCCGGCGGTACGACCGGAGCGGGGGAGGGGAATCTGCTCGTCTCCGACAAGGAGCCGGGACCCGAACTCGACCTGGCCCTGCTCTCCGGGCGTCTGTGGGCCGACCTCGCCGAGGAGCACGCGAAAGCGGTCGAGTACGAGGCCAAGGGCGGTGTCGTAGTCGCGTCCACCCCCGAGGCACTGGCCGCGCTGGAGACGTTCGCGGCCGGCCAGCGGACCGCCGGTGTGCTGGCCGAACAGGTCTCCGCCGGCCAACTGCATGATCTGGAGCCGTGTTTGGCGCCGGGCCTCGCGGGCGCCGTCCACTATCCGCAGGACACCCAGGTGATGCCCGCCCTCGCCGCCGCACAGCTGCTGCGGGCGTCGGGGGCGCGACTGCTGACCGGGCGCACCGTGACCGAGGTGCTGCGCGCGAGGGACGGCTCGGTCCGCGGAGTGCGCACCGACCGGGGCGAGTTGCACGCACCCGCCGTCGTCAACGCGGCCGGCACCTGGGGTGCCGAAGTGGCCTCGCTCGCGGGAGTCACGCTTCCGGTCCTGCCCCGCCGGGGATTCGTCCTCGTCACCGAGCCCCTGCCGCGCATGGTGCGCCACAAGGTGTACGCCGCCGACTATGTCGCCGACGTCGCCAGCGATTCGGCTGCCCTCCAGACGTCGCCGGTGGTCGAGGGGACCGCGGCCGGCCCGATCCTGATCGGCGCGAGCCGGGAACGGGTCGGCTTCGACCGGACGTTCTCGCTGCCCGTCGTACGGGAACTGGCCGCCGGCGCCACACGGCTCTTCCCGTTCCTCTCTCGGGTGCGCGCCCTGCGGACCTACCTCGGATTCCGGCCCTACCTGCCCGACCATCTCCCCGCCATCGGCCCCGACCCCAGGGCGCCCGGACTCTTCCACGCCTGCGGTCACGAAGGAGCCGGCATCGGACTGTCCACCGGGACCGGGCAGTTGATCGCGCGGGTCCTGGCGGGCAGGGCGCCCGGCCTCGACCTCACGCCGTTCCGCCCCGACCGCTTCCCCGAGGAGACCGCGTGAACCCCCTGGACCTCGTACGGGCGGAACCCGGCCCCGCCTTCACCGTCACCCTCGACGGCCGGGCGATCGAGGTGCTGCCCGGCCGGACCGTCGCCGCCGCGCTGTGGGCCGAGGGCATCACCGCGTGGCGCAGCACCCGTGACGCGGGCAGGCCCCGTGGAGTCTTCTGCGGCATCGGCGTCTGCTTCGACTGTCTCGTCACCGTCAACGACCGCCCCAACCAACGGGCTTGTCTGGTCCCGCTGGCGCCGGGCGACACGATCCGCACACAGGAAGGCACCGGCCACGATGACTGACGGACCCCACCGTCTCGCGGTGATCGGCGCGGGCCCGGCCGGTCTCGCCGCTTCCCTGGCCGCGGCCGCCCGTGGCATCAGGGTGACGCTCGTCGACTCGGCCCCGGCGGCGGGCGGACAGTTCTACCGGCGGCCCGCGAGCGGCCTCGGTGCCCGGCGGCCCGGCGCACTGCACCATCGGTGGCGCACGTGGCAGCGGCTCGAACGGGGGCTCGCCGCGCACCTGGAAGCGGGCACGATCACGCACTTGACGGACCATCATGTCTGGCTGGTCGAACGGACAGGGGAGCCGACGGGCGCACGGCCGGGGTTCACCGTCCACGCCCTCCTCGGGCCGCTCCAGGAACGCTCCGTCGAGGTGCGCGCCGACGCCGTGCTCCTCGCGACCGGCGGATACGAGAAGGTGCTGCCCTTCCCCGGCTGGACCCTGCCCGGCGTCGTGACCGCGGGCGGGGCGCAGGCCATGCTCAAGGGCGGTCTCGTCGTGCCGGGCCGCAGAGTCGTCGTCGCGGGAAGCGGGCCGCTGCTGCTGCCCGTGGCGACCGGACTTGCAGCCGCCGGCACCGAGGTCGCCGCGCTCGTGGAGTCCCTCGATCCGAGAAGGCTGCTGCGCGGGGCCGCGGCGCTGACGGCCGACCCCGGCAAGATCGCCGAAGGGGCCTCGTACGCGGCCAGGCTCCTGCGCCACCGCCTCCCGTTCATCCCGCGGCACACGGTCGTCGAGGCCCACGGCGAGGCGCGGCTCGAAGCCGTCACCGTCGCCGCGCTCGGCCCCGACGGGCGCGTACGGCCGGGAACCGGGCGCCGCATCCCGTGCGACACGCTCGCCGTCGGACACGGGATGGTCCCGCACACCGATCTCGCCGAAGCGCTCGGCTGCCGGGTCGACGCGGCGAAGGTCGACGTGGACGACGAGCAGCGCACCGACGTGCCCGGCGTCTGGGCCGCCGGTGAGACCACCGGAATCGGCGGAGCCGCGCTGGCCCTGGCCGAAGGGCACCTCGCGGGCCGGTCGGTGGCGGCCCGGCTGCGCGGCACCGGCCCCGACCCGCGCTCGGCCGCCCGCGCCGCCCGGGTCCGGGCGCGAGCACGGTCGTTCGCCGCCGCGCTCGACGCGGTGTACTCGCCGCCCGCCCGCTGGACGGAGCAGGTGACCGACGACACCGTCGTGTGCCGCTGCGAGGAGGTCACGGCCGGCCGGGTACGCGAGGCGGTCACCGGCCTCGGCGCCGGGGACGTACGGACGGTCAAGCTGCTCACCCGTGCCGGAATGGGATGGTGTCAGGGCCGGATGTGCGAACCCGCCGTCGCCGGCCTCGCCGACTGTGAACAGACGCCCGCACGCAGGCTGTTGGCACGCCCGGTACCGCTCGGTGTCCTCGCCGGGGCCGGGTCGGACGAAGACGACCGGACACCTGGCGCGGGGTCGGACGAAGACGACCGGACACCCGGCGCGGATTCCGACGGAGACGACCGGACACCCGGGGCGGGTTCGGACGACAGCGACTGATCACCGGGAATTCCACCTCACCCCACTTCACTCCACCCCACCTCGACGTCAGTGAAATGTCACACCCTATTGAGAGGGATGAGCACCTCATGACCGTCACCCCCGACAGCCGGCGCCCGTGGCGCGGAGTCCTCGTCGCCACCGCGCTCCCGCTGAACGACGACCTGTCCGTCGACCACGGCCGGTACGCCGAGCACTGCGCCTGGCTGGTCGAGAACGGCTGCGACGGCGTCGTACCGAACGGATCGCTCGGCGAGTACCAGGTGCTCACGCCCGAGGAGCGGGCCAAAGTGGTGGAGACCGCCGTCGCGGCGGTCGGCGGGTCCCGGGTGATGCCCGGTGTCGCCGCGTACGGCTCCGCCGAGGCCCGCCGCTGGGCCGAGCAGGCCAGGGACGCGGGCTGCGGCGCCGTGATGCTGCTGCCGCCCAACGCCTATCGCGCGGACGAGCGTTCGGTCCTCGCCCACTACGAGGAGGTCTCCCGGGCGGGCGTCCCCGTCGTCGCGTACAACAACCCGATCGACACCAAGGTCGACCTGGTGCCCGAACTCCTCGCGAAACTGCACGCCGCCGGATTCGTCCAGGCGGTCAAGGAGTTCTCCGGCGATGTGCGCCGCGCGTACCGCATCGCCGAACTGGCCCCGGAACTCGATCTGTTGGTCGGGGCCGACGACGTCCTGCTCGAACTCGCCCTCGCGGGTGCCAAGGGCTGGGTGGCCGGATACCCGAACGCGCTCCCCCGGGCGAGCGTCGAGCTCTACCGCGCGGCAGTCGCCGGTGATCTCGACACCGCGGGCAAGCTCTACCGGCAGCTGCACCCGCTGCTGCGCTGGGACTCCCAGGTCGAGTTCGTCCAGGCGATCAAGCTGTCGATGGACATCGTCGGCCGCCGTGGCGGGCCGGTCCGGCCGCCGCGGGTCCCACTGCTGCCGGGACAGGAGGCCACCGTGCGCGATGCGACCGACCGTGCCGTCGCCGCCGGTCTCGCCTGACCGGGCACCGACCCACCCCGCCATCCCGCCGTCCACCGACCCGAGCCGGGCGCCGGCCCACCCGCCGTTCCCGCCGTCCACCGACACCACCGAGGAGTCCCATGCGCAGCAACCTCGTCCTGCACGCCGTCGACTCGCACACCGAGGGCATGCCGACCCGGGTGATCACCGGTGGGATCGGTACGGTCCCGGGCTCGACCATGAACGAGCGGCGGCTGTACTTCCGGGAGCACCGCGACGACATCAAGCAGCTCCTGATGAACGAGCCGCGCGGCCACGCGGCGATGAGCGGTGCCGTCCTCCAGCCGTCCACCCGTCCGGACTGCGACTACGGCGTGATCTACATCGAGGTGTCGGGCTATCTGCCGATGTGCGGGCACGGCACGATCGGTGTGGCGACCGTGCTGGTGGAGACCGGCATGGTCGAGGTCGTCGAGCCCGTCACCACGATCCGGCTCGACACCCCGGCGGGGCTCGTCGTCGCCGAGGTCGCCGTGGAGGACGGCGCGGCCAAGGAGGTCACGCTCAGGAACGTGCCGTCCTTCGCCGTCGGGCTCGACCGCAAGGCGACACTCGCCGACGGGCGCACGGTGACGTACGACCTGGCCTACGGCGGGAACTTCTACGCGATCCTGCCGCTGGAGGAGTTCGGCCTGCCCTTCGACCGTTCCCGCAAGGACGAGATCCTCGCGGCGGGACTCGCGCTCATGGACGCGGTCAACGCCGAGGACGAGCCCGTACACCCCGAGGACCCGTCGATCCGCGGCTGCCACCACGTCCACCTCTACGCTCCCGGGGCGACGGCCCGTTTCTCCCGGCACGCGATGGCGATCCACCCCGGCTGGTTCGACCGCTCACCCTGCGGTACGGGCACCAGCGCGCGCATGGCCCAGCTGCACGCCCGGGGTGAACTCCCGCTGGACACCGAGTTCGTGAACGAATCCTTCATCGGGACGCGGTTCACCGGGCGGCTGCTCGGCACCACCGAGGTCGCCGGGGTGCCCGCCGTGCTGCCCAGCTTCACGGGACGTGCCTGGATCACGGGGACCGCCCAGTACCTGCTCGACCCGACGGACCCGTTCCCGGCCGGGTTCGTCCTGTGAGCGGTCCCGGGCCGGGGCGTGGATACTGGAGGCCGCAGTAACACGTGACATGGCACAGAACAGCGGTGCGGCAGGACGACCGCGCACCGGCCCGTACGAGGAGACCTCGATGACCGCGCAGCGCAGCAGCGCACCCTCAGCCGCTCCCGACCTGCCCACGCTCGGGGGCAGGAGGAGCAGCTACCGCGAGCGGGTGGCCGACGCGCTGCGCGCCGCGCTGATCGCGGGTGAACTGCGGCCCGGCGAGGTCTACTCGGCACCGACGCTCGCTGCCCGGTTCGGCGTCTCCGCGACGCCGGTCCGCGAGGCCATGCTCGACCTGGCCAAGGAGGGGCTGGTCGACACGGTCCCGAACAAGGGGTTCCGGGTCACGGAGGTCTCCGAGAAGCAGCTCGACGAGTACACCCACATCCGCTCGCTCATCGAGATCCCCACGGTCGTGCGGCTGGCCGCCACGGCGGACCCCGTATCGCTGGAGGCGCTGCGTCCGGCCGCCCGGGAGATCGTGACAGCGGCGGCGGCCGGCGATCTCATCGCCTACGTGGAGGCGGACATCCGCTTCCACCTCGGTCTGCTGGCCCTCGCGGGAAACGCCCATCTGGTCGAGGTCGTCGGCGACCTGCGCAAGCGATCACGCCTGTACGGGCTGGACGCCCTGGTCCGGGCGGGCCGCCTGGAGGCATCCGCCCGGGAGCACCTGGAACTCCTCGACGCCCTCCTGGAGCGCGACGAGCGAGCCGTGCACGCGGTGATGACACGCCACCTGGGCCATGTCCGCGGAATGTGGGCGGCTCACTGAGAAAGCCGTCGCACTGGGTGAGCGGCGTACTGAGAAAGCCCACCCCGTTGTGCCCGGTCGGTGCGCTGAGAGCTTCCCCATTGCGGGGCGGTGGCCGAGGAAGTCACCCCGTTGCGAGATCCGTCCGCTGAGGAAGCCACCCCCCTGCGTGAAAGGCGTACTGAGCGGCCGACCCGGTTGCGAGCGTGAGGCCCCCGGTCGCGGCTCCCGGCGCCTGGCCCGCCCCGCGAACGCACCAACCGCCCGACGTTTTACGCAAGCAGCTTGCATTTCTTGCGCTATTCTTGCGCGTATGACGCGACGACTTGCTCAGGTGGCGAAGAAGGTCGGGGTCAGTGAGGCCACGGTCAGCCGAGTGCTCAACGGCAAGCCGGGTGTCTCCGACTCCACCCGGCAGGCGGTCCTGTCCGCCCTGGACGTCCTCGGCTACGAGCGGCCGACGCAGCTGCGCGGCGAACGCGCCCGGCTCGTCGGCCTGGTGCTGCCGGAGCTTCAGAACCCGATCTTCCCGGCCTTCGCCGAGGTGATCGGCGGAGCCCTCGCCCAGCTGGGCCTCACCCCGGTGCTGTGCACCCAGACCAAGGGCGGGGTCTCCGAGGCCGACTACGTGGAACTCCTGCTCCAGCAGCAGGTCTCCGGGGTGGTGTTCGCCGGCGGCCTGTACGCGCAGGCCGACGCGCCGCACGACCACTACCGCCGGCTCGCGGACCGCAATATCCCGGTGGTGCTGGTCAACGCCGCCATCGAGCACCTCGGCTTCCCGTGCGTCTCCTGCGACGACGCCGTCGCGGTCGAGCAGGCCTGGCGTCATCTCGACTCGCTCGGTCACGAGCGGATCGGACTCGTCCTCGGCCCCGGCGACCACATGCCTTCGGGCCGCAAGCTCGCGGCGGCGCGCGCGCTCGCCCCGGAGCTGCCCGACGCGTACGTGGCAAGGGCGATGTTCTCGCTCGAGGGCGGTCAGGCCGCGGCCACCAGGCTGCTCGACCAGGGGGTCACCGGCATCATCTGTGCCAGCGACCCGCTCGCGCTCGGCGCCGTACGGGCCGCCCGCCGCAAGGGGCTCGGCGTCCCGGGAGACATCTCCGTCGTCGGGTACGACGACTCCGCCTTCATGAACTGCACCGAACCCCCGCTGACCACGGTCCGCCAGCCCATCGAGGCCATGGGGCGCGCCGCGGTGGAACTGCTGAACGCGCAGATCGGCGGCAGCAGCGTGACCGCCGAGGAGCTTCTGTTCGAGCCGGAGCTGGTGGTGCGCGGGTCGACCGCTCAGGCGCCCCGCGGCTGAGCGGTCTGGCCGAGGGGGTGTACCGGGGTCCATGACTCCGGTTCGCAACCACCTGCAACGGAGACCCCCAACCGCTGTCAGATAATTACAGATTCTGCGCGACATCTTGCGGACAGATGTCGACGGTGCTTGAGTGTGCGGCGCCAGAACACGGCGGCACGCCCGCCGTGGGCCTTCCTCGCTCCAGCCCGAAGGGGTCCACCAATGAGAACTACCGGGTTCCGCCGTAGCTTCGTCATGCTCATGGCGTCCTCCGTCGCGCTCACCGCCACCGCGTGCGGTTCGAGCGGCGACGACGATGCGGCCAACGGAAAGACCCGCATCACCGTCAACTGCGAGCCGCCGAAGAGCGCCAAGGTCGACCGCTCGTTCTTCGACGCCGACACCAAGGCGTTCCAGAAGGCCAACCCGGACATCGACGTCGTGATGCACGACGCGTTCCCGTGCCAGGACCCCAAGACCTTCGACGCCAAGCTGGCCGGCGGTCAGATGGAGGACGTGTTCTACACGTACTTCACCGACGCCAAGCACGTCGTCGACGTCAACCAGGCCGCCGACATCACGAGTTACGTCAAGGACCTCAAGAGCTACAGCACCATCCAGCAGCAACTGCGCGACATCTACACCGTGGACGGCAAGATCTACGGCGTCCCGCGCACCGGCTACTCGATGGGCCTCATCTACAACAAGGCGCTCTTCAAGAAGGCCGGCCTCGACCCCGAGAAGCCCCCGGCCACCTGGGAGGAGCTGCGCGCGGACGCCAAGAGGATCGCCGCGCTCGGCAAGGGCACGGTCGGTTACGCCGACTACAGCGCCCAGAACCAGGGCGGCTGGCACTTCACCGCCGAGGTCTACTCGCAGGGCGGGAACGTCGTCTCCGAGGACGGCAAGAAGGCGAGCGTCGACACCCCCGAGGGCAAGGCGGTCCTGCAGAACCTGAAAGACATGCGCTGGGGCGACAACTCCATGGGCAGCAAGCAGCTGCTGGTCATCAACGACGTCCAGCAGATGATGGGCTCGGGCAAGCTCGGCATGTACCTCTCCGCGCCCGACAACATCCCGATCCTCGTCAAGGAGAAGGGCGGCAACTACAACGACCTCGCCCTGGCCCCGATGCCGGGTGGCAAGGGCACGCTCATCGGCGGCGACGGATACATGTTCAACAAGAAGGACACCCCGGCCCAGATCAAGGCCGGCCTCAAGTGGCTCGACCACATGTTCCTGACGCCCGGAGCCGGATTCCTCGGTGACTACGCCCGGGCCAAGCAGAACAACGCGCCCGTCGGCCTGCCCGAGCCGCGCCTGTTCACCGGCGCCGCCGACGACAAGGACCAGCAGGTCAAGAAGGCCAACGCCAACGTGCCGGTGGACAACTACCAGGCCTTCCTCGACGGCAACCAGAGCCTTCAGATGAAGATCGAGCCCCCGCAGGCCCAGCAGATCTACTCCGTCCTCGACGCCGCCGTGTCCGCCGTCCTCACCAAGAAGGACGCCGACATCGACCAGCTCCTCAAGGACGCCTCCGGCAAGATCGACGCCATCCTGGCCCGAGGCTGACCTCGTTCATGAAGACCGTATCGAAGCCCCCCGCAGTGCTCCCTCCGGCCGCCGTCGGCGCGCCGGAGGCGCCGCGGTCGGCCGGGCGCCGGACCGGGGGACCATCGCGCCGGCGCCTGGCCGACCAGTTCCGCGCCTACGCCTTCCTCGCCGGCGGCCTGCTCTGCTTCGCCCTGTTCTCCTGGTACCCGGCGATCCGCGCCGTCGTCATCGCCTTCCAGAAGTACACGCCGGGCACCGGCGGCGAATGGGTCGGTACCGCCAACTTCACCCGGGTCCTCCACGACCCGGAGTTCACCGCCGCCTGGCGCAACACCCTCACCTTCACCGTCCTCGCCCTGCTCATCGGCTTCGCCGTCCCCTTCGTGATGGCGCTGGTGCTCAACGAACTGCGGCACGCCAAGGCGTTCTTCAGAGTCGTGGTCTATCTGCCGGTGATGATCCCGCCGGTGGTCAGCGCCCTGCTGTGGAAGTGGTTCTACGATCCCGGAGCCGGCCTCGCCAACGAGGCGCTGCGCGCGCTGCACCTGCCGACCTCGAACTGGTCCAACGGTGCCGACACCGCCCTCGTCTCGCTGGTCATCGTCGCCACCTGGGCCAACCTCGGAGGCACCGTCCTCATCTACCTCGCCGCTCTCCAGGGCATCCCGGGCGAGCTGTACGAGGCGGCCGAGCTGGACGGCGCCAACCTGCTCCAGCGCATCCGGCATGTGACGATCCCTCAGACGCGGTTCATCATCCTCATGCTGATGCTGCTTCAGATCATCGCCACCATGCAGGTGTTCACCGAGCCGTTCGTGATCACCGGTGGCGGACCAGAGGACAGGACCGTCACGGTGCTCTACCTGATCTACAAGTACGCCTTCCTCTACAACGACTTCGGCGGAGCCTGCGCGCTGAGCGTCATGCTGCTCGTCCTGCTCGGCGGCTTCTCCGCCCTCTACCTGCGGCTGACCCGCTCCGAAGGGGAGGGCGCATGAGCACCCGCACCCTGATCTCTCCGCTCACCCTGGGCCGCCCGCGAGGCAAGGCCGTCTACTGGACCGTCTTCTGCGGCGTCGTCCTGCTCTTCGCGCTCGCCTTCCTCTTCCCCGTCTACTGGATGGTCACCGGCGCCATGAAGTCGCCGGACGAGGTCACACGCACGCCGCCCACCCTGCTTCCCGACCACTGGCACCTGAGCGGCTACACCGACGCGTGGGACCTGATGGACCTGCCCACCCACCTGTGGAACACCGTCGTCCAGGCGACGGGCGCCTGGCTGCTCCAGCTGGTCTTCTGCACGGCCGCCGCCTACGCCCTGTCCAAGCTGAAGCCGGCCTTCGGCAAGGTGATCCTCGGCGGCATCCTCGCCACCCTCATGGTCCCCGCGCAGGCCCTGGTGGTCCCCAAGTACCTGACCGCCGCCGACCTGCCCGTCCTGCACACCAGCCTGCTCAACTCCCCGCTCGGCATCTGGCTGCCCGCCGTGGCCAACGCCTTCAACCTCTATCTCCTCAAGCGCTTCTTCGACCAGATCCCGCGTGACGTCCTGGAGGCGGCCGAGATCGACGGCGCCGGCAAGCTGCGCACCCTCTGGTCGATCGTGCTGCCCATGTCCCGGCCCGTCCTCGGAGTCGTGTCGATCTTCGCCCTGGTCGCCGTCTGGCAGGACTTCCTCTGGCCGCTGATGGTCTTCTCCGACACCGACAAGCAGCCCATCAGCGTGGCGCTCGTCCAGCTGTCGCAGAACATCCAGCTGACCGTGCTCATAGCCGCCATGGTGATCGCCAGCATCCCCATGGTCGTGATGTTCCTGGTGTTCCAGCGGCACATCATCGCCGGGATCAGCACGGGCAGCACCAAGGGCTGACGCCCCTACTCGATCTCCTCGAACGAAAGGCAACGCACCGTGGGACAGCCCCGCCCTGCCCGAAATCAGTCCGCGTGGTGGCGTTCCGCCGTCATCTACCAGGTGTACGTCCGCAGCTTCGCGGACGGCGACGGCGACGGCACCGGCGACCTCGCGGGCGTCCGCGCCAGACTCCCGTACCTCGCCGAACTCGGTGTGGACGCACTCTGGTTCAACCCCTGGTACCTCTCGCCCCTGGCCGACGGCGGCTACGACGTCGCCGACTACCGCACCATCGACCCGGCCTTCGGGACCCTCGCCGAGGCCGAGAAGCTCATCGCCGAGGCCCGGGAACTGGGCATCCGCACCCTGGTCGACATCGTGCCGAACCACGTATCCGACCAGCACCCCTGGTTCCGGGCGGCGCTGGCCGGCGGCCCGGAGCGCGACCTCTTCCACTTCCGCCCCGGACGCGGCGAGAACGGCGAACTCCCGCCCAACGACTGGCCGTCCCAGTTCGCCGGGTCCACCGAACCGGTGTGGACGCGGCTGCCCGACGGCGACTGGTACCTCCACCTCTTCACCCCCGAGCAGCCCGACCTCAACTGGGCGCACCCGGCGGTCCGCCTGGAGCACGAGGAGATCCTGCGCTTCTGGTTCGAGCGGGGAGTGGCCGGGGTGCGCATCGATTCGGCCGCGCTGCTGGCCAAGGACCCCGACCTGCCCGACTTCGTCGAGGGCCGCGACCCCAACCCGTATGTCGACCGCGACGAACTCCATGACATCTACCGCTCCTGGCGGACGGTCGCCGACGCCTACGACGGCGTCTTCGTCGGCGAGGTCTGGCTCCCCGACTCCGAGCGCTTCGCCCGCTATCTGCGCCCCGACGAACTGCACACCGCCTTCAACTTCTCGTTCCTGTCCTGCCCCTGGGACGCCGGACGGCTGCGGACCTCCATCGACGAGACCCTCGCCGAACACGCCCCCGTCGGAGCGCCCGCCACCTGGGTGCTGTGCAACCACGACGTGACCCGCACGGTCACCCGCTACGGCCGTACGGAAACCGGCTTCGACTTCACGGCCAAGGCCTTCGGCACCCCCACCGACCTCGCTCTCGGCACCCGCCGGGCCCGCGCGGCGGCCCTGCTCTCGCTCGCCCTGCCCGGCTCCGTGTACCTGTATCAGGGCGAGGAACTCGGCCTGCCCGAGGTGGAGTTGCCGCGCGAGAGCATCCAGGACCCGATGCATTCGCGCTCCGGCGGCACGGACCCGGGCCGCGACGGCTGCCGGGTCCCGCTGCCCTGGACGGCCGGCGAGCCGTACGCCGGGTTCGGCGGCGATCCCTGGCTCCCGCAGCCCGCCGACTGGCCCGCGTACGCGGCCGACCGCCAGGTGGACGACCCCGCCTCCATGCTGAGCCTCTACCGTGCCGGGCTCCGCGTCCGCCGCACAGAACCGGGCTTCGGCGACGGCCCGCTCGGCTGGCTGTCCGCGCCGGAGGGCGTCCTCGCCTTCACCCGCGGGGACGGACTGCTCTGCGTGGTCAATCTGGCCGACGGACCGGTCGAGCTGCCGCAGCACTCCCGACTCCTGCTCGGAAGCGGCCCGTTGGACGCCGACGGCTTCCTTCCGCCGGACACGGCGGTCTGGCTGCGCGCCTGACCGGCCGTTCCGCCGCAGAGCTCCCCGCGGGGCTTCACCGAGGCGGGGGCGCATCCGTCGGCATGCCCGGTTCCCCGCGTTTCGCCGCCTGGATCTGCTCGTACACATGGGTCCGCAGCTCGGCGAAGCGCGGGGCGACCCGGGTGTTCAACTGGTCCCGCTCCGCAGGCAGATCGACCTTCAGCTGCTCCCGCACCACGGTGGGGGAGGCCGAGAGGACCAGAACCCGCTCACCCAGGTAGACGGCCTCGTCGATGTCGTGCGTCACGAACAGGACGGTGATCCCGCGCTGCCGCCACAGCCGGCGCACCAGATCCTCCAGATCGGCCCGGGTCTGCGCGTCGACCGCCGCGAACGGCTCGTCCATGAGCAGGACTTCGGGCTCGTACGCCAGGGCCCGCGCGATGGCCACCCGCTGCTGCATCCCGCCCGACAGCTGCCACGGATAGGCTCCCGCGGCATCGGCCAGGCCGACGGACTCCAGCGCGTCGGCGACCAGTTCCCCGCGCCGCGCCCTGCCCAGATTCTTCTGCCGCAAAGGGAGCCCGACGTTCTCGCCGACCCGCATCCAGGGGAACAGGCTGCGCCCGTACTCCTGGAACACGAACGCCATGCCCGGCGGGGGGCCGCTCACCCGCCGGCCCCCGAGCAGCACCTCGCCCGATGTCGGTGCCAGCAGGCCCGCCACGCATTTCAGCAGCGTGGTCTTGCCGCACCCCGACGGGCCGACCAGACAGACGAGTTCACCCGGGTCCACCGTGAAGGTGAGATCGCGGACCGCCTCCACCCGGCGCCCCGACCCCTCGTAGACCTTCCGCAGTCCGGATACGACCAAAGACGCGTGCATGGACCGCCCTTTCGGATGCGTCACGGGGACCGCCTGGAGGAGTCGCGCAGACCGTGGTACCAGCCGAGGAACCGGCGTTCGACCAGCTGGAGGACGACCGAGAGGAGAAAGCCGAGCAGGCCGAGGACGAGGATCCCGGTCCACATGTCGGGGATCGCGAAGCCCCGCTGGAACTGCACGATGGTGAAGCCGAGTCCGTTGCTGGCCGCGAACATCTCGCTGATGACCATCAGGATGATGCCGACGGACAGCGCCTGGCGAAGTCCGGCGAAGATCTGCGGGCCGGCCGACGGCAGGACGACGTGCCGTATCCGGGCCGGTCCCGTGACGCCGTACGCGCGGGCCGTCTCGGACATCACGGAGTCGACGGCGCGCACGCCCTCGATGGTGTTGAGCAGGATCGGCCACACGCAGCCGCTCGCGATCACGAGGACCTTCATCGTGTCCCCGATGCCCGCGAACAGCATGATGACCGGAACGAGGACGGGCGGCGGCACCGCCCGCAGGAACTCGAGGACCGGTTCGCACACCGCCCGCACCTTCCGGTACGAGCCGATGACCGTCCCGACGCCGATCCCCACGACCGCGGCCGACGCGTAGCCGGCGAGCAGCCGCAGCAGGCTGGGCACCAGGTCGGCGTGGAGCCGCGCGGGGGTCCAGACGTCGGGGAACGTCCTGAGGATCGTGCGCAGCGGGGGCCAGTAGACGTTGCGGCTGCCGTCCGAGGCGAGCCACCACACGAGGAGCAGCAGCGCGGGGAGCGCGACGACGAACAGCGCTCGCAGCAGGAAGCCGCCCCACGGGTTCGGCCTCGTCCGCCCGGCCGGGACGTCCGTCACACCGTCACCTCCCCGCGCACCGACTGGTGCCAGGCCAGCGCATGCCGCTCCACCGATCGCGCGCCCACGTTGATCAGCAGCCCGAGCAGACCCGTGACCACGATCAGCGCGTACATCTCGGGCACCGCCTGGGAGCTCTGGGCGACGGCGATGCGCGCTCCCAACCCCGGTGCTCCGATGACGAGTTCGGCGGTAACCGTGAGGATCAACGCGACCGCCGCGGCGAGCCGGACCCCGGTCATGACGTAGGGGAGCGCGGTCGGCCACAGCACATGACGGACCCGGGCCCAGGGCCCGAGCCCGTACGAGCGGGCCGTCTCCTCCGCCACCGGGTCGACGTCCCGCACCCCGTACATGACCTGTACGAGGACCTGCCAGAAGGACGCGTAGACGACCAGCAGGAGCACCGACCTCAGTTCGGTGCCGTAGAGGAGGACGGCGAGCGGGATCAGGGCCACGGAGGGGATGGGCCGCAGGAACTCGATCGTGGAGGCCGTCGCCTCGCGAAGATACGGCACGACCGAGACGACCACCCCCACCACGATTCCCGCGCCGACGGCGATCGCCAGGCCCAGCGCCCAGCCCGTGAGGGTGTCGCCGAGATCCGTCCAGAAGGCCTTGTCGGTGATCTCGTCGCCGAGGGCCCGCGCGATGCGGCTGGTCGGTGGGAAGTACCGCTCCTTGACGACACCGAGCCGTGGCACCGCCTCGCCGAGGGCGAGGAAGGCCGCGAGCCCGGCGGCGCCCAGCGCGGCGTTCACGGACCGTCCGGCGGAGCCGCCGCCGCGCGGTGACTTCGCCGTCACGGCAGCAGCTTGTCCAGATCGGGTGCCGACTTGAAGAGGCCGTCCCGCTCGCCCAGCTTCTCCAGCGTCTCGATCGAGGCCCGGTTCGCCTCGGCCGGCCACTTGGGCAGGGTCACCTTCGCCAGTACGGCCGCGGGGATCGTCGTGTACGTGGTGACGATCTGCCGGACCTCGTCCGGGTGGGCGTCGGCGTAGGCGAGGGACTCCGCCGTGGCGTCCTCGAAGTTCTTGACCACGTCCGGGTGCTGCTGCGCGTACTGGTTCGAGGTGAAGTACATGG
The DNA here is from genome assembly GCF_040607495.1 of Streptomyces sp. NPDC005281. Taxonomy (NCBI): domain Bacteria; kingdom Bacillati; phylum Actinomycetota; class Actinomycetes; order Kitasatosporales; family Streptomycetaceae; genus Streptomyces; species Streptomyces sp. NPDC005281. The sequence continues at coordinate 223,887 of NZ_JBEXGX010000005.1, read as the reverse complement.
CGACGGTGAGGTTCTTCGCCACGTCGACCAGGGAGGAGGCGATCTCGGTCGCGCCCTGGCTCTTGACGGTGGCGAGCGCGGGCTCGACCACCATCGCGGCGTCGATCTGGCCGCTGTCCAGGGCCGCGGGCATCTGGTCGAAGGCGAGCTCGACGAACTTCACCTTGGACGGATCGCCGCCCGCCTTGCGCACGGACTCGCGCACGGCCGTCTCGTTGATGTTCTTCAGCGTGTTGACGGCGACCTTCTTGCCCTCCAGGTCCTTGGCCGACGTGATGGCGCTGCCCTTCTTGACCGTGATGGCGCCGAAGTCCGCGCCCGCCACGCCGGTCGAGGCGACACCGTTCGCGATCGCCTTCACCGGAACGCCGTTGGACTGGGCGATCATCAGCGACGTCACATTGGAGAACCCGAACTGGAACTGGCCCGAGACGACACCGGGGACGATCGCCGCGCCGCCCTGCGCGGTCGTCATCGACAGGGTCAGTCCGTGCTTCTTGTAGAAGCCCTTCTTCTGGCCCAGATAGACGGGGGCGACATCGACGATGGGGATGACCCCCAGCTTGACGTCGGTGGTACCGCCGGACGAGGAGTTCTTGTCCGAGGCACCACCGCCGTCGGACGAACCGCAGGCCGTCGCGGCGACCATCAAGGCTCCGACCGCGATACCGGCGAGCAGACGACGCATGGCTCCTCCTGTGCAGACGAGAGTGTTCCGACAGGGCGTGCGCACACCGCACAATGGTGCTCAGCGCGAAGGTAGAACCCTGTCCCTGCCGGGTCAATGGCCTTGGCTGACAATATTGTTGACAGTTATCGAAGTGTGCTCCCGCCCCGGGTGGAGAGCACTCCGTGCGTCCCTCTGGAGGCGACGATGCCTGCGGCAGACCGAGCGCCCCACTTCGTCCGGTCCTTCGAACGCGGACTCGCCGTCATCCGCGTCTTCGGCCCCGACCGGCCCGAACTGACACTCAGTGAGGTCGCCCGCGGCTGCGACCTGACCCGCGCGGCGGCCCGCCGGTTCCTGCTGACCCTGGTCGATCTCGGATACGTCCGCACGGACGGCCGCGTCTTCAGGCTCACCCCGCGCGTCCTGGAACTGGGCTACGCCTATCTCTCCGGCTTCACCCTCCCGGAGATCGCCCGGCCCCATCTCGAGCAACTCGTCTCACGCATAGGGGAGTCGAGCTCGCTCTGCGTCCTCGACGGGGACGACATCGTGTACGTGGCGCGGGTCCCGACCCGGCGCATCATGACGGCGACGATCACCGTCGGGACCCGCTTCCCCGCCCATGCCACCTCCGTGGGCCGGGTGATCCTCGCGCACCTCACGGACGAGGAGATCGACACCCGGCTGAAGCGGGCCGAGCTGCGCCCGCTGACCGCGCACACCATCGTCTCGCCGGACCTGCTGAGAGCGGAATTGGTCCGGGTGCGGAACCAGGGATACGCCGTCGTCGAGCAGGAGTTGGAGGAGGGACTCCGCTCGGTCGCGGCTCCCGTGCGCGACCGGGACGGCGCCGTGGTGGCGGCCGCGAACATCCCCGTGGCCGCCGGCCGCAACAGCGTCGAATCCGTCCTGCGCGACCTGCTTCCCCACCTGCTGGAGACGGTCGCGCGGATCGAGCGGGATCTGGCGGTCACAGGTCCAGGACGAGTCGTTTCCCGAGACAGCGGGACACACAGATGAGCATGGTCTCGCCCGCTTCCCGCTCCTCTTCCGTGAGCACCGAGTCCCGGTGGTCCGGGGTCCCTTCGAGGACGTCCGTCTCGCAGGTTCCGCAGGTGCCCTCGGTGCAGGAGTGGAGCACCTCGACGCCGGCGGCGCGCACGGTGTCGAGGACGGAGACGCCGGGGGCGACGGTGACCGTGCGCCCCGACCGCCCCAGGACGACCTCGAACTCCGTCTCCCCGCCCGTCTCCTCGTCCCTGACCCGGTCCTTCGGCCGGAACCGTTCGACGCGCAGCAGCGCCGTCGGACAGCGTTCCTCCACCGCGTCGAGCAGTGGCCCGGGGCCGCAGCAGTAGACGAGGGTGCCCCCGGGGATCCGGCCCAGCACGGAGGCGAGGTCGAGCAGTCCCGCCTCGTCCTCGGGGACGAGGGTGACCCGGTCCCCGTACCGCCTCAACTCCCCGGTGAACGCCATGGAACCGCGGGCCCGTCCGCCGTACAGCAGGGTCCACTCGGCGCCCGCCGCCTCGGCCGCGGCGAGCATCGGCAGAATGGGCGTGATGCCGATACCGCCCGCCACGAAGCGGTAGCGCGGGGCGGGCACGAGCGCGAAGTGGTTGCGCGGCCCGCGGACACGGACCGTGTCGCCCTCGCCCAACCGGCCGTGCACATGGGCCGATCCGCCACCTCCGTCCGGCTCCCGCAGCACCGCGATCCGCCACGAGCCGCGGTCCGCGGGATCACCGCACAGGGAGTACTGCCGCTCCAGGCCCGGCCCGAGCACGACATCGATGTGGGCGCCCGGCTCCCAGGCGGGGAGTTCGGCGCCGAGCGGATGCCGCAGGCTCAGGGCGAGCACGCCCTCAGCCGCGAACTCCATCCGCTCGACGACGAGTTCGGCCTCGTACACGTTCTCGCGGGCAGGCCCGGTCACCGCACCCTCTCCACCGGCTTGTCGCCCTCCTCGACCAGGCGGGCCAGAATGCGCCGGGCCGCGAGGCCACCGCTGTCGATGCCGATGCTCAGCTCCTGGTAGCCGGTGCGCTCGCAGGACAGGGCTTGCTGGAGGAGGTTGAGCGCGTCGACGTCCTGCATCACCACGGTGTGGTTCAAATCCCGCATGAAGGCGCTGACTTCGTCGTCCGAGCGGGCGAAGTCGCGCGAGACCGCCCAGAAGTCGTAGACCTCGCCCTCGGCGGACGGCGTGATGGCGTACGTGATCTCGGTGTGGAAGGCGTTCGGGTCACTGCCGTCCGCCTCCGGGAGCACACCGGCCGGCGCGATCCTGCTGTGCAGCAGGTAGAGGCACGGCGCGTGGTACTCGATGTCCTGCCAGCGTGTGATGCGGCCCTCGATCCCGGTCGAACGGGCGTAGAAGGGCGGGCACTCGGCGTCGTCCATGCGCCGGGAGACACGCACGATTCCGGCGCCCTCGTCCACCTCGGTGGCGATCGGTGTCTCGGCGACCTCGGGCGTGCCGATGTAGCCGCCGTGCAGATACGTCTCGTGCGAGAGGTCGAGCAGGTTGTCGACGAGGAGTCCGTAGTCCGCGCCGATGGGTTCCATACCGCTGACCGTCGTCCAGTCGGGCGAGTCCATGTGCGGGGCGCGCGGCACGGACGCGGGATCGGCGAGCGCGGGGTCGCCGATCCAGACCCAGACGAACAGGTCCTGCTCGACGACCGGGTAGGAGGCGACCCGGGCGGTGCGCGGTATCCGTTTCTGCCCGGGCACGTACACGCACGTGCCGGTCGTGTCGTACGTGAACCCGTGGTAGCCGCACACGATCCGGTCACCGTCGAGCCGGCTCCGCGAAAGGGGGAAGCGCCGGTGCACACAGCGGTCGGAGAGCGCGACGGCCACCCCGTCCTCCTCGGTCCGGTAGAGCACGAGCGGCTCGCCGAGGACGGTCCGTGCGACGAGTTCGCGCCCGACCTCGTACGTGTAGGCGACGACGTACCACTGGTTCCTGGCGAAGGCGGTTGCGTGCGGCATGGCGTTCCCGTCCCTGAGAGCGGGGCGCCCTCGCCCCGCGTGCCGTGGTCGCCATCAGCGTCGTGACGCCCGCGGACGCCCGGCAAGGCGGCTTCCGCCAGGCGGAAGGGTTCGTGAGGAGCGCTGTGCGAACGGTGACGCCTCGACGCTGCCGCCCCGGTCGTGGCCGGTGTCGTGATCGGCGTGTTCTCCCTGTTCGGCGCGGTCGACCAGGGGCCTGTGGCGGGGGATCGGAGGTGCTCGGGCGCTTTCGTGCCGACCGCCGGCCGGAACCGTTCGCTTGGCGTACCGCCGACCTTCACGCAAGGGACAGAGGGCCCTTTCCTGACGTTCGGTGCGCTTGGAAGACTCCCTTCGCGCACGTTCCATCAACCTCCGGGCCGAAGCGCCCGTCAGGACGAGAGGTCACCCACCCATGCCTCAAGTGAATCGGCGTCGGTTCTTTCAACTCGCCGGCGGGACAGCGGCGTTCACCGCGCTGTCCAGCAGTGTCCAGCGCGCGGCGGCTCTGCCGGCGCACCGCCGTTCGGGAACGATCCAGGATGTCGAGCACATCGTCGTCCTGATGCAGGAGAACCGTTCGTTCGACCACTACTTCGGCTCGATGAGAGGCGTCCGCGGCTTCGGCGACCCCCGTCCGGCGACCACGACGGGCACCAAGCCGGTGTGGTACCAGTCCGACGGCACCAAGGACGTCCTCCCGTTCCACCCGGAGGCGGACGACCTCGGTCTCGCGTTCCTCAAGGACCTCCCGCACGGCTGGAGCGACGGCCACGCCGCGTTCAACAAGGGCAGGTACGACAAGTGGGTCCCCGCCAAGTCGGCCACGACGATGGCCTATCTGACGCGTGACGACATCCCGTTCCACTACGCGCTGGCCGACTCGTTCACCGTCTGCGACGCGTACCACTGCTCGTTCATCGGCTCGACGGACCCCAACCGCTATTACATGTGGACGGGGTACACGGGCAACGACGGCAAGGGCGGCGGCCCGGTCCTCGGCAACGACGAGGCGGGGTACGGCTGGACGACGTACCCGGAGCGGCTGGAGGCGGCCGGGATCTCCTGGAAGGTGTACCAGGACGTCGGCGACGGGCTGGACGCGAACGGCTCCTGGGGCTGGATCCCCGACGCCTACCGGGGCAACTACGGCGACAACTCGCTGCTCTACTTCAACCAGTACCGCAACGCCAAGCCCGGTGACCCGCTGTACGACAAGGCCCGCACCGGGACCGACGCCCGCAAGGGCGAGGGCTTCTTCGATCAGCTCCGGGCCGACGTGCAGGGCGGCACGCTGCCCCAGATCTCCTGGATCGCCGCTCCCGAGGCCTTCACGGAACACCCCAACTGGCCCGCCAACTACGGCGCCTGGTACATCTCGCAGGTGCTGGACGCGCTGACCTCCGACCCGGAGGTGTGGAGCCGGACGGCCCTGTTCGTCACGTACGACGAGAACGACGGCTTCTTCGACCACCTGGTGCCGCCCTTCCCGCCGCAGTCCGCGGCCCAGGGCAGGTCCACGGTCGACGTCGGCCCGGACCTCTACACCGGCGACGCGAGCCACGCGGCCGGACCGTACGGACTGGGCCAGCGGGTCCCCATGCTCGTCGTCTCGCCCTGGAGCAAGGGCGGTTACGTCTGCTCCGAGACGCTCGACCACACCTCGATCATCCGGTTCATGGAAGCCCGGTTCGGGGTGCGCGAGCCCAACATCTCGCCCTGGCGGCGCGCCGTCTGCGGCGACCTCACCGCCGCCTTCGACTTCGCCCGCAAGGACACCGAGCCCGCCGTGCTGCCGGCCACCGACGGCTACCGGCCGCCGGACGGCAACCGCCACCCCGACTATGTGCCGACCCCGCCCGCGAACCCCTCCCTGCCCCGGCAGGAGCGCGGCTCGCGCCCGACCCGCCCGCTCAAGTACGCGCCCCTCGTGGACGGTTCGGCGGACACCGCGGCCGGCACGTTCACGCTGACGTTCGGCTCCGGCGCCAAGGCAGGCGCGGCCTTCCTCGTGACCTCGGGCAATCGCACCGACGGCCCCTGGACGTACAGCACCGAAGCGGGCAGAACCATTTCGGACACCTGGAACTCGGCCTACTCCGGCGGCTCGTACGACCTGACGGTGCACGGTCCGAACGGCTTCCTGCGCACCTTCAAGGGGGCGGGCAAGGTGGCCGGACCCGAGGTCACCGCCCGTCACACGGGCTGTGACGTGGAACTCACCCTCGTCAACAAGGGCGCCGCCACGGCGACGCTCACGCTCGCGAACGGCTACGGCGGACAGTCCCAGGTCTTCCGGGTCCGAGCGGGCGCGACCGTGAAGCACACGGTGGATCTGCGGGCGAGCGCGTGCTGGTACGACCTGAGTGTGGTGAGCGACGGTCAGGCGGGCTTCTTGAGGCGATTCGCCGGACATGTCGAGAACGGCCGGCCCGGCGTCAGCGACCCGGCCCTCATCACTGTCTGATGGGTCCACAACTGGCCGTTGTTTTCCGGCCGCGTCACGGTAGGGTGCCCCGGTGACCACGCATTCGAACACTCCTGCAGGTTGGTACCCGGACCCGAACGGGAAGCCCCAGACGCAGCGTTACTGGGACGGCTCGCAGTGGACCGACCAGGAGGCTCCGGCCGCACAGCAGGTGCCGCACCAGGGGCCGCCGCCCCAGCAGGCCTTCCCTCAGCAGGCCGGCTCAGCCGACCCGCGCGTCCAGCACCAGGTGCAGCAGCAGGCCGGGGTGGCCCCGAGCGGTGCCGGCGGCGGCACGCTGTTCACCGAGCCGGTCCTGGTGGTGAACCAGAAGGCCAAGCTGATCGAGCTGACCAACGAGTACAAGGTCATGGACCAGCAGGGCAACCCGGTCGGCTCGGTCGTCGAGGTCGGGCAGGGCGTGTTCAGGAAGATCCTGCGCCTCGTCTCCAGCCTCGACCAGTACCTGACGCACCGGCTGGAGATCCGTGACCCGCACGGAGTGCCGCAGCTGCTGCTCACGCGCCCCGCGAAGATATTCAAGTCGCGGGTGATCGTGACGCGTCCGGACGGTTCGCCCGTCGGCGAGATCGTGCAGCAGAACATGATCGGCAAGATCAACTTCGCGATGAACGTCGACGGCCAGAAGGTCGGCGCGATCAAGGCGGAGAACTGGCGGGCCTGGAACTTCGCGATCGTCGACCAGTCGGACAAGGAGGTCGCCCGGATCACGAAGACCTGGGAAGGCCTCGCCAAGACGCTGTTCACGAGCGCGGACAACTACGTCCTCCAGATCCACTTCCAGCTCCCCGAGCCGCTGCTGAGCCTCGTTGTCGCGACGGCGCTGACCGTCGACACGGCGCTCAAGCAGGACGCCCGCGGACTGGGCTGACCGGCCACGGTCCTGGCCAGCCGGCCAAGGGCGTACGGACGTACGGAAGGGCGGTCGCGGAACTCTCCGCGGCCGCCCTTCCGGCTCTGTCCTACAAGGACGTCAGCTGGCCCGAGCCGGGCTGTCGTGGCATCAACGAGGGTTCGTACGCCACCGGCCCCGACTCCAGCGCGAGGACCGCGGCGACCGGATGGTCGTCGTCCGTCAGGTCCTCCAGGTGGGCGTCCGCCGACGCCGCGGCCGGCTCGGGCGCGGAACGGGACAGGGTCACCACACCCCACGCGGCGACCGAGGCCCCCGCGAGCGCGAGCAGCAGGCCGGCCGGACCGCCCTGAAGGCGTTCGCCGAGCAGGGACAGCCCGATCACCGAGGCGGCCAGCGGGTTGGCCAGCGTCACGACGGCGAGCGGCGCGCCGAGCCCGCCCTGGTAGGCGGTCTGCGACAGCAGCAGCCCGCCCGCCGCGAAGGCGGCCACGAGCAGGGCCACCACGGCGACCTGCGCGACCGGAGTCGGGTCCGAGCGGTCCGTCGCGGCCACCGTCACGGTCTGGGTGAGCGCCGACGCCACACCCGAGGCGAAACCGGAACCCGTCGCGTGCCGCAGTCCCGGCCGGGCGCCGCGCGTCAGCGCGCCGATGACCGCGGCGGTCGCTCCCGCGACGGCGAGCGCCTGCGGCAGGCTCAGCACCTCGTCGGGCGCGGCCCCCGAAGCCGTGACGAGCAGCGCGGCGAGGCCGGTCAGGGTGAGCGCCGTACCGCGCCACTCGACCACGCTGACCCGCCGTCCGGCCAGCCGCGCGCCCAGCGGCACGGCGGCCACGAGCGTGAGCGCTCCGAGCGGCTGGACCAGGGTGAGGGTTCCGTAGCTGAGGGCCGCCACGTGCAGCAGCGCGGCCGAGGCGTTCAGTGCCACCGACCACCACCAGGCGCCCCGGGCCAGCAGACCCAGCGTGCCCGAGCCCGCGGACCGGGCGGCGAGCCGTTCCTGCGCGACGGCCGCGGAGGCGTAAGCGACGGCGGAGAAGAGGGACAGCACGACGGCGACGAGGGTCGGGTTCATCGTCCCGCTCCCACGAGTCCGGGCAGATCGCGTACGGGGAGCTCGGCCGGCTCGTGGCCGCGGTGCCGTTCCGAGGCCTTCACCGTCCGGTGCGGCGGGGGGACCACGGCGAGGGCGACGCAGAGCAGCGCGGTCGCGACGACCGCGTCGAGCCAGTAGTGGTTCGCGGTGCCCACGATCACCAGCAGGGTGAGCAGGGGATGCAGCAGCCACAGCGCCCGCAGCCGCGACCGGGTCACCGTGATCAGCCCGATCGCGACCATCAGCGCCCAGCCGAAGTGCAGCGACGGCATCGCCGCGAACTGGTTCGCCAGGGCGTCGGCCGCCGGGTGGGCGCCGTACACCGTGGGCCCGTAGACCCGGCCGGTGTCGACGAGGCCCGTCTCGGCGAGCAGCCGCGGCGGCGCGAGCGGGAACGCGAGATGCCCGACCAGGGCGGCTCCGGTGACCAGGGCGAGGACCCTGCGGGCCCACACGTAGTGCGCGGGGCGCCGCAGATAGAGCCAGACCAGGAAGGCCGCGGTGGCGGGGAAGTGGACGGTCGCGTAGTAGGTGTTCGCGAGGTGCACGAGCGTGTCGCTGTGCAGCAGCGCGGTCTGTACGGCGCCCTCGCCCGGCATGTGCAGGGACCGCTCCCATCCCCAGACGCGGTGCGCGTCGGCGAAGGCCTCGTCGGTGCGGCCGGTGGCGAGCAGGCGGCCGGCCTTGTAGACGACGAAGAGCCCGACGACGAGCAGCAGCTCCCGCACCAGCGGCGGGCGGGCCGCGGTGTCGTCCGGGCGAGCGCCCGGACCCGCAGGCGAGGACGCGGGTGAGTGCGGGCGCGCGTGGGCGGCCGCGTCGTGCGACGCGGCCGCGGGTATGGCGGCGTCGGGTGGCTCCGGTTGCGGCGCGGAGTCGGATGCGGGTCGTGCAGGCTCGGTTCGGGAATCCATCCCCGGCCCCCTTGCTGACGGTCTGATGTCGTGCGAAGCGCGGTGAGCCCAGGACAGGATCCACTCGGTTTTCCCTGTACGGGAGAAGTGGATCCTGTCCGAGGCTCATCGATACGGCAGTGTACCGATACGCGAGTGTACCGATACGGATGCGTACCGGTACCCGTGCGTATCGATTACACTTGCGGCAACACCGCACCGGCACGTGCCGGATCGAGCGAGGAGAAGCGCCATGACGTCGCAGGCCGCGGACGGACCTGACTCGGTCGTCGCCTCGCGCCGCTCCAAGATCACGCCCGAGCGTGAGCAGGAGTTCTTCGACGCCGTGCTGGAGCAGATCCGGGAATGCGGCTACGAGGCGCTCACCATGGAGGGCGTCGCCGCCAGCACGCGGTGCAGCAAGTCCACGCTCTACCGGCAGTGGAAGACGAAGCCCCAGTTCGTGGCCGCGGCGCTGCGCAACAACCGCTGTCCGCGGTTCACGGGGATCGACACCGGCTCGCTCGCGGGAGACCTGCGGGCGGCGGGCCGGGCCGCGGGCGAGTGGTCGGCCCGGGACAGCACGCAGTTGCTCCAGGGCCTCGGCAACGCCGTGATGCAGGACAAGGAGCTCCAGCAGGCGCTCCGCGACGCGCTCGTCGAACCCGAGGTCGCCGAACTACGGCAGATGATCACCCGTGGCGTCGAGCGCGGTGAGGTCGACGCCGGTCACCCGGCGCTGGAGTTCATTCCGGCCCAGATGCTCGGTGTCCTGAGGGTGCGCCCCCTGCTCGACGGCCAGTACGCGGACGCGGCGTATCTCACACGGTTCGTGGAGGCCGTCGTGCTGCCGACGCTCGGTCTCACCTGAGTCTCAGGCCACCGTCCGTGGGATGACCGGACGGAGGCCTGTATCGCGCCGCACCGTGGGGACGGGGGCGGCGCACACCCCCCGGCCGGGTGGGGTTCCCCTTGAGCGGAGGGGGGCTCCACCCGGCCGATCCAATTCCACCGCTCGGGGCCGCTCCGGCCGGTCCCGCCCGTTTGCTCCGCCCGGTCCGCCCGGTCCGCCCGGTCCGCCCGGTCCGCCCGGTCTGTCCGGTCCCGTCCCGGCGGGGCCGGGAGGTCGAGGCGAGGCCGGGGGCCGGCGCCAGGGACGGCCGGGGTACGGAGAGGGCGCCCTAGACGTTCTGCCCGTTGCCGCCGGCCCCGGGTGCCACCTTGATGCCCTTGGTGATCGTGTCGAGGATCGACTGCTGGGGGGCCTTGGAGCTGACGTCGAGGCCGAAGCGGACGACGACCAGCGAGGCGGGGTCGGCGGGGGACGGGAACACGAGCGACTCGACGTATCCGTCGTCACCCTTGCTCGTCACGACCTTCCAGCGCACCAGATAGCCCTTCTCGCCGGCCACGGTGACCGCCTTCGAGGCCAGCACCGTGTGCGAGGTGATCGAGCCGTAGCCCGTGCCGTACGCCTCGGTGGCGCTCTTGGGGATGTCCTCCTTCGCCGCCGCCTCCGCCGTCGTGGACTTCAGCTTCTGCGCGCTCGCCGGGGCCGAGTAGACACCGCCGCGCTGGCAGTTCTGCGAGGTGTCGCCGGGGCATTTGTAGGTGTCCTTGGTGGAGACCACGGCCGCGCTCGCGCCGCTGTGGCCGGTCCAGCCGTCGGGCACCGGGATGCTGATGCCGTTGTAGAGGTCCGTGGCGTAGCCGGGGTCGGTCCCCGGCTGCCCCGACTCACCGGGCGCCGGGGTCTGCCCGCCGGACCCGCCCGAGCCGCCGGACCCGCCCGAGCCGCCGGACCCGCCCGAGCCACCGGAGCCCCCGGGCGCGCCGCTGGGGCCGCCCTCCAGGCCGCCGGGTCCCCCCGGTCCGCTCTGGCCGTTCGGCCCGGCGGGGTCGGCTGAAGCCGTACTTCCGCCGCCTCCGCCATCACTGGTCAGCGCGTACACGCCGCCGCCGATCCCCGCGAGGACGGCGACCGCGGCCGCGACGGCTATGCCCGTGCGCAGCCCGCGCCGCGGACCGCTCGGGGCGTACGCCGGATAGGGTCCGGCCCCCGCCGGGTACGTCGGGGGCCCCCACGCGCCCGCCGATCCGACGGGGCGGACCTGGTCCGTCCATGTCTTACCGTCCCACCAGCGCTCGGCGGCGGGAGCGTCATCTGTCTGCCCGGGGTCGGGATACCAGCCGGGGGGAGTCACCTGCGTCATGGGCCCACCGTATGAGTCCAGGGTGAAAGGCGGATGAGAGGGTTCCCCCCGAAGCCGGCTCCGGGACCCGGCGTGCCGTCCGGCGTCCCCGGGGGCCGGCCCCGCGCCGCCCTCCCATTCTTGACGCGCGCATGTCGATGGCAGGGTCCTCGCGGGCGCGGAACCTCACCGTACGGATGAAGAACGCCAGTGCCAGGGGTACGCACACCCCGCGGATTCCTCGGGCCGGCCGTTCTGCTCCCGGGAGGAGCGGGCGGGGCGCGGTGACCGTCGCGGCCGCCGGCTCCGACGGGCTCGACGGGATGTCCGCGGGCTCCGCGAGAGGGGGCACTCGAAGCGCGCGCGAGGAGGGCGCGCAGGTCACGGTCGCGCGCGGGGGCGCTCGTGCCGGTTCTTACCGGTGAGGCCCGCGGATCGGCCGGCCGCGTCCCGGGACGGCGAACGAAGGAGGAAAATTACCTTCATTTTCCCAGTAGTTGACTGACTGTCACTTTCCCTGTCGGCAGCGGGGTGTTCGGCGGGGGCGGCGTCGCGAAAACGCCGTCACCCGTCCCGGCAACTGCTGCCGGGTCCCGGCTCCGCCACGGCTTCCAGGAGGCTAGGCTCATGGCAGTTACGTCGTTTGGGCGACCTGGGGAGGTAGCGGGATGACGGAGGTTCGGCCAGGAACGGTCGCCTCGGCTTCCCTGTGGGAGCGCGATGACGAGGTCGCCACTCTCGAAGAGGCGATCACCGCGCTGCGCGCGGACTCCGCGACCTCGGGCACCCTGCTGGTGCTCAGCGGAGAGGCGGGTCTCGGAAAGACCGCCCTCCTCGCCGAGGCGCGCAGGATCGCGGAGAGCAACGGCTGTGCCGTGTGGTCGGCGCGCGGCGGCGAGACCGTCACGTCCGTCCCCTTCAATGTCGTACGGCAGTTGCTCCAGCCGGCTCTCGTCTCGCTGCTTCCGGAGGAGGCACGCGAATATCTGGGCGACTGGTACGACATCGCAGGACCCGCCCTCGGCATAGCCGAACCCGGTGACCGCCAGCCCGACCCGCAGGGTGTCTGCGACGGCCTGGTCGCCGCGGTGCGGCGGCTCGCCAAGCGGGACTGGCCGCTCGTACTGCTCATCGACGACGCCCACTGGGCCGACCAGGAGACCCTGCGCTGGCTCGCCGCGTTCACCGAGCGCCTGGACGACCTGTCCGTCCTCGTCGTGGTGGCACGCAGGCCCGGCGGGGTCAGCGGCGAGAGCGCCCGGCTGCTGGACGCGGTGGCCGCCGTGGGCCGCCCGGTCTCCACCCTGACCGCGCTGACCCCCGGCGCCACCGAGGGACTCACCCGCGCCACGCTGGGCGAACACGCCGACGCGCCCTTCTGCCGTGAGGTGTGGGCGGTCACCGGCGGCAACCCGTACGAGACCGTCGAGCTGCTCGCCAAGGTCCAGGACAGCGAACTGGACCCGGTCGAGGGCTCGGCCGCCGAACTACGCGACCTGAACCGCTCCGCCCGCGGCCGCGGACTCGTCGCCCGCCTCGAAGGCCTCGGCATCGACGCCACCCGGTTCGCCTGGGCGGCCGCCATCCTGGGCACCGGGATCTCCCTCGACCTCGCCGCCCAACTCGCCGGAATGCCGGACGACGAGGCCTCCCGCTGTGCCGAACTGCTGGGCGCCGCCCGCATCCTGACCGCGGTCGGGCCCGTCAACGACCACTGGCCGGACGGCGAGCTGGAGTTCGTGCACCCGCTGATCGCGACAGCGGTCTACCGTTCGATCCCGGACGCCCTGCGCACCGCGATGCACGGTCAGGCGGCCTGGGCGGTCACCGAGTCGGGACGGGGCGCCGCCGCGGCCTCCCGCCATCTCCTCGAAGTGCATCCGGACGACGACCCCGAACTCGTGGATCAGATGCGCGAGGCCGCCCGCGAGCACCTCGCCGTCGGCGCCCCGGACGCGGCCAGGCGCTGCCTGGAGCGCGCTCTGAAGGAGCCGCCCCTTCCCGAGGTGCACGCACGGGTGCTCTACGAGCTGGGCTGTGCCACCCTGCTGACCGCGCCGTCCACGACCATCGGGCATCTGCGGGCCGCGCTCGAACGGCCCGGACTCGAGGACACCGTGCGGGTCGACGCCGTCTTCCGGCTCTCCCAGGCACTGCTTCACAACAACCAGCTGGACGAGGCCGTCCGCACGGTCGACGCCGAGGTGGAACGGCTGGAGCCGGGGCCCGCCCGGATGCGGCTCCAGGCGGTGCACTACATGTGGGAGGGCATCCACGCGGGCGAGGAGCGCGCCGGACACTCCAGCGGGCTCGCCGAACTCGTCACGACCTGCACCGGGCGCGACAACTCCGAGCGCGCCTTGCTCATACTGCGCGGCTTCGACGCGATGACCCGCGGCGAGAACGCCGAGGAGGTCGTGGAACTCTGCGACCGCGCCCTCGTCAACGGCCGCCTCGCACCCGGACTCGGCTGGACCGACACCGAGTGGGGCGTCGAACTCCTGCTGATGCTGGGCAGCGCGTACGCCTACACGGACAGGCTCGACCGGGCTGAGAGCCTGTTCAACGAGGCCCTGCGCGCCTATGTGAAGGCGGGCTGGAGCGGCGGTCACCTCTCCCTCGCCAACGCCTACCTCGGACTCGCCCACCGCAGGCGGGGCCGTCTCGCCGACGCGGAGCACTACCAGCGCGAATCGCTGCGCCTCGCGGAGCGGGTCGGACGCGGACTGCCCCTGTACTGGTCGGCGACCTGCGGGCTCATCGACACCCTGCTGGCCCGCGGACACGTCCAGCAGGCGGCGGAGATCGCCGAGCGCTACGGCTTCGCGCCCCCGTACCCCACCACGATCGTCCTTCCCGACACCCGCTCGGTGCGCGGGCGCCTGCTGCTCGCCCTCGGCCGCACCAAGGAGGGCGTCAACGAACTGGAGGCGGCCGAGAAGGCCGCCGCCGCCCGGGGCCACCACAACACGGTGCTCGCACCCTGGGCCGTCGACCTCGCGAAGGCCCTCGCCAACGAGGACCCGTCACGTGCCGCAGCCCTGGCCGGTGACGCCCGCCGCCAGGCCGAGCGGTTCGGCACCGACACGGCGATCGGCGAGGCGCTGCGGTGCGCCGCCGCCCTCGAGACCGGCCAGCGCGCGGTCCGGCTGGCGGCCCAGGCGGTCACCTACCTGGAGGCCTCCCCCTGCCAGTACGAACACGCGGCGGCCCGCATCGAGTACGGCATCGCGTCCCGTTCGGTGATGGAACTGAACAAGGGCCTGACCCTGGCACGCACCTGTGGAGCGGACGGCCTGGCGGCGAAGGCGGAGGCGGCACTGACGGGCCTGTGACGAGCTCCTCGCGCGGGGCCCTTCACACGGTCAGTCCGACGGGGAGCCGGGGTCCTGCGTGTCCTCCTCCGCCAGTACCCGCTGGGCCACCGCGAACGCCGAATTGGCGGCCGGGACACCGCAGTAGACCGCCGTCTGCAACAGCACCGCGCCGATCTCCTCGGGAGTGAGCCCGTTGCGCCGGGCCGCCCGGACATGCATCGCCAGCTCGTCGTGGTGGCCGTGTGCCACCAGCGCCGTCATGGTGATCATGCTGCGCTCGCGCCGGGTCAGCGTCGTGTCGGTCCAGATCTCGCCCCAGGCATAGCGCGAGATGAAGTCCTGGAAGGGGGCGGTGAACGGGCTCTGGCGCGCCTGCGCGCGGTCCACGTGCTCGTCGCCGAGAACCTGACGCCGTACCTCCATGCCCCGCCGGACGACTCCCCCCGAGAAATGCGCCCGCAGAGCGGTCAGCACGGCTTCCGGGCACTGCGCGGGTGCCAGGTGTGAGGCGCCCGGGATCTCCACGAGCGCCGCGCCCCGCACCGCGTCCGCGATCTCCCGCAGATGCGCGGGCGGCGTCGCGGGGTCCTCGCGCCCGGCGATCAGCAGCGTCGGTACGGTGATCGACGCCAGCCGGTCCCGGATGTCGAACGCGGCCAGGGCGTCACAACAGGCGGCGTACGCCTGTGGGTCGGCGTCCCGGTGGTCCCGGACCAGCTCCGGCACGGTGAAACCGGGGGTGAACCAGCGGGCGTCGGCGGTCGCGGCGACGGGCCCGAGACCCTCGCGGCGGACCAGTTCGGCCCGCTCCTGCCACGGCTTCGCGCCGTTGAAGTGGGCCGAGGAACAGATGACGGCGAGCGACGAGATCCGCTCAGGATGATGGACCGCCAGATGAAGGCCCACCGCGCCGCCCAGCGACACACCGGCGTACGCGAAACGCCCGATGCCCAGGGAGTCGGCCAGGTCCAGCACGAGCGCGGCCAGGTCGGCGACCGTCGCCCCTGGGCCGATCGCACCGGCCGGTGACCCGCCGTGGCCGGGGAGGTTCCAGCGCACCACCCGGTGGCCGGCGGACAGCTCGGGCGCGATCCTGTCCCACAGGGCGTACGAGGTCCCGAGCGAGGGCCCGAGGAGCAGCGGGGGAGCGGAAGGGGAGCCCTCGGCGTGATGGGTGAGCAGGTTCGCGGTCAACGTCGCTCCAGGGCACGGTCGGTGAGGACTCCGGCGGAGCCCGTGTAACGGGTCGGGTCGGTGAGGTCCGCGAGGTCGACACCCGGGAGGCCCCCGAGACCGGGTTCCTCGCCGAGCACGTCCGCGAGCGGCCGCCGCTCATCGACAGCCCGCGCGGCGGCTCGCGTCAGCAGTTCCCTGGCGGCCGTCCGGCCCAGAACCGGGGCGAGTTCGGCGGCCAGTCGTTCCGAGACGATCAACCCGTGCGTGAGGCCCAGGTGTTCGCTCATGGCCACGGCGTCGACCCGTAGATCCTCGGTCAGTTCGGCCGTGTCGCGGGCCGCCCCGCCGGCCAGCCGCAGCAGATCACGCAGTGGTTCCCACTCGGCGTGCCAGGCTCCGGCCGGCCGTTCGTCCTCGGCCGCCATCGCGCCGTACAGCGTCGCCGCGAGCAGGGGAGCGCGCCGGGCGGCGGAGGCTACGAGGGTGGCCCGTACCGGGTTCGACTTGTGCGGCATCGCGGACGAACCGCCGCCGGTCCCCTCGGCCAGCTCGGCGATCTCGGTGCGCGAGAGGGTGAGCACGTCGGCGGCGGTCTTGCCGAGCGCGCCGGCCGTGAACGCCAGTGCTCCGGCCAGGTCCGCGATCGGTGTGCGCAGGGTGTGCCAGGGCAACACGGGCTCGGCGAGGCCCAGTTCGCGGGAGTACGCGGCGGTCAGTGCCCGGGTGTCGTCCGCGCCGAAGGCCGTGAAGGCGGCCAAGGTGCCCGCCGCGCCGCCGAGTTGGGCGGGCAGCGAGGTCCGTACGGACCGCAGCCGGTCTCTGGCGTCCAGCACCAGCGACCGCCACCCCGCCGCCTTCAGCCCGAAGGTCGTCGGCACCGCGTGCTGGGTGAGGGTGCGGCCGGGCAGGACGGTGTCCCGGTGCCGCGCCGCGAGCCGGGCGAGGTGGTGCGCGGTCCGGTCCAGGTCGTCCAGGATCACGTGGAGGGTGCGGGCGGCGACGAGCATGGTGGCCGAGTCCAGGATGTCCTGGCTCGTCGCGCCCCGGTGGACGTACGGGGCGTACTCGGCGGCGACGGCGGCCGTCAGGTCCGCGACCAGGGGGATCACAGGATTGCCGCCGCCCCGGGCGCGCAGCGCGATCGAGGTGATGTCGAAGTCCGCGGCGCGGGCGGCGAGGGTCACCGCCGTCGCGGCCTCGGCCGGGGCCAGCCCCAGCGACGCCTGCGCCCGGGTCAGCGCGGCTTCCGCGTCGAGCAGGGCCCGCAGATACGCGCTGTCGCTCGTCGCGGCCGAAGCGGGGGAGCCCGCCCGGCCGGGAGCGAGCAGACCGGTGTCGGTCGCGACGGGGTCGGCAGCTGTCACGGGAACTCCAGGAAGACCGTTTCGCCCTCGCCCTGAAGGCGGATGTCGAAACGGTACGTCCGTGTCGCGTCCGGGCCCGCGGTCGCGATCAGCGTGGCGCGCCGCTCGTCCGGCAGCGCGTCGAGCAGCGGGTCCGTGCCGTCGGCCAGATAGGCGCGGGTGAACAACTGGTGCGTCAGGCCGCGCGCGAACACGCACACGGCGATGTACGGCGGCCCGGCGTTGCCCGGTGGCAGCGTGCGCAGCGCGTAGTGGCCGTCCGCGTCGGTGGCGACCCGGCCGAAGCCGGTGAAGCCGACGCCGTCGCGGCCGAGGAAGCCTCCCGTGGACGGGTCCCGGCGCAGTGAGCCCGGGGCGCCCGTCAGCGAGCCGTCGGGTGCGGCCTGCCAGAAGTCGAGCAGGGCGTCGGGGACGGGCGTGCCCGCTCCGTCGTGGACATGGCCGTGCAGGGTGATCGTGCCGGGGTGGCCCGGCGGCGCGATGCGGTCGCCGCCGGGGAAGGGCAGCGCGTGGCCGTAGAAGGGGCCGATGGTGTGGGCGGGGGTGGGGAGCGGGCGTTCGCTCATGATGGACGGCCTTCCTCGATCCAGGTGGCGGAGGGACCGTCGAGGACGATGTCCCACTCGTAGCCCATGGAGAACTCGGGCCGTGAGAGTTCATGGTTGTAGGCGGCGATCAGCCGCTCGCGGGCCGCCTCGTCCGTCACGGACCGCAGGATCGGGTCGTGGCGGAAGAGCGGGTCGCCCGGGAAGTACATCTGGGTCACGAGCCGCTGGGTGAACGCGGTGCCGAAGACCGAGAAGTGGATGTGCGCGGGCCGCCACGCGTTGGTGTGATTGCCCCAGGGGTACGGTCCCGGCTTCACCGTGGTGAACGTGTACCACCCCTGATCATCCGTCAGAGTCCGTCCCACGCCGGTGAAGTTGGGGTCGAGCGGTGCCGGGTGCCGCTCGCGCAGATGGGCGTACCGGCCGGCGGCGTTGGCCTGCCAGATCTCGATGAGCTGGCCGCGTACCGGACCGCCCTCGCGGTCGAGCAGCCGGCCCGAGACGGTGATCCGCTCGCCGATCGGCTCGCCGCGGTGCTGGAGGGTGAGGTCGTTGTCCACGTCGGTGATGTCGGTGACGCCGAAGACCGGGCCGGACAGCTCGACCGTCTCCGGGTCGGCGCCGCTCACGGCGACCAGCGGCTGCTTCGGGTGCCGCAGCAGTGAGCTGCGGTACGGGGCGTAGTCGCGCTCGGGGTGGTGTCGCACGGGCGCGCCGCCGGCCACCGCCTTGTCGTACGCGTCCTGGAGATCCTTGATCTCGGTGTCGATCTCCGACTGAGTGAGAGCCATGGTCGACTTCCTAGCGTTCGAGGGCGAGGGCGAGGCCCTGGCCCACGCCGATGCAGAGGGTGGCCACGCCAACTCCACTGCCCTTGCGGGCGAGTTGGTGGGCGACGGTGCCGGCGAGCCGGGCACCGGAGGCGCCGAGGGGGTGGCCCAGCGCGATGGCGCCGCCCTGCGGATTGAGGACCGCCGGGTCGAACTCGGGCCATTCGGCGAGGCATCCGAGGACCTGTGCGGCGAAGGCTTCGTTCAGTTCCAGTACGGACAGGTCGTCAAATGCCTTGCCCGCCCTGGCCAGAGCCCGGTTCACGGCCTCGACGGGGGCGAGTCCGAAGTACTGCGGGTCGGTCGCGGACACGCCGGTCGCGGACACCCGGGCAAGGGGTTCGCGGCCGGTGGCCCTGAGGCCCTCCGCGTCGGTGAGCAGCAGAGCGGCGGCACCGTCGTTCAGGGGTGAGGCGTTGGCCGCGGTCACCGTGCCCCGGTCCGTGCGGAAGGAGGGTTCGAGCCGGGCCATGGCGTCGAGGGACGCGTCGGCGCGTACGCATTCGTCGGCGCCGAACAGGATCGGGTCACCCTTGCGCCGGGGGAGGGACAGCGGGGCGATCTCGGTGTCGAAGAGGCCCTCCGCCTGTGCTCGGGCCGCTTTGCGATGACTGGCGAGGGCGAACTCGTCCTGCCGCTCACGGGTGATCCGGTGCTTGTCGGCGATGAGTTCGGCGGACTCGCCGAGCGGGATGGTCCACTGCGGTTCCATCCGTGGATTGACCATGCGCCAGCCGAGCGTCGTGGAGTACAGCTCGGCGTGCCCGGCGGGGAACGGCCGCTCGCTCTTGGGCAGCACGTAGGGTGCGCGGGTCATCGACTCGACGCCGCCGGCCAGGGCGATCGAGGCGTCGCCGAGCGCGATGGCGCGGGCCGCCTGGATCACGGCTTCGAGCCCGGAGGCGCACAGGCGGTTGACGGTCACGCCCGGCACGGAGGTGGGCAGCCCGGCCAGGAGGGCGGCCATCCGGCCCACGTTCCGGTTCTCCTCGCCCGCGCCGTTGGCGTTGCCGAAGTACACGTCGTCGATCCGCGCCGGATCCAGGTCCGGGGTACGGGCGAGGAGTTCGCGGACGGCGTGTGCCGCCAGGTCGTCCGGGCGGACCGCGGCCAGCGAACCGTTGTACTTGCCGATCGGCGTCCGGACGGCGTCGACGATGTAGACGTCCCTCACGACTGGATTCCTTCCGCGACACGGACCTCGGCGGCGGTCCTCGCCAGGATCTCCCCGGCCGTGACACCCGGAGCGGTCTCGACCAGCAGCAGCCCTTCCGCGGTGACGTCGAGGACGCCCAGGTCGGTGATGATCCGGTTCACGCAGGCCTTCCCGGTGAGGGGCAGCTCGCACTCACGGAGGATCTTGGGCGAGCCGTCCTTGGCGGTGTGCGTCATCACGACGATGACCGTCCGGGCCCCGTGCACGAGGTCCATCGCGCCGCCGATGCCGGTGATCATCTTGCCGGGGACGGCCCAGTTGGCGAGGTCGCCGCCGGCCGACACCTGCATCGCGCCCAGCACCGCGACGTCGATGTGCCCGCCGCGGATCATCCCGAAGGACAGCGCGGAGTCGAAGTACGAGGCGCCCGGCAGGACGGTCACGGTCTCCTTGCCGGCGTTGATGAGATCCGGGTCGACCTGGTCCTCGCTCGGATAGGGGCCGGTGCCCAGGATGCCGTTCTCGGACTCCAGGATCACCTCGACGCCCGGGGGGAGGTGGTTGGGGATCAGTGTCGGCAGTCCGATGCCCAGGTTCACGTACTGGCCGTCCGTGAGCTCGCACGCGGCGCGGGCGGCCATTTCTTCCCTGCTCCAGGCCATCACTCGCCCACCGTTCCACCGGCCGCGGACACCGAGACGGTCCGCTTCTCGATCATCTTGGCGTCCGCCTGCTCGCGGGTAAGGACCACGACGCGCTGCACGAAGATGCCCGGCAGATGCACCGCGTCCGGGTCGATCCCGCCCGGCTCCACGAGCTCCTCGACCTCGGCGATTGTCACCCGGCCGGCCATCGCGGCGAGCGGGTTGAAGTTCCGGGAGGACTTGTTGAAGACGAGGTTGCCGTGCCGGTCACCCTTCGCGGCCCGTACCAGGGCGAAGTCGGTGCGGATGCCGTGCTCCAGTACGTACGGGGTGCCGTCGAACTCGCGCACCTCCTTCGCGGGGGAGGCCAGCGTGACGCCGCCGTGGCCGTCGTACCGCCAGGGCAGTCCGCCCTCGGCGACCTGGGTGCCGACTCCGGCGGGGGTGTAGAAGGCGGGGATCCCGGCGCCGCCGGCGCGCAGCCGCTCGGCCAGCGTGCCCTGCGGGATCATCTCGACCTCCAGCTCGCCGGCCAGGTACTGCCGGGCGAACTCCTTGTTCGCGCCGATGTACGACCCGGTGACCCGGGCGATGCGTCCGGCGGCGAGCAGGGTGGCGAGCCCGGAGTCCATGGCCCCGCAGTTGTTGGAGACGACCCCGAGCCCGTGGACGCCACGCTCGTGGAGAGCCTCGATCAGCACGTTCGGGACACCGCTGAGGCCGAATCCGCCGACAGCCAGTGTCGCGCCGTCCGGTACATCGGCCACCGCCTCCAGTGCGGTGGCGACCACCTTGTCCATCCGTGAAGCCCCATCTCTCCGAGTGTCAGGCGCCTCAAATTAATCAGGGCACTGATTAATTCTTCGAGGTGCCCAACACGCTGCCACCCGGACTCCGGTCCGTCAAGGCTCCAGATAGGCGACCTCATGTGAAGATCCGATCAGGTCCATGGAAGTGGGACAGTCGCCGGGAAGGACGGTATTGTTCAGTGCACCAACGATTTTGGACGCACCGGCGCGTACCGGACCCGAGGAGCGCACATGGCCGCGGTGGACCTCTCCACCCACCCCGGGCACCTGGCCCGGCGACTCCAGCAGGCGCACTACCTGCTGTGGAACACGATGGTCTCCGAGGAGATCACCTCGCCGCAGTTCGCGGTCCTGAACGCGCTCGTCGCCGAACCCGGCCTCGACCAGCGCACGGTGGGGGAGCGGGTGGGGCTCGACCGGTCCACGATCGCCGAGGTCGTCAGCAGGCTCGGGCGGCGCGCGCTGCTCGACAAGGTGCGCGACCCGCAGGACGGGCGGCGCTTCCTGCTCCGCCTCACGGACGACGGGCTTCGCGTCCACCGCAAACTCACCGTGCGCACCGCGCGCATGAACCAGGTCTTCCTGGCTCCCCTCTCCACCGAGGAACAGCACCTCTTCTTCGACCTCATCCAGCGGGTCTCGGACGCCGCCGAGGGGCTCCGCAATCCCGCGGAACCCCTCCGCGCGCCGCAGTGAGCACGGTGGCCGCGGACCCCCTTCGCCCGCCGCAGTGAGCAGGGTGGCTCGGTAACCCCTCCGCCCGCCGCGGTGAGCACGGTGGCTCACGCCTGGGCGAGGACCACCCAGACCTGGCCCGGGGCGAAATTCATCGGCGCGCCGTCCGGGGTGGTGAACCGTGTACCGCCGGTCGCCTCGGGGCGGGTCCAGTTCGCGTCGAAGACGCGGCCGTCGCGCAGCACCTTGGCCGTACCCGAGCCCACGGACTCCGTGAACGGCGTGTTGTTGCCGAGGAAGTCGTGGTACTTCGAGTTGTGCACCTTCACGTTCTGGATGACCACCGTGGCGGGGGCCACCGTCTTCCCGTCGGTCGTCACCGTCGGCGTGCCGTCCATGGCCACCAGCCAGCGCCCGCGGCCGGCGGACCAGGTGAAGGTGAAGCGGGCGGACGGGAAGCGGACCGTGCGGGAGGTCTCGGGCGTGCCGCCCGTCGGCGCCGCGCCGAAACGGAAGCCCGTGGTCAGCGCCGAGTCGCCGGGCGCGGAGTCCATCAGCCGCCGCGGACGCAGATACAGATTGTGCGGTGCGGCCTTGCCCGTGCCCCGGTACCAGGCGTCCGGCACCTTCCCCGCAGGCTCGGGAACCAGCGGCGCGTCGTCTATCAGCGGCAGCAGCTTGTGCTGGGCCCCGGAGAAGGCGAGCGTCGGCTCGTGGAACTGTCTCAGCAGTTCGAGATCCGACTCGCGGGCGCTGCGCACGGGCCCGACCGCGGCGGGCAGGGTGCTCGCGAAGACCGCCATCAGCCGGCTCAGCCCGCCCTCGACCTGCTCCGCGTACACCACGTCCGCCGCGTCGAGACCCGTCTGGGGGGGGGCGTCGGGCGCGTTGTCTATCTTCACGGCGAGCACCGGACCGGCGTTCGCCGTGCCGGTCTCGCTCGGGCTCCGGCTCTGGCTCGGGGACCGGCCGTCGTCCGGCGATCCGCCCCCCGAGGTGCAGCCCGTCATCAGCGAGCCCGTCACCGCGACGGCCAGCAGCGCCGCCGTCCAAGCGCCCCGCCCGCTCCGCACCATCTTCCGCATGCCCACCGTGCCACCTCTCCCGTGCCATTGATTGTGCGTTCATCAGTTCATCGGTGGACATACCCGATCGTTTCTGATTACGCGTGGCGAGCGAGAAGTCGGCTCAGCGAGATGATCCGTGCAAGATCGAACGGGGTCGCGTCGGAAGTCGCGGAGGAAGCGGTTCCGCGTCCCGCGTGTCAGCCGCTCGGCCCCAGGATCTCCGCCAGGTCGTAGCCGACCGGCTCCTCCAGTTGTCCGTACGTGCAGCTCTCGGCCGTGCGGTCGGGACGCCATCGGCGGAAGCGGGCCGTGTGGCGGAACCGTACGCCGTTCTCCATGTGGTCGTACGCCACCTCGGCCACCCGCTCGGGCCGGACCGGGATCCACGACAGGTCCTTCTTCGCCGACCATCTGCTCGGCGCGCCCGGCAGCCGGGCGCTCTCGTGCGCCGACTCCTGCGCCCAGGCCGCCCAGGGATGATCGGCCGCGTCCTCCAGCCGCAGCGGCTCCAGCTCCTCCACCAGTTCCGCCCGCCGCTTCATCGTGAACGCGGCGCTCACGCCCACGTGCTGGAGGGTGCCTCCGCTGTCGTACAGGCCCAGCAGCAGCGAGCCGACGACCGGTCCGCTCTTGTGGAAGCGGTAGCCGGCGACGACGACATCCGCCGTCCGCTCGTGCTTGATCTTGTACATGGCGCGCTCGTCCCGCAGATACGGCAGCGTGAGGGGTTTCGCCATGACCCCGTCGAGGCCCGCGCCCTCGTACTGCTCGAACCACCGCTGCGCCACCTCGCGGTCCGTGGTCGCGGGTGCGACGTGCACCGGCGCGCTCACCCCGGACAGCGCCGTCACCAGCAGGGTGCGCCGGTCGCCCAGCGGAACGTCGAGCAGCGACTCGTCGGCCAGCGCCAGCAGATCGAAGGCCACGAACGAGGCGGGGGTCTTCTCGGCCAGCATCCGCACCCGTGAGTCCGCGGGATGGATCCGCTCCGTGAGCGCGTCGAAGTCGAGCCGGCCGTCCCTGGCGATCACGATCTCCCCGTCCATCACACAGCGCTCCGGCAACCGCTCCCGCAAGGCCTCGACGAGCTCCGGAAAATACCTGGTCAGCGGCTTGCCGGTGCGGCTGCCGATCTCCGTCTCGTCGCCGTCGCGGAACACGATCGCCCGGAAGCCGTCCCACTTCGCCTCGTAGTGCATGTCCGGCGGGATCTTCGCCACGGACTTGGCGAGCATCGGCTTCACGGGTGGCATCACCGGCAGATCCATACTTCGACTCTAAGAGCCGTCCATGGTGTCCGCGCGCTGCACGGTTCGTCCGACAGACGCCGTTCTTCCTGCGCTTTTGCGGTCGTCTGATGGCAGCACTGTGAGACGAGTGTGAGACGGCCGCCCCGCCGGCTACGGCTCGGTGGCCGTCTCAGGCTTGTCCGTGTCGGCATCGCTGGCGAGCACGATCCGCCGAACCTGCTGGCGGGTGTACCCCGTTGCCTCGCAGATGTCCTTCTGCGCGACGCCGTCGACGTCCGCCTGACGGATGGCCACGGCCAGCTCCTGCCGCAGGACCTCCGCCCGCTGCTCGGCATCCCTGAAGCGCTGCGCGAACTGCGCCAGTGATCGCTTATCCATGGCACACAGTGTTCCATCCGTCGTCATGGAACATGATGTTACCTATGAAGGCGTCAATGTCTATGGCTGTGATGCTTGACGAGGGAACATCATGTTCCCTAGAGTGGAGGTGTCGGCAAGGGAGACCAGCCCCGACAACGCAAGCGGCCCCCGACGGTGCGTCAACACCGGCCGAGGGCCTACGGAATCCACCTGCGCTAACAGGGAGAACCGATGCTCAACCTTCTCATGAGCCCCCGTACCGCCCGCACTGTCCGCGGCCTGCTCGGCACCGTGGCCGACGCGGTCCGCTCGCTCGTCACCCCCCGCCGCCCTCGTCGAGGCGCAGCAGCTGGAGACCATCGAGACGGAGACCGCCCCGGACCCGGCCGGTGTCTACGCCGCCGACCAGCTGCCGGAGGTCGAGGCCATCGAGACCGCCGCCGCCGAGTTCGCGGCTGCTGCCGACCAGGCCCGCACCGCGGACCGCGCCAAGCGCAAGACCCGCAAGCTCCTCGACCGCCTCCCGGCCGGCCTGTACGGCGGATGGCTCGTCTCCCGCACCCCGAGCAGCCGGCAGACCGCCGACCTCGACGCGATCCGCGCCACCTACGAGCGCCTCGGCCTCGGCCCGGTCCCGATGAAGCAGTCCGCGTCGTCCCTCAAAGTCGAGCGCGTCGACGTCCCGGCCCTCACCGCCTAACCCGCTCTCCGCCCCACGGCCCTGCACAAGCAGACGGCCCCGGCAGGTGTAGCGAGCACCCGCCGGGGCCTAGGGCCGAACCCCGCCACAACCTGGGGAGAAACGACCTTGCCTACCAGCCTAGCCCCCACCGTCACACCGCCCATCGTGACCAAGGCAGCCCCCGGTCGGCGCCTGATCTCCGCCCCCGTCATCCGCCGCGGCGACTCCGACCCGAACATGGACGAGGCCCTGCGCCGCGTCCGCGCCAAGCAGGTGACCCGATGACGCACACCGACATCCCCGAGCCCATCCGCGGCCTGCTCGCCGCCGTCCTCGAAGCCCTCGACATCCCGCACCCGGCAACGATCGGCCACGCCGAGGTGTGCGACCGGATCCGCAACCAGCGCGTCCTGCACGCCGTGATGGCCCTCCGCTCGATCCTTGACGACAAGCCGCTGATGGAAACCGAGTGGACGACCGCCTACCTGCGCGAGCAGCTGGCCCTGCACCCGGCGACCGGCTACGTCACCACCGACCAGGCCCGCGCCGGCATCGCCGAGGGCAAGACCTGGGCCGAGGCAGTCACCCTGCCCACTGGGGAGGGCGAGTGACCGAGCCCCGCATCGTTACCCTGGCCACCGCCGACCACGGCGACGTCACCCTGCCCGAGCCCTGGTGGTGCGCAGGGCACGCCAGCCACGACCCGCGCACGCAGCACGTCGACCTCATCCACTCCGGCCCCACCCGCGCCTGTACCCACCGCGGCGCCACCCTTCTCACCGCCGAGCTGGTGCAGTCCCCCTTCGCCAGTCTCCCCGACCCGCACCTCGGCGGCCCGACACCCGGCGTCTCCATCTCCCCGCTCGGCGAGACCCTCGACCCCACCGAGCTGTACACCCTGGCCGCCGACCTCGACCGGTTCTCCGACGTCCTCCGCGACCTCGCCGACAAGCTGGCCGCCATCCGCTCGGAGAACACCGAGTGAGGCGCGGCCCCGTCCGCCGCCCGACCGAGGCGGCCGCCATCCGCGCGGCCGCCCGGTCGGCCCGGCCACTCCCGCCTGTCCCCGCCCTCATGGCTGCGCTGCTCGACGCGACCGCGCGCAGCGACCGCGAGGGCACCACGCTGGCCGCGCACCGCGTTGTGCGCGCCGCCGCCCCGGAGGTCGGCTCATGAACCTCGTACTCCACTGGGCACCAGCCCACCCGACCGCCGTCGTCGGCGCCACAGTGACGCTCCTCGTCGCCGTCACGCTCGCCGTCCGCGCCGTCCGCAAGACCACCGCCCGCCCGCCGGCTGCCGTCCTCGTCGCCTCTGTCGCCGCGATGGCCTGCACCGCCTACAGCGGCGACACCTCATGGCGCTTCGCCGAGAACCGCCTCGGCATGACCTCGACCAGCGAACGCAGCGCCCTGTTCCTCGCCGCCGAACTGGCCCTCTTCTCCTGCGCGCTGATGGCCCGCCAGAACCTCCGCACCCAGGGCACGCCCGGCGCCCCCGGTGTCCTCGTCTGGGTCATCACCGGCGTGCAGGTCATCCCCGCCTACTCCGAGTCCGGGATCGTCGGCGGCACCGTCCGCGCCGTCGTCGGCCCGATCCTCGCCGCACTGCTGTGGCACCTCGCCATGGGCATCGAGCTGCGGCACACCAAGCCCGGCACCGACTCGGGCAGTCTGCCCGCGCTGCTCGCCCGCGAGGCCCGTGAGCGGCTGCTGTCCCGCCTCGGCCTCGCCGTCCGCGACCGCACAGCCGAGCAGATCTCCCGGGACCGGTGGACGGTCAAGGCGGTCGCCTTGGCCGCGAAGCTCGCCGACACCCCGCCCGCCGGCCGCGGCCGGACCCGGCTGTCCCGGCGCCTGTCCGTGGCCGTGGGCAAGGCACAGGCCGGGGCGAGCGAGGAGCAGAGGCACAAGCTCCTCGACCTGCTCGCCGCCCGCCGGCACGCTGCCTCCCTGGCCACGATCGACCTTGCCTCGCCGTGGGAGGACGCCGTCGAGGTGACCGTCGAGCAGGTCGCGGAGGAGCGGAAGGAACTGCCGCCCGCGCCGCGGCCCCGGGTCGTCCCGGCCGGCGTCCGTCTGCTGCCGCTCGTCTCCCGCCCGAGCCAGCAGGTGGTCATCCCCGACTCCGTGCCCTGGCACTGGAAAGACGCCAGCGCCGGTGCCGGCCTCCAGAGTGACGACGCTCCGAAGATGACCGCCGTCGTACCCGTGGAGACCCCCCGCCAGGTGGTCACGCAGGTGGTCACGATCACCCCGGCTGAGCTGCTGAAGCGGGCGCAGCGCCTCGACCGCGACCGGTCATCCACTTCCGGCCGCCGGGTGACCATCCCTCAGCTGCAAGACGAGTTCGGACTCAGCCGCCGCGAGGCCACCGAGCTGCGCCGCCAAGTGGTCACCCCGGAAGGACGGTGATGGTCATGCGCTGGCTTCTCCTCGGCGCCCTGGCGGGCCTGCTGCTCGCCTACCCGCAGCTCCTCGGCCTGGCTCTCGCGGTCGTCGCCGCGGTCCTGTCCAAGCCAGTGCTGGCTGCTTTCGGGCTCGGCCTCGCGACCCGTGCGTCCCTGCCCCGTGTTCGGAGGTGGACGCGATGACCGAGCCCAACCCGCTCGCCAAGGCGGAGGCCGCCCTCGCGGAGGCCGCCGACAACACCGACATCGTCCGGATCGTCGCCGCCGTTCTCGCCGCGCAGCAGGCCACCCAGCAGCAGCCCGCCCCGCCGGCCCCGGCTCGCCCGGAGTTCGACGCACGGAAGTGGCTTGTCATCGGTGGCGTCGTCGTCTCCGTCGGCCTGGTCGGCGCCCTGTTCGCCGTGGCCATCGCCATCGGCGCAACCTGCGCGACCGCCTGCCTGCTCATCCTGCGGTCGGTATGGCGCGACTTCTCCAAGGGCCGCTGACCCTTCCGTCCCACAGAGGTCCTTCCGGGATGTCTGTCGGGCGGTGGGGCCGGACAGCCCGGCCCGTGACCAGGAGGAACCCATGCACCGAGCAGCGCACCTGAACTTGGCGGACGAGGCGCTCACCAAGGCGGAGAGGCTCGCCGGGTGGGCCGAGGAGGCGGCGCGTGGCGACGGCCCGCACAAGGCCGCTCCGTATGCCGCCGCCGGAACTCTGTGGGACTCGATCGCCCGCACCCACCTGCTGATCGCCGAAGCCACGCCCGCCGACGGCGTAACCCGGGAGGTCTGACCATGCCCGCCTCATACACCAGCCGCGAGAAGCGCCGCCTGGCCTGGCTCAGCCTCAAGGCCGCCAAGCAGTCGTTGGCCGGCGACCGCAACGCTGACACCATCGACGACCGGATCAAGCGCGAGGCCGAGCGGATCGGCGAGCGCGCCGAGGAGCGCGGTAAGGCCGAGGTCGCCGAGCTGGAGCGCCGCCTGAGCGAAGCCCGCCGGTCCGCGGCCAGCGCCCGCGTGACCATGCGGACCAGCAGCGGTCAGGAGCGTGCCACCGCGCGTCGGCAGATGCAGGACCACGAGCAGGCCGGCCGCCGCATCGAGGGCGAGCTACGCCGCTACCGATAGCCGCGCCCCGGGGTGGCCGTCCACCGACCAGGAAGCCGGCCACCCCGGGCGTCCCACACCTCACCGAGAGGCAGGACCCGAACAGCATGACCGAGAACGTGATCCAGCTCCACAAGGACATCCCCCCGGACGCCCACGCGTTCACCGAGGACGCCAAGGACACCCTCACCGAGACCATCATCGACGTCGTCCCGGACGCCGAGCCCCGCCCCGTCGACCCGCCCGCCGAGCAGGCCCCGGCCGGCACCTGGATCGCCGAACGACAGGCCTACCTCGCCGACGCCCCGCCCGTCGTCCCCACCTTCCTGCGCAACGCCACCGAGTTCGCCACCGCAGCCCGCTGGACCGCCTCCTACTACGGCCACGTCACCGCCTTCCACACCGTCCGCCTGCCCGTCTACGCCCTGCGCCTGCTCACCCGCGCACCCCGCGGCCTCGCCCGCATGGTCCTGCGCTGGGGCAAGTGGGTCGCCGACACCGAAGCCCGGCCCGTCGAGGCCAAGGCGGCCGCATCTGCGGACATCGACGCCTGGCTCACCCTGTCCCGTGAGCACTCCCGCCGCGTCCGCCCGCGCCGTACCGCCTCCGTGGCCGTCGCCACGGCCACCGGTATCACCACTCTGGCCGGCTGCTTCCTCGCTCCAGGCTGGACGCTCACCGCCACCCTCGCCGCCGCCACCCTCGTCGGCCTCAACGGCAAGAAGCGCGACGGCAAACCGCTGGTCACCCGCTACGTCGCCACCAACGTGCTGCGCCGCCTCGACTCCACCGAGGTCCTCGACGCGCTCGCCGCGATCGGCATCGAGGGCAAGAAGGGCCGCCGCGGCGTCGAGTTCGCCGCCGAGGTCATGCGCGACGGGCCCGGCTGGCGCGCCGAGGTCGACCTGCCCCCGGGAATCGAGGCCACCGCCGTCCTGGAGAAGCGCGCCGCGCTCGCCGCCGCGATGCGACGCCCCATCAGCACCGTGTGGCCCGAAGCCGACCGCACCGCCCACCCCGGTCGCCTCATGCTCTGGGTCGCCCAGCGCGACCCCGCGAAGTCCGGCCGCAAGCTGTGGCCCCTCATGAAGCAGGGCACCGCGGACGTGTACGAGCCGCTCCCCTACGGCTTCGACCCGCGCGGCAACCTGATCGACATCACCCTCATGTACTCGAACCTGCTGGTCGGCGGCATCCCGGGCTCCGGCAAGACGAGCTGCGCGCTCGCCATCGTTCTCGGCGTCGCCCTCGACCCCACCGCCGAACTGTGGATCTATGAGTTGAAGGGCTCCGGCGACCTCGACGCCGTCAAGCCCGTCTGTCACCGGTACGTATCCGGCGACGACGATCCTGACCTCGAGGCCGCCATGGCAGGCATGCGCTCCGGGATCGCCGAGTATCAGCGGCGCGCCAAGTTCATCAAGGGCCTGCCCGCCTCCGAAGTTCCCGATGGCCGCCGCGTCACCCGCGCGCTCGCCGAGAAGTACCCCGAGCAGCAGCTCGGCCCGCGCGTCATCGTCATCGACGAAGTGCAGGAGCTGTTCACTCACGCCGACTACAAGGAAGAGGCTGGCGCCCTCGCCACCCGCCTGATCAAGAAAGGCCGCGCCTACGGCCTCATCCTCATCCTGCTCACCCAGAACCCTGACGCCCCGTCCCTGCCCTCCAGCGTCTCCAGCAGCGTCGGCACCCGCCTGTGCCTCGCCGTCATGGACTGGCGCGCCAACAACAACGTCCTCGGCACCGGCGCCTACGACCGCGGCCTGCGCGCCACCGACATCAGCATCGACGAGCAGGGAACCGGCATCCTCGCCCGCGGCCGTGAAGGCATCACCGTCCGGGCCGCGTTCATCAAGCAGACCGAGGCCGAGGACATTGGCAAGCGCGCCCTCGCGCTCCGCACCGCCGCCGGCACCCTCACCGGTCAGGCCGTCGGCGCCACAGTCGAGGAGCAGGACGTCGAGACCGTCGTCGACCACGTCCGTGCGATCTGGCCGGACGGAGTCGAGACCGTCCACTCGCACCGGCTCGTCGAGGCCCTCGCCGCGTACCGGGCCGACCTGTACCGGCCGTGGACCGAGATGGACGCCGCCGGTGCCTCCACCGCCCTGAGCGCGGCCTTGAAGCCCTTCAAGGCCGCCACCCGACAGCTCACCATCCGGGAGTGCTGCGGCGGCGCCAAGGGCCTCCGCTACGCCGATCTACCCGCCGCCGAGGACGGCGAATAGACCCTCTGAGCCGGTTTCGGATCAAGCCTGTGGTTTCACCTTGATCCGAAACCGGTTTCGCCCCCGATATCGGCCCCGAGCTGGGAAGTTTCGAGTTTCGACCCCCGGCCCGAGAGGCTCCAACAGCCCTGGAATCGGTCTCCGCGACCGGGTCCGCCAGCGACACCACGAACACAAGACGAAGCCCCGGCCCCGGTCCCCCTGGCCGGGGCTTCGTTGCACTGGCAGGCCTACAGGCTGTCGAGGATCTGCGTG
The DNA here is from genome assembly GCF_040607495.1 of Streptomyces sp. NPDC005281. NCBI lineage: Bacteria > Bacillati > Actinomycetota > Actinomycetes > Kitasatosporales > Streptomycetaceae > Streptomyces > Streptomyces sp. NPDC005281. The sequence goes on along the minus strand of NZ_JBEXGX010000005.1, from coordinate 192,827 downwards.
CGCCGCTGGGTGTACTCCTCATCCGACACGAGGCCCTGGCCTCGCAGTTGGTCGAGTGTGGCCAGGCGGCTTGCGACGTCCGGCCCAGCCGTCGGCGCAGCTACCGCCGGGCTCGCAGGCGCTGCGCCCGGGGCCGTTCCCTGCGCAATGTGGCGGCGCAGGTCGTCCGCCAGAATCTTGCCATCGTTCTTCAGCACGTTCTGGATGTCCGCCCGGTTGCCCGAGGTGTACACCGTGAGCGTGCCCGTGAGCATGCCGCCCTGCCACTGCACCGAGGAGATCTTCCCGTAGGGGAAGTCCTCGACCGTCTGCTGCATGATCCCGTTCTTGTAGAAGATCAGCCGCAGGTTGGTCATCGCGATCAGCCCGATACCGCCGGCGTAGTGCCCTTTGGCGAGCATTTCAACCGTCTCGCCCTCCCACAGCACCGAAGGCAGTCTCTCGATCTCCCGCTTCGCCCCGAAGGTGCTGCTCAGCCTCGCGGCAGCAGCGTCGATGTCCGGTCTTACGTTGAACGTCACCATGACGTCCCCCCTCTCACTTTGTGCCCGGATCGTACAGACCGGTTCGAGACTTCACGCGCCTGCCTCCTCCTCGCATCTGACCCCTCTGATCTGCGAGTATCGCCCGACCTGTGCCGTACGACATCAACTGATGTGCCAGCGGCGGGAGATCAAGCTGTTCGGGAGCCGAGAACGTGCCCGCGGTGCCGTGGGAAGAAGGTGCGGTTGCGCCTCGAACGCCGGGCGCACAACGTGTGGCGCCGGACGCATGAGGTCGGTACGAGGTGACCGACGGGCCAGCGGCTGTGGGCCCCTAATCCGCGTGAGCAATCGCGATTGCGCGGTACAGGAACGCGGTCCGCTCCTCCTCCATCTGCCGCAACGCCTCGCTCAAATCCACACCGAAGTACCCACCGAAGGCCCGTATGACCGTCTCGACTGAACCCATCGCGACCATGACTGCCGCCATCACCGTCGCCGCCTCCCCCGCAAGGCCGTCCCCCTCCGCCAAATCCTTCCCGCGGTTGATCATCCACGGACGGTTGTGCGCTGCCCCCGAGGTCAGCCTGTACGGCGCCGGCAGCCACGAGGGCATGGCCTTGGCCGCGCGCTCTGTGATGTTGATGTCCAGGGGCGCGGACTCGCTGCCGAAGCTGTAGCCGATCAGCTTTCCCGGCTTGTTGTGCCGCTCCACGGCCTGGCACTTCCGCAAGGCGTCCTCGACGTAGTCCAGCATCTGGCGTGCCTCGGCAGGATCCTGCCCATGGGCTTCGGCCTGCTTCTGTACATACGTCGCGTCGGTCCTCCAGATTCCTGCCAGCCGGGCAAGGCGCCGGTTCAGGGGAATGGCGGGATCGAAGAGGTACTCGGAGAAGAGCACGCCCTCCATGACGACGCGTGCGAGCGTGAGCGGCGACCAGACGGGGGGTGGCTGCATGAGAAGGTCGTGCTCCAACGCACGCACGTGGTCGAGTGCGTTGTCTTTCGTAGTGTCCGCAATCTCGAGCAGCAGGCCATGAAGGCTTCCGCGCTCGCTCCGCAGCGGCTCGCCGAGCGCCTCGATCTCAGCGGCCTCCTTGTGGAATGGGGAGTTGGCGTTCTTGTCGAAGGCTTCGGGATCCTTCACGCGGAGTGCGTCGTCGGCAAGTTCGCGGTACCGCTCGAGGATCGCGGCGGCTTCGTTCGCGAACTCCTCAGTGATCGGAACGGTGAAGAGGCGTACGGTCTCGCCCTCGGGCATGACGTCGTTCATGCGCAGAACGGTAAGCATCCGGCATCTGTCGTGTCATGCCGATAACGGCTGGGGCGTTGCTACCCAACCGGGGACGCGGCGCGCCCCAGCAGAGAGGCCGACCCCCGTCACTCGTAGGCGTCAATTCCGCTGAAGACCCCACACACCGTCTCCCACCCCAGCACACTGCGCCTCACGCCTTCACCAACGGGAGACCCACATGGCCAACCCTTACCTCACCCAGCCCCTCACACCCGCCCGCCCCCGCATGTTCGACACCCAGCGCGCCAAGGTGATCTGGATCCTCGTGCCGATCCTGAGCGCCGGCCTGGCCGCGGCTGTCCCGTTCGTCGTCGCCGCGGTGAAGGGCGTGGTGAAGCCGTGGCTTGCGGTCACGTACGTGGTGGGTGAGATCGCGGTGTTCTCGGTCGCATTCGCGATCAGTCCGAACTCGGACGACACGTCGCCGGTGCCTGGGTTTCTGCTGGTGTTGCTGATGATCACGGCGGCGACGCACACGGCGTTGCTCGACAACGACAAGATCAGCATCGGGAAGTAGCGGCTCCACAGACCAGTGCCCGCCCGGGTAAAGAGGGCGGGCACTCGCATGACCGTGCTCATGCTCACTGCTCCCAGACGTCGGGTCCGCCGCCGCGCCACTCGATCAGCTCGGACCGGACCACATCCATCTCGTTCCAGTCCTGCAGGCCCGCGGTCTGCATGAACGCTGCGACGTCCTGCACGGAGAAGGCCCGGCCGAGGATCACCCCGTCCACCCGGACGCGCCGGCCGCCGTCCTCGTCGGGCGGGTAGATCACCACGGGCTTGGCAGCGGTCATGATCACAGCGTGCCGTGGGGCGAGTTCCCCCGCATGTCACGGGCACCAGTCGCAGTAGCGCGGTGCCCGCAGCAAGCGGCCATCTGGGTCACAACCTGGACACACTGCCCGCACCGCATCCACGGACCGCTCATGATGCCCCTTCAGGCACCATCGTTCCGGGGGGAACCATGCACACCCGCACCGCCGTCACCGCTGTCCTGCTGCTCGCAGCCACGGTCACCGCATGCAGCAGCTCGACCGACAACAAGCCGCTTACCACGAACCCCAAGACCACGGGCAGAGCGACCGCATCAGCCGCGGCCAAGACTGGCCCACTCAAAATCGGTACCGGCCACCACTGGTCCGACACCGACACCGATGGCAGCCACATCAGCGGAACCACGACCGTCATGGGCTACACCCAGCCGATCAAGATGGACGACCCTTACTCCCATGGCCTCTCCGACTTCGAGCACCCCGTCTGGGCCACCCTCGACGTCAAGCTCTGCGCCGACTCCAGCAGCACCACCGTGATGTCCTCCCAGGAGCCCTGGGCTCTTGGCTTCCCCGACGACACCCGCATTCAGGCTCCGTTCGTCAATGGGGAGGGCGTACCCAAGCCCGAGTACCCCATCGGCAGCACTGCCGTGAAGGCTGGCTCTTGCCTTCGAGGGAAGATCACGTTCTCCATGGAGCGCGGCACCCGCCCCAACCAGATCATTTACAGCCCCGATGGCCGCGACCCGGTTGAGTGGTCCGTACCCAAGGCGTAGCCCCAGCACGTCGGTCACGAGTGCGTGAGAAGGGCGAGTCCGAGCGCTTCATGAAGGTTCGGACATGCCTGCGGTGCTGTGGCCGGAATCTCTGGCTGCGCCTCGGACGCCGGGCCCACAACGCGTGGCGTCGGACGCACGACAGTGGCAACGGATAACACCTCCCCACGCTCACGGCTGGCAATGTCAGTCAAAGAGCCACCAGACAAAGCGGGAGGCCCACATTTGCAACCAGCTCAGGCCAAGGATGAAAACGGCGGAGCTGGCGAACACAAAGCCACGTCGCAGCAAAACACCGAGCTTGGTCAGGCCATCCTCGAAACCAGGTGCCCACGGGTCTGGAGCAAGCCGTCTTACGCTCCACACCCACAGGCCCGCGAGAAGGCCGAAGGTTCCACCCAGCGCCACCCAATCCTGAATGGGATCGTCGGTCGGAATCCAAATCCAGGCCGTCACGGCAGATCCAAGACCAGCCAATGTCAGCCCTCCTGTCTCTCCCGCCAGCTCAGTGAGCGATGTGTGCGCGGCGACGAGCCGTTGAGGCACCCGGCCCCGCACGGTCTGCCAAACGTCAATCGCGGGACCCAACGTGCTCGTGCCGTACGCCATGGCCAAAACAAAGTCCCAATAGGAACGAGACACCGCAAGCTCCCCTTACGTTCAGGGGGCAAAGGATGTCGTAGGCGGATCTTTCGCCGCCACCCGCCACGCGCACCGCTGGCACCAGAGATCGCCTGTGCCTCGCTTTTGGCGCCCCCCGAGTCCCACGCGAGTGTCAACACCTCGACGAACTCACAGGTCAGCGATCCAGCGCACCTTCGGTGCGCGCCGGGGGCGTGGTAAATCCCGTGTGCGCGCCGGAGGTGCTTCTGTCTGCCCTGACCTGGGGTGGTGCCGTTCGGGATCGTGGTGGTGTCCGTTCCGGACGAAACCGATACTTCTGTGATGCCGGCGAGCTCGCAGGTCAGCGTGGTGCCGGGGGCCGTCCACGGGAACCGTGGAGTGTTGCTCTGAAGCACGTGCGTCAGAATTCCTGATTCACCCTGGCCCTCCCGGAACGGCGTACTCGGCTGTTCGGCACGGGAGGGAGCAAGGCCGTGGACGTGATGCACGAACGCTGCGTGGGCCTCGATATCAGCAAGAAGGACGCCAAGGCATGTGTCCGTACTCCGAGTACGAAGCGGCGGGGGGCCTTCACGACCGAGACCACGACGTGGGGATCGACGACGAACGCGGTCCTCGCCCTGCGCGACCATCTGCTCGCCGCACGGGTGACGCTGGTGGTGATCGAGGCGACCTCGGACTACTGGAAGCCGTTCTACTACGTGCTGTCCGAGGGCTTGAACGTGATCCTGGTCAACGCGCGGCAGGTCAAGAACCTGCCCGGCCGCAAGACGGATGTCTCGGACGCGGCCTGGCTGGCCCAGCTTGGCGCCCACGGCCTGGTGAGGCCCTCCTTCGTGCCGCCCGAACCGGTCCGTGAACTACGCGACCTCACCCGGGCCCGGACCACCGCCACCCGCGAACGCTCCCGCGTGGTGCAGCGGCTGGAAAAACTGCTGGAGGACACCGGCATCAAACTCTCCGCGGTCGCCTCCGACATCATGGGCGTCTCCGGCCGAGCCATGCTCGAAGCCCTCATCAGCGGCGAAGCCGACCCGCAGGTCCTCGCGGAGCTGGCCAAGCGCAAGCTCCGCAACAAGATCCCCGAACTCACCGAGGCCCTGACCGGACGCTTCCGCGAGCACCACGCGTTCCTGACACGCCTGCATCTGGACCACTACGACCAGCTCACCTCCGTGATCGACCAGCTCTCCGGGCGGGTTGAGGAGGCGATGGCTCCCTTTCGTGACGCCCTCGATCTGCTCGACACCATCCCCGGGATCAACCAGGCCACCGCCGAAGTGATCGTCGCGGAGACCGGCGGCGACATGACCCGCTTCGCCACCGCCAAACACCTCGCGTCCTGGGCCGGGGTCTGCCCCGGCCACCACGAGTCCGCCGGCCGCACCAAGAACACGAAGGTCCGGCCCGGCAACCCCTACCTCAAAGGCGCCCTCGGCCTCGCGGCATTCGGCGCGGCGAGAACCAAAGACACCTATCTGCAGGCCCGTTACAAGCGGCTGACCGCCCGTCGCGGCCCGCTCAGGGCATTGGTCGCCGTCGAACACTCGATCATCACCGCGATCTGGCACATGCTCACCGACAACGTCCCCTACCACGAGCTCGGCGGCACCTACTTCACCCAGCGCGACCCCGAACGCGCCACCCGCCGAGCCATCAACCAGCTCAACCAGCTCGGCTACACCGTCACCCTCAACCCGAGGGAGCACGCCGCTTGACCGACAGCCCCAAACAGCCGGCGGCCCGCCACGACCACCGGGCACCCAGCCCTGCCCACACCCACCCTGACCAGGCTCTATTTACGCGTCAGAGGCCTGCACCGCATCCTCTATGAGGTGTGAGGGATCGTCGCAGCCCGCTCACAGATCAATCCGCAGCGGGCTTGCTGCCCATCTTGCGGGCCAACTGAGCGGCCCGCTCCGGGGTCACCAATTCCACCCGGCCGCGGAAAGCGCCCTTCACCACGAAGAAACCGGAGAACTTCCCCTGCGCCCCGATCCCACGGCACTCGTACAAGCCGTTTCCAGCGAGCGGCCATCCGTAAGGCGGGCCGCTGCGGCTGAGGAACGTTCGCGCGTACACGTACTTCGTGTTCGTGCCCCGGATCTTGGCAACCCAGCCGATCGAGTTGTCACTGATCACTCGACGCGGCGTGATCGACACCATGGGGAACACCGCGGCGGGGTCCGCGGTAGCGATGTTGACGGGAGCGTCCAGGGGCGCCGTTGATGCCGCCTTCTGCTCTGGGGTGGCGTGCAGGGTGCAGACCGGTGGGCGAGAGCCGAGGCCATACCAGGCCATGACCGGCTTACTGCATCGGTTCCCTCTGCTTGTCGTCGCCGTGCACTGGCTCACGCTGCCCCCTGTTCCTCACGTCGTACCTGCTCAGCGACTGTTTCGGCAGGACAGTACATGCCGCCTCCGGCGGGCTCAGCGGCCCCCTGCCCGCACGCTGCTCTGGACTCGGATGCCTCGGGCCGTGCGTCAGGCGCGGGCTAGCTTCCGGTGATCTCCCCAACTCGCTTCACCACGGCGTTCAGGTGGTCGGTGCCGATGGACATCTCGGCGGCCATCAGATCGAACGACGCCTGGTCCTCGCTTGCTGCGCCCACGGTGCAGGCCGATGCGGACTTCCCCAGGTGATCGAGCGCCAGTTTCCAGCGCTTGGCGAGCGTCTCGTCCGGCATCGGGTCTTCCTCGGCTGCCGCTTCGATATCTGCGGTGAGTTGCGCGCAGCTGGTCTGTAGTGCCGCCAGGTCGACTGGGTCTGAGTCCTTGTCCACTTGCTTCAGGCCCTTCATGAGGACGCCGAGGGTGTCGGTGCCGCCCGCATCTGCCCAGGCGCGGAGTTTGGTCGCAGGATCGGCGCTGGGGCTTGCCGATGCCGACGCTGACGTCGTCGACTGCTCAGGCGCGGCGCTGGTGCCGCCGCAGCTGGTGAGTGTGAGTACGAGCGCGACTGCCGTCGTCGCAACCACAGGCCTGATACGCATGATCCCCCCAAGGACAGATGAGCCAGAACACGGATGCTGCTCTGTCGCATCGACGCGTGGGGGCGTTGTATCCCTTCCGTGACACAAGGTCACCCGAGCATCACGGAGGGGCGCGAATGGCGCCCTGTTGTGGGCGAACCTGTCCGCACTACGGTGCGCGGCAGATCACCGGACCGACGAAGGGACTGGCAATGACCCGACGCCTGTGGAAAGTCGGCACCAACTCCGGCAACGACGGCTGCCCCACCCTGTATGCCGAGCCCGGCACCGACACCTACGTGGTGCAGGGCGACCCGGTCACTGACCCTGCCGAACTGGCGCAGCTCGACCTCGCGGAAGGTGAGGCCGCAGTGACCGTGCCCCGCGAACTGCTCGCCAACTTCGGCCCGAAGGAGCCCGTGCACGTGCCGCAGCCCATCAGCTTCGCCGACTTCGGCGGCATGTTCACCACGCTGAAGCACTCCGCGTGGAGGCTGGAGACCCGCGGTCGGTACGCCGAGGACGAGGTCACCGACACCTACCGTCAGTTCGCCGCCGGCCAGCCCGTTGCCTGGGACCTCGCCGACCCGTGGTGCACCAACCGGCGCGAGCAGACGGTGGCCGGGAAACGGTTCGAGCGGGTGCGGATCCTCGACGAGCCCCCGACCGACGGGCAGCGGTACCTCCTCGACAACGCCCGCCGCAACACCGCCGTCGGCGAGACCATCCGAATCCTGGGCCGCAGTCGCGCCGATGAACTCGGGCTTCCCCGCGAGGACTTCTGGCTGTTCGACGTCCGTGTCGTCGCCCTGCTCCGCTTCGACGAGGACGATGTCATGACCGGGGTGGAGCTGATCACCAACCCGGTCGAGGTCCTTCGGTACGCGCAGGCTCGCGAGACTGCCTGGCACTTCTCCGTGCCGTACGACCAGTTCAGCGGGTAGTTTCCCAAGCGTGGCAACGGACTTCCAGCAGGCCCGCGAGGCGCTCGGCCGCCGGCTCCGCGAACTCCGCGGCGACCGGACCCAGCGGGATCTCGCGGGCTCGCTGGACTGGCCACAAGCGAAGGTCTCGAAGCTGGAGACCGGACGGCAGACCGCCACCGCGGCCGACGTCACCGCATGGGCTGCGGCCGTAGGCGCCCCGGAGACAGCCGCTGAACTCGCGGCCCGACTCCAGGGGCTGGAGACGCACACGCGGTCCTGGAGGCGGCAACTGCGTGCCGGGCACCGGCCGGTGCAGGACGTCCTCACCATCGAGTACGAGCGGTCCACGGAGCTGCGGGCGTGGCAGAGCGCCATGGTCGTCGGCCTACTTCAGACTCCGGACTATGCGCGCGCCGTGTTCACCCGGTACGCGGAGCTGCACCAGTCGCCGCGTGACGTCGAGGACGCCGTGCGCGCCCGGGTCCGGCGACAGGATCTCCTTTACCAGCCGGGCCGTACCTTCCACCTCCTCATGTGGGAGGCAGCCCTGCACGCCGGTGTCGCCCCGCCGGACGTCCTCGCTGCTCAGCTCGACCGCCTCGGCAGCGTGATCGGCCTCGACACCGTCCGCCTCGGGATCGTCCCCTTCGGCGCGCAGGTCGGCGTGCCGCCGGCCAACGGGTTCTGGCTGTACGACGACCGTCTCGTCATCGCCGAGGACTGGCATGCCGAGCTGTGGCTGAACGAGGCGGACAGTTGCGCCCTCTACCGTCGCGTGTGGGACGCTCTCGACCAGGCCGCGGTATACGGGACTCACGCCCGGCGCCTGATCGCGAGGGCGCGCAGCCAGTTCACGGACCGCCTGTAAGCATCACGGCGAATCGCCGGGGAGCGCGGTCGAATATTCGCGAATCAGACCGGGCCCTGATTCGTGCCTGTCCCTACCTTGCTGGTCATGGCCTTACAACCTGCCCCGTATGTACGGCAGGCGGGACAGGACTGGCTCCTCTCCTGCGCCGACATACCTGCTGAGATCCGGTGCCTGTGGGACGCGGACGAGCTCGGCCCGTTCCCCGTTGGCGGCCACTGGATGGTCGCTGAGACGACGCTCACGCGGACGATGGACGCCCTCAAGCGCATCGACCCGCCGCAGCGCGGCCCGGTCCTGTCCGACGTGAACCAGGGCATCGCCTGGTGGCTCCTGCCGCCCACGCTCGGCGAGGAGCTGGACGACGTCCGCACCATCACCGTCCACTCCCGCGGCTGGGTACTCCGCTGCCCGCCCGTGCTGTACCCAGTGCGCGGCCGCGTCTGGCTCGAGCGCCCGGACGGCAGCGGCCGGCTCACCGACCCTCTCCTGCTCGGCGCTGCGCTCGGCCCCGGCGGCCGGCCCCGACTCCCCGCGGAGGCATACGCATGACCCTCACCTCAGCCGAAACCACGGACGGCGCTTTGCTCGAACAGCCAGAGAAGAGGCTGACCGCCTCGGCAAAGACAGCCGGGGAGCGGGCTGCCGCGCAGGCCCTCGTCGAGGAAGAGACGATCCTCGCCCACCGCAGTGTGCTGGGCGCGCTCGGTCTCCTGGAGACGCCGAGCTGGTCTCAGGTCCGTTGGGAGGGGCTGATGGGCAGGGTCTACAGCCTCGGCCTGGACGACGAGCAGCGCGCGTTCCTCGGCCTCGTCCTGTCGATGGTGGGCATCGGGCAAGTCACTCTCGCCGCAGTAACCGATCTCGACGAGCGCCGCCTGGCGGTCATGCTGCGCGCCATCGCGCGGCTCGCGGGCAACGACACCTTGGCGGTGGGCACGAGGATCTGAACTCTCGCGGCCGGCCCCGTGGTCGGCGGCGAGTAGGGGCCGACCCGCCCCGTGTACACCCGCGGGGCGGGCCGGTGACGGCCGCCTGCCCGCCCTCCGCTTCCCAGGCGATACGAGGGCGGGCAGGCAACGGCCAGGCCATGGCGGGCAGTCGGCCATCACGCCACCGCCACCTCAGGGCCGGACCCATCTCGTGTGGGTGAAATCCGGCGAAAGGCCGGAGCGGGGCCGATGCCGTCGGTACCGTCCCCCAGTCTCGCGCAGGGTGCGCGTGCGAGCTGGAGGTTTTCATGGGGGTGCGGTTGTCGGGCGGGATCGGCCCGTTACGGGTATCGGTGCCGGTGCTCGGGGGTGGCGGCGGGCTGGTTGAGATCGCCGTGCTGATGTTCAAGCTGTTCGGCTGGTTGCTGTGGTGGGAGCTGGTCCTGTGCTGGTACCTACTGCTCGGCTGCTGGTGGCTCCTGCGGGCCGTCTACTGGGATGGACCGCGAGCGGCGTGGCGGTGGTGGCAGCGCCAGCGGACCGAAAGCGTTATCAGTGGTGGCGCATAGCCTGCCTGCATCACCGTTCAGGGTGTGCGGCCAGCACACGCTGAACGCCCAATGCCCCACCAAATTGACAGCACCAATGGCGGGCGTCGTCATGTCTCAGCTGAGCGCTGTTCAACGCGGCTGACCGTCCAGATGCGAACGACCGTGTATCGAGGTTCCCTGGAAATAGACAGAAATGTCGAAGCCAGGGGTTGTCATGCTTCACGTTGCAGCCGGAAGTACGGGCACGGTCCCATGGTGGACAACGATCGTCATAACTCTTGGCGCGATCATCCTGACGAGTGCAGGAAACTGGCTTATTGCAACCCGGCAAGCGAGTACTCAACTAGCGCTTCGAAATGCTGACCTGCAAGGAGTTGCTCTGGAGGCTCGCCGCAAAGAGAAGCTTGAAGCATTCAGCGCTTTTGTACATGCAACGGATGCTGCCTGGCAGGCCGCAAACGACTTCCTGGCTAAGTTTCGCGCTGGAACGATTGGCGAATACCGCGATGAAGCAAGGCAAGTTACCACAGACCTCACTAGGGCCTACCTCGATTTGCTCATCGCTGCCGAAAACCCAACACGGCAGGCTGCCGCAGCCTACGTTGACGCCCTGAACAATCACATGCAGCGAGCGGCGAGGGGAGATTGGAAAGAGGAAGAAACGAAGCAGCCACGGAAGCTCGTGCTAGACAGCATTCGTGCCGAGTTGGAGCCCGTGACGTAGCACGCCCAGCCACCGTGCGCTGCGGCCGGGCGTAAATCAGCGGACGACGTTAGGCAGCCGACGGACTGTCACCGTCGCAGTCGAGGGCGTACCAGTCCGCTGTCTGCACCCCGCGCGGCTTGGCCGACTTCCTCGGGGCGGTCAGCCGCTCGGCGAGCAGGGCAGCCAGCGGCGCCACATCCCCGACCGCCCTCCTCCCCGGATCCACCAGCCCCAGCGCAGGGACGGGCGGGGACCTGTCGAGCGCTTGCCGTTGCGGGCGCCACGCCCTCAACAAGCTGCTCAGCGCCCCCTCTCCGCCCGCACCAACGCCAGCACCTCATCCCGGCCCCTCGCCGCCGTCACACCCCCATACGGCGGCGCAGAGAACCGCGCCATCGGATGCCGCGGATAGGCCTCGGCCACGACCTCGGCGAGCAGTCGGCCGAGCACCGCACTGCCGTCGACGAGCGGCCACAACTCGCCGCGCACCCACACCGACCCGTCGAGGCTCGCGCCCGTCGCCTCGCCGTCCCAGCATCGCAGCCCGCGCGCCGCGAGCTTCGCGCCCACGACACGGACCCTCTCGTCGTGCTCCGCGAGCGCGTCCAGCGCCGCCCGCATCGCCGACCCTGCGGCCGAGACCGCCGTCACGGCAGAAGCCCTGGACGCCTCGAGACCGTCGACATCCCGCCCCATCTCCCGCGCCGCCGCCTCACCCTCCGCGGCCCGCCTCAGGCGCCCCTCCTCCTGCACCTCCCAGTCCTGGCGCAGCAGACGCGCCCGCACCGCCATATGGTCCGCGACCTCCACAGCGTCCTTGTGCTTGCTGTACGCGGTCTGCGACGCACGGTTCGCGGCATACTCCCGCTCCGCCACCCGCAGCACCCCCTGCGCCTGCTCGGCCTCCCGCTCGACCTGCTCCAACTGCTCCGTCGTCACCGCGATCACGGCGTTCCTCCCACCACACTCGGCCGCCTGCGCGGTCACTTCGATCCCTGCATGGCCTGGTATGCGTTCACGACACGCGGCGGCTCGGGGTGCGCCACGCTCTTCAACTCCGGCACCCCCGACATCAGGTCGTCACCTCGCTGCTCCCACGCCCGGTAGCCGAGCAGTCCCGCCAACGACGCCCGCACTGGGCTCGTACTGGGCAGACGCGCCTCGGCCACCCGATCCGCCACCCACAGCAACACCCCGGCCGGCGCCAGCGACTCATACACCGCGCCCCGCACCCGGACCGTGGTGTTCAGCAGCCCGTGCCCGCCGCCCGTCTCCCCGTCCAGGCCGAGCCCCGCGGCCTCGAGAACACCCGCGTGCCGGTCGACCAGGGCGTCGTAGGACTCCGCCGCCACCATCAGCGCGACGAGGCCCTCCTGCGCCGCCACAGCCGCCGCCTCCAGCGCCGCTCCGGCACCCTTCAACTCCCGGCCGGCCGCCGCGATCTCCCGGGTCGCGGCCTTCTCCCGCTCCTCCCGCGTCGTCGCCGCCCGCTCCGTCGCCACCTGTTCGTCGAACTTCTGCCGCAGCTCCCGCGCATTGGCCCGCAACCGGGCAGCCAACTGCGAAGCCTCCGTCAGCTCCTGCGCCGCAAACTCGCTGTAAGGAGAGGCATCGAGCACCCCCGCCGCAGCCTCCCGCGCCTGCTCCTGCTCGGCCGCCCGAGCCTCAGCCTTCTCCACCTGCCGTTCCGTGATCTTGACCATGAGTGTCTCCGTTACCTCTTGAGTCGATCTACCAGTAACCGGGTGGACGCACGTCCACCCGGAAGTCCTGCTCACCCCCGGGGGCCCCGGCTACCCGGGCCCCACGGCGGCGGACGCTCGGCGTCGCAACGACACCCGCTCCAGGCGCGTCGTACCGCCCCACACCCCCCACAACGCCGGCCTATCCAACGCGTACGAACGGCAGGCCTCGAGGAAGCCACAGCCCGCACACAACGCACGCGCCCCGACCGCCCGCACCCCGTCCGCGAAGTACGCATCCGGATCCGCACGACACCGCACCTCCGGCCCCGACACCGACACGAACTCCGGCACCCCCAACCCCCGTGCCGGCCGCGCCCCGGCCGTCCCGCTCACCCGCCGTCCTGCTCAAGACGCCAGTTCAACGCCAACACCCCCACCCCAGCCGCCACGAACCCCGCCGTCACCGACCACGTGAACGCAGCCACCGCCAACAGCCCCAACCCCACCGCGTCCAGCAACGTCGACCGCGCGGCCACCAGCCCGGCCCGCACCGATCGCGCCCTCACCGGCCCACCCCCTGCGACTCCCGCCACCGCTCAGCCGCCAGCACCAGCGCCGCCTGCCGCCGCGGATCTGACGGCTCCAACGCGTGCCACGTCTCCGACCCGTACTCCGGAACCGACGCCAACACTGCGATCTCCTCCCGCGCCCACGACGCCGCCTCACGACCAGCCATCACCACGGGCCCTCCTCACTCCGCTCGAGTACCTGGGCAATCCCGTCCGCCATCAACCGCCGGCGCCGGGCCGGAGACGCACCCACCGGAATCACCGCCGTCACCGGCCCCCGATCACGACCACCCAGCCGCGCCGCCGACTCATCCACCACCGCCATCAACCGCCCCGCGTCCAACGGCCTCACCGCCACCGCCTCCCGCACCCGCACCAACTCCTCCACGAACACCGGATCCCGCAGCCACGCACGCACCGTGCTCGGATGCACACCCACCTCAGCCGCCGTCGCCCGCTGCGACCGACCCCCCGCCAACAGCAACAGCGCATCCACCCGCCTCCGCGGATCCGACCTCGTCATACGTCTCCTCCTCGATGCAGCGGCCCACCCGGGCCATCCAGTTCCCTGATGAACGGACGCCCCCGCGGACACGCCCGCGTCCCCCGCAACGGCGGCAACCGCCCCGCCCGCACCCCCCAACGCCCAGGCAACGTGTAATCCATGAACCACCAGTACCGACGCCACGCCGTCGTCGCCGACAACCCCAGCTGCGACCCCGCCTGACGGAACGACAACCCCTGCCCCAACACCAGCTCCACCACCGCCAACCCCTGATCAGCCTTCACCCCCAAGTTCAGCCGCAAGTGCGGATACGGCCCACCACGACGCGTCACCCCAACCACCCACCCGACACACGAAGAAGGTGAAACGCCAGGAGCCAGACCACGCAGGCCAGGCCCATCGACTCGACCATCGAACGCTCCGCTCTCCGCGGTCCTGGCCGGCCGCCGGGTGACGGCCGGAAGTCTGCTGCCGCTATTGGCCGTCGGCCTGGCGCTGCTCGGCTTCGGCGAGGTTCCGCAGCTTGCGGGCGTGTCGGTGGGCGAGGCCGCGTCTGCGGGCTTGGGCGAGGGAGTCGCGGCGTTCCTTCGCTGCCTGGATTCGGGCGCGGGCCGCGGCGATGCGGGCCTGCACCTGCTGCTCGACGTGACTGGTCGACTCGGTCACGACGCCTCACCTGTCCTCGGGGAGCATCAGCACGTACCCGTCCGGGTCGAGCTGCGCCCAGACCTCACGGCCGCCAATCGCCTCTTGCGGGCCCGCGATGAACAGCTCGCCGTTCTGCTCGACGGAGTCCCGCGCGCAGGCCAGAGCGGCGACGAGCGCAGCGCGCACGGGCATGTGGGTTACGAGTGGCTGGTGCCGGTTCGCTGTATCCAGCAGGGTGGCCGTGGCGCGGACCACGGACTCGCTGTTCAGGGTCAGTTCGTAGGTGCGGATGTCGACGAGGACTGCGTCACCGAACGCGCCGGCGGATGATTCCGCGAGCTGTCGCGTGAGGGACGTGGCGGCGGCACCCTTGCTGCCGCACTCCTTTTCCAAGGTGTTCGCCATGGCCTCGATGAGGTGCGTGGCGACTCCGATGATCCCGTCGAGGCCGAGCCGTCCGAGCTTGAGTCCGAGGTCGTCGTCGTGGCGCAGGTGCGCGAGGGTGAGGTCCATAGCGGCGCGGCGGGCCTGGTGCTGGAGCTGAGCACTGCGGTGCTCTTGGATGTCGTACGTCTTCACAGGCTGTTCTCCTTCGGTGGTTGGCCAGCAGTCGTGCATCGGCCGGAAGTCAGTGACGGGTGGTGGGCCGGTTGTTGGCGTCCCGGAACCAGCAGGCGACGAGAGCGGATTGCTCCCAGCCGAGGAGGTCGAACAGCGGCCGGACTTCGGTGTGGAGTGGGTGGTCTCCAGGCCAGCCGTAGACGTGGCCACGGATGCTGGCTGCGATGTTGACGGCGGTCGTTCAGCCGAGGGTGTCGACCAGGTCCCGGGCGAGGTCCGCGTACGTGTAGCCGTCGCCGTCCCGGATGCGTTCGGCCCGGCTGACCCAGGGCTTGACGTCGATCACGTCTGCGCCATATCGATGAAACGGGAGTAGTGCAGTTGACCGGCGACTGTGATCGTCGACAGGGGCCCGTTGCGATGTTTTACAACCATGAGGTCCGCCTCACCCGCGCGCGGCGACTCCCTGTCGTACGCGTCGTCACGGTGGACCAGGATCACGATGTCCGCGTCCTGCTCCAGAGACCCGGACTCGCGAAGGTCAGACAGCTGGGGCTTCTTGTCCTGGCGCTGCTCCGGCCCACGGTTGAGCTGCGCGAGGATCACGACCGGGACGTGCAGTTCCTTCGCGAGGAGCTTGATCCCGCGGCTCAGTTCCGAGACCTCCTGCTGTCGGTTCTCGTGACGCCGGGAGGTACCGGTGCCGAGGAGCTGGAGGTAGTCGATGACCACCAGGTCGAGGCCGTGACTCTGCTGCCTACGCCGGCACTTGGCCTTGATGCTTGCCAGGGTCTGCCCGTACGTGTCGTCGATGAACAGGGGTGCGGCGCTGATGTCGGGCATGCGGCGTGCGATCCGAGTCCAGTCGTCGTCGGTGATGTTGCCGGAGCGGATGTGATGGAGGGCGACTCTCGCTTCGGCGGACAGAGCCCGGTCCAGCAGTTCGGTTCGGCTCATCTCCAGGGAGAAGAACGCCGATGCCTGGCCGTGCCGGATGGAGCAGGCGCGGGCGAAGTCCAGGGCGAGGGTGGACTTTCCCATGGCGGGCCGCGCGGCAACGATGATCATCTGGCCCGGCTGCAGCCCGTTGGTGAGCGAGTCGAGGTCGGTGAAGCCGGTAGGTACGCCGGTGAGGTCTCCGCCGTCGCGACGCTTTTCGAGGGCGTCGAGGTACTCCTCAAGGGCGTCGCCGATGTACATGCCCTGGGATTCTTCGCTGGCGATCAGCGCGCATTCCAGGGCGGCTGCGGCGGTTTCCTTGGCCTGGTCGATGTCGCCTTGTGCCTGGTAGCCCAACTCTGTGATCTGTACGCCGGCGGCGCCGATGCTGCGGAACTCGGCCAGCTCGCGGACGATCTGTGCGTGGTGCTCGGCGCTCCCTACGGACGGCACCTGCTGGACGAGGTGGTGGAGGTAGGGCGCCCCACCGGCGCGCTCAAGGTCACCCACCTTCCCGAGTTCGGCGCCGAGGGTGATCGGGTTGGCGGGTTCGCCGCGGCCGTGGAGGTCGAGGATCGTGCTGTAGATCGTCTGGTGGTTGGCGTAGTAGAAGTCCGCAGGGGAGCGCAGGCTGTCGGTGGCGTCGGCGATGGCGTTCTTCGACAGCTGCATGGCGCCGAGGACGGCCTGTTCCGCGGTGCGGTCGTGGGGCGGTACCCGCTCGGCGTCGGGCTGGGTGTCGGTCATGCGATCTCCCGGACGTCGGGGTGGCAGGCGGGACATGGGGCACCGTCGAGGAGGCGCCAGCGGGGGTTGTGAGCGGCGGCCGGGTTGTCGTCGCCGCATCGGCCGCACCAGGACGGCAGCAAGGCGGTGGTGGTCTGCTCCGTGCCCTCGGCACGCCACTTCTCGGCGAGGTCGGCAAGGTCGCCGTTGCTCTCTACCGCACGCCACCAGGCGGGTCCGCGGGGCTTGTGCTGGTTGTTGATCCAGCTGATGAAGGTCTCTCTCTCGTCCTCGGCCACGACGTCGGAGTCACGGACGATGCGCTCAGCCACAGAGAGAGGAGAGGTAGTTGAGGGAGAAAGAGGAGTAGGGAGGTTCGAATCGGACCGGCTACGGTGCCAATTCGAACCGCCTACGCCATCCGTAGGCGGTTCTTTTTGGACCGGGCTATGAGTCGACGGGTCGGAGTAGCCGGTTCGTTCTGGACCGCCAACGGGCTCTGTTGCCGGTTCGTTCTGGACCGCCAACGCGAGTGGGCACCCGCAGCCGGACTCACCTGGGCAACCGTTCGGACCCAGGTGTAGAAACCGGAACTTGGCGATCCTGCCGTTGTGGCCGCCGCCGGCACTCTCGATGACCTTCTCGTCCTGCAACTTGGCGAGGATCTTCCGCATGTCACGGTCGTTCTTCACCATGGCGTGGCGCATGATCTCGGGGTCCACGACGCTGTTCCACGTGAGGCGAGTCCTGTCGTTGGCGTCGTCTGCGAGGACCATCGCCGTCAACTTCTCGCGGTGGGTCAGAGAAGGCGGTGCCCACAACTTCACCTCGCGGTACAGCTCGTAACCCATCAGGTGTCGTCGTCCTTGCGGTCGTTCGTGAAGCGGAGCCGGATCTCCCACAGCTGCCAGCCGCGGCCAGCACAGCGGCGGATCTCGGCTCTGACCTCGCGGAGGGAAAGGCCGTATGGGTTGTTCAGAAGTGCGTCCCGGGCAGGCCCCGCCACCGTGGCGGCGGGCCTACCCGAGTGGGTGGGGGTGGTCACCGGAGTGCCTCGACACGGAGGCCGCGGGTCTCGACGACGACCTCGTCCTCGTCCCGCCCGGTGTTGACCGCGAGCATGTGCGCGGGCGGCACCTCGCACACCCACAGACGGCCCTCTCCGCGTCCGCGGAGCCCGGCGGCGAACCTCTCCGCCACCGCCCGGTCACGGGTCCAGGACCAGTCCGTACGACGCTCCGGGACCGACCCGCGGTAAAGGGTCATCGGCTCCGTCGGCCGGTCGGCCGGCTTGCCGTCGACCGTGAACCCGGCGACGTTGAACAGCCACCGCCACGTGTCGCGGTCCAGCTGCTTGTCCGGGAACTCAGCCGACGACCAGACGGGCCCGGTGATCGCAGTCACCGTCTCGGCCTTGACCTTGGCCTCGCTGTACGCCTCCTCCAGGAACATCGGCCCGTAGTTGCGGCCAGCGCGGCTGATCAGCTCCTCCAACTCCGCCGTCGTAAGCCGCTCGGCGGCGAGGAGGGTCTCGTATGCCTGGCCCGCGAGGGTCTCGTCCTTGCCGGTGATCTCCACTCGGACGGCCGCGAGGTACTTCTCGTACACGGCCGTCGTGTCGACGTCGGTCGGGGCGCTCACAGCCGTCCCCCAGCCTGCTCCGCCATCGCGTCGGCCTGCTCGGCGGCTTCGGCGAGTTCACGGATCCGGCCGGGCGCATCGAGGGCGGTTTTCCTGGCCACGGCAGGGTTCGTGCCGCCGCGCACGCTGTCGGCTAGCAGGCCGAACAGGTAGCCGTACCCGTCACCGGCCTCGATGCGAGAGTGCTCGATCGCCCTGTACGCCTGGAGGGGCGCGTCGACGGCGTCCCGCAGAGCTTCGGCGAAGTCCGCGGCGTGCTTGGTGTTGATCACCATGGCGAGGCTGGGTGCGATCTCGTCGAGCGCTGCGTACATGTTGTCGAGGGCGGCCGCCGGATTCGGCATGCGGAGCGCTTCGTCGTATGCGGCGGTCGCGGCGTAGAGGCCGGCGGCGACGAGGCTGCTACGCGGCTCGGCGGTGATGGCGGTGGCGACCCGGCTGGAATTAGACTCGTGCATGGTGATGGATCCGTTTCTGTTCCGCGTTGCCCTGGGTCGCTGTGGAGGCGAGATGCCCGGGGCTTCGCTGTGTGGGTCTGTTGCTGGGCCCCTCCCTCGTCGGCATTCGTAGTGCCGACGCGAGAGGGGTCGTCTTGTGCGGTCAGGCGGCCTCGAGAACCGCTACGAGAGATGCAGTGACCACGACGTGGCGGCTTCCGAACGAGAGGGTTCGGACAGGCGCCTCGCCACGTTTGATGAGTTCGTAGAGTTGCGATCGGCTACAGCCGAGGGCGAGGGCGGCACGGGGGACGTTGACCGTCGCGGGCCACTTCTTCACCTCGGCGAGCGTCGGCGACTCCGCCTTCTTCGTGGCCATCAGGCGGCGCTCCCGCTGCACCCCGTGCTGATCCACGTGTCGATGTCACGCCGTCGGTAGCGCACAGGAGAGGCGTTGCTCCGGCCCAGCTTTACGTAGGCCGGTCCGGCACCGCGGCTGCGGGCATTCGCCAGGGCCTTGAGCGACAACTTCGTCCAAGCGCTGACCTGCGCGGGCGTGAGGAGATCGTCGGCTGGATCGACGCTGAGCCCCGTCGGTGGGGCAGGAGCGAGTGAGAGCCTCGGAGGCATGGCTATCCCTTCGATTGCCGTACGCATCACTTCGATGTGTCGACGTATCGAAGAGTAGCGTCGGGTGCGTCAGGGATCAAGTGGGATTGCCAGGGAATCATTTCGATGCGAGTCTGTGGCTCGTGACCGAAGAGAAGAAGAACCCTCTAGGCCCCACGGGCGAGCGCCTGCGCCTGAACATCGCGCGCCTGCGCGAGGCCCGCGGTATGACCAAGAAGGACTTGTCTGAGCGGGTGGCGGAGCTGGGGCGCGTGATTCCCCCGCTGGGTATCTCGCGTGTTGAGGCAGGTACCCGTCGCATCGATGCCGACGACTTGGTGGCGCTAGCGCTCGCCCTTCGCGTCAGCGTCAACGCCCTCCTCTTGCCCACCGTGGGCGATGGTTCCGAGGAGGTCGAACTGACCGAGCGAGTCGCGCTCAGCGCAACCGATGCCTGGCAGTGGGCCGACGGCGATAAGCCGGCCAGCAAGGCTGAGGTCGACGAGCACGGCGACCTCCTTCGCTACCGTCTCGACTCGCGGCCTCCATGGGATAGAGACCCGATCCGCACGATCTACAACCAGGCCCTCGAAGGTGCCGCCCGTAACTCTGCCATCGGCAATCAGACTGCCGAGTTCTCCAAGGAAGAGGGGCAGTGGGTGCTTCGCACGCCCACCGGGTTCGAGATCTGGCGGGGGCCGCGTCCTGAGGGCGCCGAATAGCTGCTGCCCTGATGAGGGAGGGGATATGGCCGAGATCAAGAAGATCGCGCTCAAGAACGGCAGGGTCCGATACCGGGTCGTGGTCGACGTCGGCCGCGACGAGACCGGCAAACGCAAGCAGCTCACCATCACCAAGGACACCAAGAAGGAGGCTGAAGCCGAATACGCCCGCATCCGGCACCAGCGCGACGCCGGCACGCTGATCATCCCCAACAAGATCACCGTGGGGGAGTGGGCCGACGAGTGGTTCGCCAAGAAAAAAGAAGACCTCGAGGACACCACGATCCCCAGCTATGAGACGCAACTGGGCTACATCAAGGGGCGACTCGGGGCGACTCGCCTCCAAGAACTGACCGAGGATGACTGCACAGCCTTCGTGCAGTGGCTCCTCACCCAAGGGCGACGCCGGCCTGTTGTCGTGGCCACTGGTGACCCGGAGCAGCCAGTCGAGACCCTGAGGGGGCTGCGCCCCAGCAGCGTGGACACGATCCTCTCCCGGCTCAAGGAGATCCTCGGCCGCGCGTTCGTCCGACAGATGGTGCGGGCGAACGTCGCCGCATACGTCCACGTTCCCAAGCAGGCCCGCAAGCAGGACAAGCGCCGCAACACGAAGGCCAGCCCCTGGAACGTTCCGGAGGTCCAGCAGTATGTCTCCGGGATTCGCGACGACCGGCTGTGCGCACCGCTCATGCAGTCACTGATGGGCATGCGCCCCGCCGAAGTCGCCGGCCAGCGCTGGGAGCCGGACGTCGACCTGGTGCGAGGGACCGTATCGGTGCTCAACACCCGGACGATGGTGCGCAACCACTACACCGTGGAGAAGGACACCAAGACCACCAGCGGTGAACGCACGCTGCCGCTCCCGCGGTTGGTGTGGGACTCCCTCAAGACCTTCAAGGCATTGCAGGCCCGCGAGCGGCTGGCGGCCGGCGAGGGGTACACCGTGTCGGGGTACGTCCTCGTCGACGAGCTCGGGGTCCCGCTCGACACTCGGGATCTCCGGGAGCGCGCCTGCCAGTTGATGGAGACGGCGGGGCTCCGGCGGGTGCGCCTGTACGACGCGCGCCATGCCGTCCTCAAGCACCTCGCCGTCAATGGGGTGTCGGACGTAGTCCTGGCGGCGTGGGCCGGGCACACGAACGCGGCCTTCACCAAGGCCAAGTATGTTGCTCCGGATGCCGAGGACCTTCGTTCGGCGGCGGCTGCGCTTGACGGTCTGCATGGGCTGGGGTGAGAGATTGTGAGAGAACAGCGTGAGGCGGTAGGCAAATATGGCCTCTGACCTGCGCCTATCAAAATCCTCGCAGAACCATACTTCGATTCTGCGCGGTGGCGAGGGCATCCGCCCGGTGTGCGGGGCCCGCGAGCTGCGCCTACCGTGGCTCGCATGGGCGATGCGGTGGAACTCCAAGCGGCCGGCCGGAGCGTTCGTCTGTCCAGCCCGGACAAGATCTTCTTCCCGGAGCGCGGCTTCACGAAGCTGGACCTCGCCCAGTACTACCTCGCCGTCGGCGACGGCATCCTGCGTGCCCTGCGCAACCGCCCCACCACGCTGGAGCGCTACCCGGACGGAGTGACCGGCGAGTCCTTCTTCCAGAAGAGGGCGCCCAAGAACATGCCCGACTGGATCCCGACCGCCCACATCACCTTCCCCAGCGGCCGCAGCGCCGACGAGATGTGTCCGACCGAGCCCGCCGCCGTGCTGTGGGCCGCGCAGTTCGGCACGCTCACCTTCCATCCGTGGCCGGTCCGCCGCGACGACGTCGACAGCCCCGACGAACTGCGCATCGACCTCGACCCGCAGCCCGGCACGGACTACGCCGACGCGGTGCGCGCCGCCCACGAACTGCGCGAGGTCCTGCACGAGTACGGCGGTCTGCGGGGCTGGCCCAAGACCTCCGGGGGCCGCGGGCTGCATGTCTTCGTGCCGATCCGGCCGGACTGGACGTTCACCCAGGTACGCCGGTCCGCCATCGCCGTCGGGCGCGAGCTCGAACGCCGTATGCCCGACCGGGTCACCACGGCGTGGTGGAAGGAGGAGCGAGGCGAGAAGATCTTCGTCGACTACAACCAGACCGCCCGGGACCGCACCATCGCCTCGGCCTATTCCGTACGGCCCCGCCCGCACGCCCCGGTCTCCGCCCCGCTGCGCTGGGACGAGGTCGAGGACGCGAGGCCCCGGGACTTCGACCTGGCGACCATGCCGAAGCGCTTCGCCGAACTCGGCGACGTGCACGCCGACATGGACGAGCACGCCTTCTCGCTGGAAGCCCTCCTGGAACTCGCCAGCCGCGACGAGCACGACCACGGCCTCGGCGACCTCCCGTACCCGCCCGAGTACCCGAAGATGCCGGGCGAGCCCAAGCGGGTGCAGCCGAGCCGCGCGAAACACGAGGACGCCGGGCCCTCGGGCGGCTGAACCCCTCGAACCGATCCCGGCCGAAATGCCCTTCTCCCGGGATCGGTTCGAGCCGTTCTCGATGATCGGGGAGCACCTCCACGGAGCGAGCGGTCGCGCGGCTATCCTGATCCGCATCCGCCGAGGAGGTGCCCTGAGGTGACCGAGACAGCGTCGCGCCCCACGCTGGAGGCCGTGGCCGCGCGAGCCGGGGTCTCCCGGGCCACCGTGTCGCGGGTCGTGAACGGTGGGGACGGGGTCCGTGAGCCGCTCGTCGAGCGTGTGCGCCGGGCCGTCGAGGAACTCGGGTACGTTCCGAACCAGGCCGCCCGAAGTCTCGTCACCCGGCGCCACGACGCCGTCGCCGTCGTGATCGCCGAGCCGGAGACCAGGGTCTTCGCCGACCCCTTCTTCGCACTTCAGCTCCGGGGCATCAGCAAGGAACTGGCCGCGAGCGATTCACAGTTGGTCCTGCTGCTCACGGAAGGGCGCGACGATCACGCCCGGGTCGCCCGTTATCTCGCCGGCGGCCATGTCGACGGCGCGCTCGTCTTCTCGCTGCACCTCGACGACCCGCTGCCGGGCCTGATCCACGGCGCGGGTGTGCCCACCGTGTTCGGCGGACGGCCCGGCTGGGGCGACGGCGTCCGCGAAGCGGTCTACGTCGACTGCGACAACCGCGGCGGGGCGCGGCAGGCCGTTCGCCACCTCCTCGGGCTCGGCCGCACACGCATCGCCCACATCACCGGTGCCCTCGACCAGACGTCCGCGGTCGACCGGCTCGACGGCTTCCGGGACGTCATGGCCGACGGCGATCCGGGGCTCGTCGCGCAGGGGGACTTCACTCCCGCTGGCGGCGAACGCGCGATGCGTGAGCTGCTGGAGCGCCGCCCCGATCTGGACGCGGTGTTCGTGGCGAACGACCTGTCGGCCCTCGGGGTACTGCGTGTGCTGCGTGAGCACGGACGCCGGGTGCCCGAGGATGTCGCCGTGATCGGCTTCGACGACATGCTGCCGATCGCCGAACAGACGGATCCGCCGCTGACCACGGTCCGTCAGGACATAGAGGAGATGGGCCGGTTGATGGCCCGCCTCCTGATCGGCGGGCTGGAGGGCCGGGCCGGGACGGCGGACCCGGTGTCCGAGCCCGCCGGGGTGGTCCTGCCGACGACGGTGGTACGACGGGCCTCGGCCTAGCACCCGGGGACTTCGGCGCGGGTCGGCGTCCACCGGCGTGCACCGGTCCGCCGGTAGGGGCGTCAGCTCTGCTGCGGTGCGCTCTTGATCACCGCCAGGCGTGCGCCGTACGGATCGGCGATCCTGGCCAGGCGGCCGACGCCCTCCATGTCCGTGGCGGGCATACGGACCGTGCCGCCGAGTTCCTCGGTCCTCGCGACCACGGCGTCGGTGTCGGGGACCTCGATGTACGGCAGCCAGTACGCCCCGGTACTCGCCTCGACCGGGGCGTCGGCGAGCGGCACCAGACCGCCGAACATGCCCTCCTCCTCGGTCCCCGCCGGGTTGATGGAGGTGTAGGTCCCGCCCGGAAACCGAACCGCCGAGGTGTTCCACCCGAAGACCGAGTTGTAGAAGGCGGCGGCCGCCGCGATGTCCGGGGTGACGAGCTCGACCCAGCACAGGGAGTTCGGGTCACCGGCCATGCCCAGGCCCTTGGTCCGGCCCGGCTGCCAGACGCCGAAGGCCACGCCCGCCTGATCGGCCAGCATGGCCATGTGCCCTTCGCCCATCACGTCCATGGGCGGCATGAGCACCGCGCCCTTGGCATGCTCGACCGCCTTGGCGGTGGCCTCGGCATCTGCGGTCCGGAAGTAGACGTTCCAGGACGGGGGTCCCTGCTCGGCGTTGATCTGCATGCCGCCGGCCACGGTCTTTCCGTCCACCTGGAAGAAGCCGTAGCCACCGGCATCGGGCCCGGCGGACTGGAAACGCCAGCCGAAGAGGCCTCCGTAGAAGGCGATGGCACCCTCGATGTCGGACGTGCCGACGTCCAGCCAGTTCGGGGAGCCGTTGACGAAGCGGGTGGTGAGCATGATTGCCCTCCTTTGAGGGGTCCCGTTGCCTTTGGTTCCCACTCTTCCACCGCCCACTGACAATCGCCGTGGAGACGCGCAAACCGCCCGTGGCGGCGGCGTCCGTCACTCCGGGTGCCGGTGGAGTTTCTCCTTGTCGCCGTGTTCTCCCGCGCGCCGCCGTGCCAGGCACCGTCGTGCGGGGCCATCATCTAGTGCCGCGGCAGGCAACGTTTGCCCGTCAAGGAGCGGCGCCCGGTGCGTGCTCTCGGTGTGCCGGCCGGAAGCCCTCGTACTGGATGTACTTGGGCTTTCGTCCGGTGCGGCGAGAGTGGGTGCCGGGAGTCGCGACGGGGCGAACGTTGCCTGTCGCGGCACTAGGCCGCCGGGAGCGTCGGAACGAGGCGTTGATCCCGCGTTGATCGAACGTTTTTCGGGTCAGGGCACGCTTGTGGCCATGTACTCGGTAACCATCACTCCGTCCGACCTCGCCTGGCAGGAGCAGGCGTTGTGCGCGCAGACGGGGGCGGAATTCTTCTTTCCCGAGCCGGGCAGCTCGGTCCGCGAGGCGAAGCGTATCTGCGGAATGTGCGCGATGCGTTCGGCGTGCCTCGACTACGCGTTGGGCAACGACGAGCGCTTCGGCGTGTGGGGCGGACTCTCCGAGAAGGAGCGCCACGGCCTGCGACGCGCCCTGGAGTGAGGCGAGCACCCGCCGGCCGGCGGCCACGGACGACCTGGCACGCGCGGACATGCACGAACCCCGGCTCGCGCCGCCTCGGGTGGGACGGCGCGGGCCGGGGGCGAAGTGCGCCGCGTGGTCACGCGGGTCACCTGAGGGAAGCGAGTGGGCCGTCGCCGCGCCCGCGGGAGGGGCTACGCGGTGGCGCGGGCCGCCATGCGGGCCTTGCGGGCGGCGAGCTTCTCGTCGAACTTCGAGGCTTCGGCGTCGAGGCCGCCCATGAAGTAGCCGAGCTCCTCCTGGGCCTTGAGGCCCTCGGGGCCGAGGCCGTCGATCTCCAGGACCTTGAGGTGCCGCAGCACCGGCTGGAGCACGTCGTCGTGGTGGATGCGCATGTTGTAGACCTCGCCGATGGCCATCTGCGCCGCCATGCGCTCGAAGCCGGGCATGCCGTGACCGGGCATGCGGAAGTTGACGACGACGTCACGCACGGCCTGCATGGTCAGGTCGGGGGCGAGCTCGAACGACGCCTTCAGAAGGTTGCGGTAGAAGACCATGTGAAGGTTCTCGTCGGTCGCGATGCGCGACAGCATGCGGTCGCAGACCGGGTCGCCGGACTGGTGACCGGTGTTGCGGTGCGAGATGCGGGTCGCCAGCTCCTGGAAGGCCACGTACGCGACCGAGTGCAGCATCGAGTGACGGTTGTCCGACTCGAAGCCCTCGCTCATGTGGGCCATCCGGAACGCCTCGAGCTTGTCCGGGTCCACCGCGCGCGAGGCGAGCAGGTAGTCGCGCATCACGATGCCGTGCCGGCCCTCCTCCGCCGTCCAGCGGTGCACCCAGGTGCCCCAGGCGCCGTCACGGCCGAAGAGGGACGCGATCTCGTGGTGGTAGCTCGGGAGGTTGTCCTCGGTGAGCAGGTTGACGACGAGCGCGATCCGGCCGATCTCGGTGACCTTGGACTGCTCCTTCTCCCAGGCCTCGCCGTCCTCGAAGATCCCGGGGAAGTTGCGGGCGTCGCTGAAGGGCACGTACTCGTGCGGCATCCAGTCCTTGGCCACCCCCAGGTGACGATTCAGCTCCGTCTCGACGACTTCCTCCAGCGCGAACAGCAGACGAGCGTCGGTCCAGGCGGTTGCCGGGCTGCCGAGGTCGGGAGAAGTGATCGTCACGGGTGCTCCAGGGAGGGACGGGACAACGAGCGAATAGCTAACCTACGGCATCGTAGGCTACGTCTCCGTAGGTTACGACACCGTAGGTTAAGAAGCCTGTAAAGGCCGCTGATCAGCGACAACGCGGGCGGCGGTGCCGCGTTTTTCGGTCCACGCCGGTGGGACCCGAGGCGTGGATCGCCCGGGGCCGTACGGATGTCCCGCTCACTCGTTCAGGCGTACAGCTCCCGAAGTCTCACCGAGAGACATGTCACACAGCCTTCGAGCTTCTCGAACTCGCCGATGTCCACCACGACCGGTTCGTAGCCGAGGCCGGCGAGCAGTTCCGCCGTCTTCGGGGCGGACGCCGCCATCAGCAGCTTGCCGCCGCCCAGGAGCACCACGTGCGCCCCGGACTCCTCCGGTACCGCCAGGAAGCGCGAGAAGAGCGAAGGGGTGTCCACGAGGGGCTCGTGCCCGATCACCGTGCCGTCGGGCAGCGCGGTGACCGCCGACTTCAGGTGCAGCACCTTGCTGACCGGGACCGCGACGACCCGCGCCCCGAGCGGTTCGAAGGCCGCGCGCAGCTGCTGGACCCCGGCGGCGTTCGTCCGGCCGCCGCGGCCCACGTAGATCGTGTCGCCCACCTTCAGGATGTCGCCCCCGTCGAGGGTGCCCGGATCCCGGATCCAGTTCACCGAGCAGCCGAGGCGTGCCACCGCCTCCTCCACCCCCGCGGTCTCCGCGCGGCGGGACTCGGCGCCGGGACGGGCGATGAGGGCGACGTTGCGGAAGACGACGACGGCGTCCTCGACGAACACCGAGTCCGGACAGTCCTCGGCCGGGTCGACCTCCACGGTCTCCCAGCCGTGCGTGCGCAGCGCCTCGGTGTACGCCTCCCACTGCTCGACCGCGAGATCGACGTCCACCGCCGTGCGTTCCACATGCGTCACCAGCCCCTCGGCGAGGCGGGGGCTGGGCCGGCGTACTAGCGCTTTCTGACTGGGCACGGGCGGGTCTCCGAATCGGCTGGGGGGTGTCGGCGCAACATCATGCGGCGCGGTTCGCGCGCGCAAAAGGGCCCGGCCTGACGCCGGGCACCGCCCACCCCCGACGCTAGGCCGCCCGTGCCGCCCGCACTATGAGGAATACCCGACAGTTTCCGGGGCGATTTCTTTCAGTTCTCCTCCTTCCAGCAGGAGTCGTCGCGTGATGCCGATCGACTCCAGGAACGGCATGTCGTGGCTGGCGACGATCAGGGCCCCTTCGTACGACTCCAGGGCCGTCGTGAGCCGGCGGACGCTCGCCATGTCGAGGTTGTTCGTCGGCTCGTCGAGCATGAGGAGCTGCGGGGCGGGCTCTGCCAGCATCAGGGCCGCGAGCGCCGCGCGGAAACGTTCGCCGCCGGAGAGCGTCGCCGCCGGCTGGTCGGCCTTCGCGCCCTTGAACAGGAACCGGGCGAGCCGGGCCCGGATCCGGTTGCCGGTCGCGGCCGGCGCGTACCGGGCCACGTTCTCGGCGACGCTCAGCGCGTCGTCCAGGACGTCGAGCCGCTGCGGCAGGAAGCGCAGGGGCACATGGGCGCGGGCCTCGCCCGACACGGCGTCCAGCTCCCCGGCGATCGTGCGCAGGAGGGTCGTCTTGCCCGATCCGTTGCGTCCGACGAGCGCGACGCGTTCGGGCCCGCGAAGATCGAACACACCGTTGACCCGCCCGCCGTGCTTCAGCTCCAGCCGGTCGAGGGTGAGAACGGTGCGCCCCGGGGGTACGGCCGTGTGCGGCAGGTCGATCCGGATCAGGTCGTCGTCCCGTACGGCCTCCACCGCCTCGTCGAGACGCTCCTTCGCCTCGCTGAGCCTGCCCTCGTGCAGGAGCCGGTGCTTGCCCGCGGACTCCTGGGCCGACCGCTTGCGCGCCCCCATGACGATCTTCGGCTCGCGCTTCTGCTCGAACATCTTCTGCCCGTACCGCCTGCGCCGGGCCAACTTGACCTGTGCGTCGACCAGTTCACGTTTCTGCTTCTTCAGATCGGACTCGGCGACGCGCACCATGCGCTCCGCCGCCTCCTGTTCGGCGGCGAGCGCCTCCTCGTACGCGGAGAAGTTGCCGCCGTACCAGCTGACCTCGCCGGAGTGCAGATCGGCGATCTGGTCGGCCAGGTCGAGCAGTTCGCGGTCGTGACTGACCACGACCATGACCCCGGACCAGGCCTCCACGGCCGCGTACAGCCGCCGTCGCGCGTACAGGTCGAGGTTGTTGGTGGGCTCGTCGAGCAGGAGGACGTCGGGCCGGCGCAGCAGGAGCGCGGCCAGCCGCAGCAGCACCGACTCGCCCCCGGACACCTCGCCGATCGTGCGGTCCAGGTCGATGTGCCCGAGGCCGAGTTCGCCGAGAGTGGCGCGGGCCCGCTCCTCGACGTCCCAGTCGTCGCCGACGACGTCGAAGTGCTCCTCGGACACGTCGCCCGCCTCGATCGCGTGCAGGGCGGCGCGGACCGCGCGGATGCCGAGTGCCTCGTCGACCCGCAGCACGGTGTCGAGGGTGACGTTCTGCGGCAGATGGCCGACCTCGCCCGCGACCCGGACGGTGCCGTCGGCCGGGGCGAGCTCTCCGGCGATCAGCTTCAACAGGGTTGACTTGCCTGATCCGTTGACGCCGACGAGTCCGGTGATGCCCGGCCCGAAGGCGACCTGGAGACCGTCGAAGACCTCGGTGCCGTCCGGCCAGGCGAAGGACAGGGAGGCGCAGGTGATGGAAGTGGGGAACGCTGACATGAGGGCCTCGCGAATGCTGGATGCGGTCGGGGGTACGCGTAGGGGACACCGCGAGGCGACGACGATCCAGTTCGGAGGGGAGCGAGAAGAAGGCTCCGCACCCAAGGACGGCTCGAACGCCGAGGTCGCACGCTGCGCACACACGGGTCCGACAGGACCGGACGGGTGTGACGCGGTGTCTCAGACCTCAGACGAGCAACGTCCTTCTCCATTCGACGGCAACAGAACCGCTATTCACCGTAGGAGCGGTCCCAAGGGCTGTCAAAGGATTAACGCGCCCCACCGACGAACCGAGGAGATCACGTGCCGAACGGCTCGCTCTCGTTGCCCGCCCGGCTCTACCTCCTGGCGTGGGACACCACTAAACGGAGGATCACCGGGTCCACCCACCTCCATCACCTGGTGCGCGCCGGCGCCCTGACCGAGCTCGCCCAGCGCGGGCTGCTCGTCGACGACGACGGCATCGTCACCCCCGTCGACCCCGACTCGCGGACGGGGGACGTCGTTCTCGACGGACTCCTGGAGCTCGTGTCGGAGTCCCGGCCCCGCGGCTGGAAGTCATGGGTCACCTGCCGGGCCCGCTTCACGCTGGACGCCGTACGCGCCCAGCTCGCCGCGGAGGGATTTCTGCGGGCACAGCGCAAGCGCGTCCTCGGAATCTTCCCGTCCGTCGAGTACGAGCTGGACCGGGTGGCCGCGGTCGAGGCACTGCGCGCGAAGGCGCGAGAGGTGCTGGAGGGACCCGTGCCCGTCACCGAGGTGGACGACCGCGACGCGGCCCTCGTCGCTCTGGCCACCGCCGCCGAGCTCCGCACCTTCGCGTCGCCCAAGGAGCGCAAGCTCCACAAGGCCCGCGTCGAACAGCTCACCGAACGCGGCGGCGCGGCGGCCCCCGCCCTGAGGAAGGTCATCCAGGACGTCCGTACCGCGGTGATCGTGGCGGCCACGACGGCTTCCTCCACGACCGCGGCGACGTCCACGGCGAACTGAACGGGCGCTTCCTGAGAGGAGCCGAGAGCCGGCGGCCGTCTTCACGTACATGTCGGATTCCTGCCAGCCGCCCTTGCCCCGGCCGTGCTTGGGTTGTCCTCATGACCGACACCGAGCGACTCCGCGCATCCGCCCTCGCCTTCCGTGACCTGCACGTGCCCGGCAGCCCCCTCGTCCTCGCGAACGCCTGGGACGCGGTGACCGCGCGGATCGTCGAGGAGGCGGGGGCCACGGCGGTGGCGACGACCAGCGCCGGCCTCGCCTGGGCGCTGGGCGCGGCGGACGGGGACCGGCTGGACAGGGACGACGCGCTCGCGGCCGTCGCGCGCATCGCGTCCGCGGTCCGGGTGCCGGTCAGCGCCGACATCGAGAACGGATACGCGTCCGAGGCGAAGGGCGTGGGAGACACCGTCCGCGCGGTGCTCGCGGCGGGTGCGGTGGGCGTCAACATCGAGGACGCCCTCCACGGGGAGGGGGCCGGGCCGCTGCGCGCGGTGGAGGAGCAGGCGGAGCGCATCGCGGGGGCCCGAGCGGCCGCCGACGCGGCGCAGGTGCCGCTGTTCGTCAACGCCCGCGTCGACACCTTCCTGCGGGGCGCGGGCGGGGTGGAGGAGACCCTGGAGAGGGCGGCCGCGTTCCTGGCCGCGGGAGCCGACGGCGTCTTCGTCCCCGGAACCGTCGATCCGGCGACCGTGAAGGCACTCGTCGAGGGCATCGAAGGCCCCCTGAACATCCTGGTGGGCGCCGGAGCGCCGTCCGTCGGCGAGCTGGCAGCGCTCGGTGTGGCCCGGATCAGCGCCGGTTCGAGCGTCGCGTCGGCCGCGCACGCGCTGGTCCGGCGTGCCGCGCGGGAGCTGCTGGGCACGGGGACCTACGAGACACTGGCCGGCGGGTTCGACTACGCCGGCCTGAACGCCCTGATGGGACGCGCCGGCTGACGGCATCCGCGCCGCTTCAGCAGGTGCCCCGCATGAGCTCGGCCAGATCGTGGTCCAGGTCGACCTGGAGGTGCTCCAGGCCGACCGGCACCAGCTCGGTGGTCTGCTGGAGGAAGTTCCGCACCTCGCCCGAGCGCACATGGACCACGGCGGTGCCCTCGGGGGCGTGGAACTCCAGCACGGTGCGGTCGAAGCCGTACGGCCGCACCCGCACGTCGCCGTGCCCCACCGCGTCCTCGAGACCCGACACGAGCAGCTCGCGGGCGAAGGTCCAGCAGACCTCGATGCCCTCGAGCGTGGCGGGGGCGGGGAAGGTCATGCGGACGGCGAACGGGTCGGTCCGGTCGTAGTGGAGCGTGGCCGGAATGCTCGGCATCCGCGGCGCGGCGGCGACGAGGCGGGCCTCTACGGGCTGCTCGATGACGGTGGACAACGCCTTGCTCCCTTGTGACGGCTGGACGAACTCCGGGCGGATGAAGCCGGTCAATTGAAGAGACGGAAGAATGACCCGGCGCGTGCACCTCTGAGACAAGTGACCTCTGTCACCGAGGTCATGCACCGGGAGATCCACTTTCCGATCGTGGTGATCCCTTTCCGTTCCGCACTCGCCCGACACCGAAGAGGACACCCGGGCGGCCCCCGAGGTTCCCGTCGACCGCGAGATGGACGCCAATGGGGGACGGAGGCCATCTGGACGCCGTCGGTGCGGTGCACTAGCTTCGCCCGCCATGAGGGGCTTGGGGAAGACGAGACGCATGAGCCGCGCGGTCGGCTTGGGACCGGCGGCGGCCGCACTCGCCGCGATGCTCGTCGTGGCGGCGCCCGCGGCGGCGGTGTCCGCACCGGCGCACGACACGGCGCGGACCCCGCACTGGGCGCTCAAGGACAGCGGTACGGACGCCCGCTTCCGCGGACTGTCCGCCGTCAGCAGGGACACCGCGTGGGTGGCCGGCTCCAAGGGCACCGTGCTGCGCACCACCGACGGCGGCGCCCACTGGCGGAACGTGTCGCCACCCGGCGCCGCGGACCTGGAGTTCCGTGACATCGAGGCGTTCGACGCGCGGCGTGCCGTGGTCCTGGCCATCGGCGAGGGCGAGGCGTCCCGGGTCTACCGGACCGAGGACGGCGGCACCACCTGGACCGAGTCCTTCCGCAACACCGATGCCAAGGCCTTCTACGACTGCCTCACCTTCCTCGACCGGCGGCACGGCCTGGCCATGAGCGACCCGGTCGACGGCAGATTCCGCATCCTGTCGACCAGCGACGGCGGCCGGTCCTGGAAGGTGCTGCCCGGCGACGGGATGCCCGCCGCGCAGGACGGCGAGGCGGGCTTCGCCGCGAGCGGTCAGTGCCTGGTCGGCTCGGGGCCGCGCGACGTGTGGCTGGCCACGGGAGGGGGCGCACGCGCGCGTGTGCTGCACTCCGAGGACCGCGGACTGACCTGGACCGCCACCGACACGCCGGTCCCGGCGGGGGACCCGGCGCGCGGCGTCTTCGCCCTCGCCTTCCGCGACCGCGTCCACGGAATCGCGGTCGGCGGCGACTACCGCGCCGACCAGGCCTCACCGAGGGCCGCCGCGATCACCCGTGACGGCGGCCGCACCTGGACCACCGCGGACCGGCCCCCGCCCGCCTACCGCTCCGGCGTCACCTGGCTTCCGCACAGCCGCACCGCCGCCCTCGCGGTCGGCCCCACCGGCACCGACCTGACCACCGACGGCGGCCGCACCTGGCGCACCCTCGACACGGGCTCGTACGACACCGTGGACTGCACCCCGGACCTGGGCTGCTGGGCCTCCGGGGAGAAGGGCCGGATCGCCCGGCTGGAGCGCTGAGGGGAGGGGAGGGGAGGGTTCTCAGCCGAGGGTCTCGTGCGAACGCCCCACACGGCTCCGGGCGAGGTGCGGCCCGTAGGCTCGTCCGCATCATGACGACCGTGAGGATTCCCGCGGGCTGGCCCGCCACCGAGGAACAAGCCCGCGCCGTGCAGGACGAGTTGCGCGAGCGGGTGGTGCTCGACGAGAGCGGCCCGCCTCCCGGCACCGGCCGGGTCACGGGCGTCGACGTCGCCTACGACGACGAGCGGGACGTCGTCGTCGCGGCCGCCGTCGTCCTCGACGCGGCGACCCTCGAGGTCGTCGCGGAGGCCACCGCCGTCGGCCGGGTCTCCTTCCCGTACGTTCCCGGGCTGCTCGCCTTCCGCGAGATCCCGACCGTCCTGGCCGCGCTGGACGCCCTGCCCTGCCCGCCCGGCCTGGTCGTCTGCGACGGGTACGGGGTCGCCCACCCCCGCCGGTTCGGCCTCGCCAGCCACCTCGGCGTCCTCACCGGGCTCCCCACGATCGGGGTCGCCAAGAACCCGTTCGCCTTCTCCTACGAGGAGCCCGGAGTCCCGCGCGGCAGCGCCTCACCGCTGCTCGCCGGGACCGAGGAGGTGGGCCGCGCCCTGCGCACCCAGGACGGGGTCAAGCCCGTGTTCGTGTCCGTCGGCCACCGCGTGGACCTGGACAACGCCTGCGCCCACACACTCGCCCTCACCCCGAAGTACCGTCTGCCGGAGTCCACCCGCCGGGCGGACTCCCTGTGCGGACGGGCTCTGCGCGAGGCCACTGCCTGATCCCGCGGCTCGATCCCGCCCGTCGGCTCGCACCGCGTATCTGAGTACGGCGTCTGAGTAGCCGTACGGATGTACGGCCGCGCCACGGCCGCGAAGCTGATCCGCATGACGACGAACCGGGCTTCGAAACCCTCCGCCGAAACCACCGGGCGCGCGGTGACGGCCGCGCTGGTCCTCGCGGTCGCGGCCGGTCTCGCCTGGGCGGGCGGGATGATCTGCACGGTGATCGCCTGGACGCTGTGAGGATCGCGTGCGACCCTCACGAACGCGCCACGGCCGCCGGATTCCCGCCCCTCAGCGCACCGCCGCCACCCGGAAGGTGATCCCCGCCGCGCCGAGCCGTTCAAGCAGCGCGTCGCCCATCGCCACCACGGGGGTGACCTGCCCGGACGTGTTCGGCAGCTTGTCGAGGGCCAGGGACAGGGCGGACTCGGCGAGCATCTTCGCGGTCTCGCCGTAGCCCGGGTCGCCACCCGAGACCTCGGTGAACACGCGGCGGCCGCCGCCCTCGCCCACGAAGCGCACCGAGAACCAGCTCTTCGCACGGCGCTCGGCGCTCGGCCCCTCGCCCGGCTTGATCCGGTCGGACAGCCAGCGGCGCGCGGCCGGCAACTGGGCGGCGGCGAACAGCGCGCTCACCCCGGCGACTCCGCCCAGGGCGACGGGCAGCCGCTCGACGGCCGCGTAGTGGCGGTAGCGGAAGTCCGGCCCGTACCGGGCCAGGGCGCGAGCCGAGCGCTGCACCACCTGGGCGTCGATCGTGGGCAGCGGCAGAGCCCAGGCCCCGACCTCCTTGGCGAACCGCGGCGCGCCCAGCGGCGCCCGCACCCGCCGGTCCATCAGGCGCGGTTCGTGGTACCTGCGTTCCCGCGCGGCGGCGAACATGTGCCGGCCGCGCGCGAACTGATTGAGCGCCGAGGCGAAGGTGCCGCCCGAGAACATCGCCTGGGAGCGCACGAACCCCTCCACGCTCAGTGGCACGTCCTCCGGGAGCTGCTTGACGGTGAAGTAGGCGCCCAGGTCGTGCGGGACGGAGTCGAAGCCGCAGGCGTGGACGAGCCGCGCGCCCGTCTCCCGCGCGCGTGCGTCGTGCCGGACGTACATCAGGTCCACGAACTCGGGCTCGCCGGTCAGGTCCAGATAGTCGGTCCCGGCGTCCGCGCAGGCGGCCACCAGCTCCTCCCCGTAGGTGATGTACGGCCCCACGGTCGAGGCCACCACGCGCGCCCGGCGGGCGAGCTCGCGCACCGAGTCCGGGTCCGTCACATCCGCCCGCAGCACACCGGGTGCGCCGCCGAGCCGTTCCCTCAGCCGTTCCAGCTTCCCGGCGTCGCGTCCGGCGATCGCCCAGCGCAGTCCCTCGGGCGCGTGAGCGGCCAAGTACTCCGCGGTGAGCTCCCCGACGAACCCCGTGGCTCCGAAGAGCACGACGTCGTACGCACGGTCCGGCTCGTTAAGCCTGCTCATGACACCCTCCAACCCTGTGGGCTGCGCTCGAACGTGCGGTCCGCGCCACGTCGTGCGCGAAGCGCCGTTGTCGGTGGCTGAGGCTAGCGTGAGGTACGAACAGTCGGACGACGAGGTCGCACGAACAGGCCGGAGGCAGCCGTGACCGTGTCGGAAAACGCGCTGAAAGAGTGGCAGAAGGTGCGCGGGTTCGCGCTCGGCCTGCCCGGCGCCTCGGAGGAGTTCCCCTGGGGCGAGACCGTCGCGAAGGTCAACAGGAAGGTCTTCGTCTTCCTCGGCCTCGACGACGGCAGTCACCCGCTGGGTGTCACGCTGAAGCTCAAGGACGAGGCGGCACACGCCCACGCGCTGACCGCGCCCGGTGCGGAACCCGCCGGCTACGGCCTGGGCAGGGCAGGCTGGGTGCGCGTACCCCTGGAGGAGCGGGGCGCCCCGGCGGCGGAGCTGCTGTGCGACTGGGTCGAGGAGAGCTATCGCGTCATAGCCCCCAAAAGACTGATCGCGGAGCTGGACCGACGTTGATCGACGGGCTGGGCGGTCAGTGATCGCGGAGCCGGATCAAGACCGATCGCGAAGCCGGAAGCCGGAAGAGCCGGAAGTACCGAAGAGCCGGACCCGCGTTCGCGGCGGTCCCGAGAGGTCGCCGGGGCCGGGCCCGGTTCCCGATCCCGGAATTTAACTAAGCGCTTGCTCGTTAGGGGCTTGTCGGGAGTGGAACACGTTCTTAACATCACTGATGTCACATCAGTGGTGTCACAGTGCTGGGGGCTTGATGACAGCGGCAGGAACGCCGGGGCACGGCCCCCTCGCAGGGGTGCGCGTGGTCGAGCTGGCGGGCATCGGGCCCGGCCCGTTCGCCGCCATGCTGCTCGCCGACCTCGGAGCAGACGTCGTCCGGGTGGACCGGCCCGGCGGTGCCGGGATCGGGGTCGACCCGGCCTACGACATCACCAACCGCAACAAGCGGTCCGTGATCATCGACCTCAAGGCCGAGCACGGCGCGTCCCGTGTCCTGGACCTGGTCGAACGGGCCGACATCCTGATCGAGGGCTACCGGCCCGGTGTGGCCGAGCGCCTCGGCGTGGGCCCCGAGGACTGCCGTGCCCGCAACCCCGGGCTCGTGTACGGCCGGATGACCGGGTGGGGCCAGGAGGGCCCCCTCGCCCAGCGCGCCGGCCACGACATCGCCTACATCGCGATCACCGGCACCCTCGGGATGATCGGTGAGCCGGGCGAGCCGCCCGCGGTCCCCGCGAACCTCCTCGGCGACTACGCGGGCGGCTCGCTCTATCTCGTCGTCGGCCTCCTCGCCGCCCTGCACCACGCGCGCGCGACCGGCGCCGGGCAGGTCGTGGACGCGGCCATCGTCGACGGCACCGCGCACCTCTCGACGATGATCCACGGCATGATCGCCGCCGGCGGCTGGCAGGACCGGCGCGCCGCCAACCTCCTCGACGGGGGCTGCCCGTACTACGGCACCTACGAGACCGCCGACGGCCGGCACATGGCCGTCGGGCCCCTGGAGCAGCGGTTCTACGACCGGTTCGTCGAACTGCTCGGCATCCCCGAACTCGGCCCCGCGCACAAGGACCCGGCCCGCTGGGAGGAACTGCGCGCCACGGTCGCCGACCGCTTCAGAACCCGTACGAGGGACGAGTGGACCGCCGTCTTCGAGGGCACCGACGCCTGTGTGGCGCCGGTCCTGTCCCTGCGCGAGGCACCCGGACATCCGCACCTCGCCGCCCGGGGCACCTTCGTCGACCACGGCGGCATCACCCAGCCCGCCCCCGCGCCGCGCTTCTCGGCCACCCCCACCTCGGTCCGTGGCGGACCCGCGCTGCCGGGCGCCGACACCGCTGACGTGGCCCGCGACTGGGACGTGCCCGGGCTGACGAAGGACGGCGGCTGATGCAGGTTCACCGACCACTCGTCCCGGGCGGGGAACCCGCGCCCGCACGTACTCCCGAGAGCCCCGGTACGACCCTCCGCGAAAGTCTCCCCGCACACTCCAGGAAGGCGTTTCCCGCATGAAGCGGCAGATCTTCACCGCCGAGCACGACGCGTTCCGCGAGACCGTGCGCACCTTCCTGGCCAAGGAGGTGCTGCCCCATTACGAGCAGTGGGAGAAGGACGGCATCGTCTCGCGCGAGGCCTGGCGGGCGGCCGGGAAGCAGGGCCTGCTCGGACTCGCCGTGCCCGAGGAGTACGGGGGCGGCGGGAACGCCGACTTCCGCTACAGCGCCGTACTCGCCGAGGAGTTCACGCGCGCGGGAGCCGCGGGCCTCGCCCTCGGGCTGCACAACGACATCATCGGCCCGTATCTGACGGACCTCGCCACCGAGGAGCAGAAGCGGCGCTGGCTGCCCGGCTTCTGCGACGGCTCGATCGTCACGGCGATCGCGATGACCGAACCAGGAGCCGGCTCCGACCTCCAGGGCATCAAGACGCACGCCGAGGACAAGGGCGACCACTTCCTGCTCAACGGCTCCAAGACCTTCATCTCCAACGGCATCCTCGCCGACCTGGTGATCGTCGTCGCGAGGACCACCCCCGAAGGCGGCGCCCGCGGGCTGTCGCTGCTGGTCGTCGAGCGAGACATGGAGGGCTTCGGGCGCGGCCGCAATCTCGACAAGATCGGCCAGAAGTCGCAGGACACCGCCGAGTTGTTCTTCAACGATGTGCGCGTGCCCAAGGAGAACCTGCTCGGCGAGCCGAACGGCGCGTTCGTCCACCTGATGACCAACCTCGCGCAGGAG
The DNA here is from genome assembly GCF_040607495.1 of Streptomyces sp. NPDC005281. Taxonomy (NCBI): domain Bacteria; kingdom Bacillati; phylum Actinomycetota; class Actinomycetes; order Kitasatosporales; family Streptomycetaceae; genus Streptomyces; species Streptomyces sp. NPDC005281. The sequence goes on along the minus strand of NZ_JBEXGX010000005.1, from coordinate 155,075 downwards.
CGCATGGGCATCGCCGTCGCCGCCATCGCCGGAGCCGAGTATCTGCTGGAGATCACCACCCAGTACGTGAAGGAGCGCGAGGCGTTCGGACGGCCACTCTCCAAACTTCAGCACATCCGCTTCGAGATAGCGGAGATGGCAACCGAGTGCGCCGTCACCCGCGCCTTCCTCGACCGCTGCATCGTCGACCACTCGGACGGCGAACTCGACGCGGTGCACGCCTCGATGGCGAAGTGGTGGGCGACCGAGCTTCAGAAGCGGGTCGCCGACCGGTGCCTGCAACTGCACGGCGGATACGGCTACATGACGGAGTACCGGGTCGCACGGGCCTTCACCGACGGACGCATCCAGACCATCTACGGCGGGACGACCGAGATCATGAAGGAGATCATCGGCCGCTCCCTGCTCGGCTAACCCTCCCCGAAAGGCTTACCAGTGAGCACCGAAGCGTATGTGTACGACGCGATCCGCACTCCGCGCGGTCGCGGAAAGCAGAACGGCTCCCTGCACGGAACCAAGCCCATCGATCTGGTCGTCGGGCTCATCCACGAAGTGCAGCGGCGCCTCCCGGGCCTCGACCCGGCCGCCGTCGACGACATCGTGCTCGGTGTCGTCGGCCCTGTCGGCGACCAGGGCTCCGACATCGCCCGCATCGCGGCCATCGCCGCCGGACTGCCCGACACGGTGGCCGGCGTTCAGGAGAACCGCTTCTGTGCCTCGGGCCTCGAAGCGGTCAACATGGCCGCGATGAAGGTCCGTTCGGGCTGGGAGGACCTCGTCCTCGCGGGCGGCGTCGAATCGATGTCGCGGGTGCCGATGGCCTCGGACGGCGGTGCCTGGTTCTCCGACCCGATGACCAACCTGGCCACCAACTTCGTGCCGCAGGGCATCGGCGCCGACCTCATCGCCACCATCGAGGGCTTCTCCCGCCGTGACGTCGACGAGTACGCGGCCCTGTCACAGGAGCGCGCCGCCGCCGCGGTGAAGGACGGCCGCTTCCTCCGCTCCGTCGTCCCCGTCAAGGACCGCAGCGGTCTCACGATCCTCGACCACGACGAGTTCCTGCGTCCCGGCACCACCGCCGACTCGCTGGCCAGGCTGAAGCCGTCGTTCGCGGACATCGGTGACCTGGGCGGCTTCGACGCGGTGGCCCTCCAGAAGTACCACTGGGTCGAGCGGATCGAGCACGTCCACCACGCGGGCAACTCCTCAGGCATCGTGGACGGCGCCTCGCTGGTCGCCATCGGATCCAAGGAGGTCGGCGAGCGCTACGGCCTGACCCCGCGCGCGCGGATCGTCTCCGCCGCCGTGTCCGGCTCCGAGCCGACCATCATGCTCACCGGTCCCGCGCCCGCGACCCGCAAGGCGCTCGCCAAGGCCGGCCTGACCATCGACGACATCGACCTCGTCGAGATCAACGAGGCCTTCGCGGCCGTCGTCCTGCGCTTCGTGAAGGACATGGGCCTGTCGCTGGACAAGGTCAACGTCAACGGCGGCGCCATCGCGCTCGGCCACCCCCTCGGCGCCACCGGCGCGATGATCCTCGGCACCCTCGTCGACGAACTGGAGCGCCAGGACAAGCGGTACGGCCTCGCCACCCTGTGCGTGGGCGGCGGCATGGGCATCGCCACCATCGTCGAGCGCGTCTGACCTTCCCAACGGATCAAGGATCTACGGAGCATCCACTGATGAGCACTGAGCCCACCACCATCCGCTGGGAACAGGACGAGACCGGCGTCGTCACCCTCGTCCTCGACGACCCCAACCAGTCCGCCAACACCATGAACCGGGCGTTCAAGGACTCGATCGCGGCGGTCGCCGAGCGCGCCGAGGCCGAGAAGGACTCCATCCGGGGCATCATCTACGCCTCCGCGAAGAAGACCTTCTTCGCCGGCGGCGACCTCAAGGACATGATCCAGGCCGGTCCCGAGGACGCCCAGGCGGCCTTCGAGACCGGTACGGCCATCAAGTCCTCGCTGCGCCGGATCGAGACCCTGGGCAAGCCGGTCGTCGCCGCGATCAACGGCGCGGCCCTCGGCGGCGGTTACGAGATCGCCCTCGCCTCCCACCACCGGGTCGCCCTCGACGCGCCCGGCTCGAAGATCGGCCTGCCCGAGGTCACCCTCGGCCTGCTGCCCGCGGGCGGCGGTGTCACCCGTACGGTCCGTCTCATGGGTATCGCGGACGCCCTGCTGAAGGTGCTCCTCCAGGGCACCCAGTACTCCCCGCAGCGGGCCCTGGACAACGGCCTGGTCCACGAACTGGCCGCCACCCCCGAGGAGATGCTCGCCAAGGCGCGCGCCTTCATCGACGCCAACCCCGAGTCCCAGCAGCCCTGGGACAAGCCGGGCTACCGCATCCCGGGCGGCACCCCCGCCAACCCGAAGTTCGCCGCCAACCTGCCGGCCTTCCCCGCCAACCTGCGCAAGCAGCTCGGCGGCGCCCCCTACCCGGCCCCGCGCAACATCCTCGCGGCGGCCGTCGAGGGCTCCCAGGTCGACTTCGAGACCGCGCTGGTCATCGAGGCCCGGTACTTCACCGAGCTGGTCACCGGCCAGACGTCGAAGAACATGATCCAGGCGTTCTTCTTCGACCTCCAGGCCGTCAACTCCGGCGCCAACCGGCCGCAGGGCATCGAGCCGCGCCCGGTCCGCAAGGCCGCCGTCCTCGGCGCCGGGATGATGGGCGCGGGCATCGCCTACTCGTGCGCGCTCGCGGGCATCGAAGTCGTCCTCAAGGACGTCTCGGCGGACGCGGCGGCCAAGGGCAAGGCCTACTCCGAGAAGCTGTGCGCGAAGGCGGTCGCCCGGGGACGTACGACCCAGGAGAAGGCCGACGCGCTGCTCGCCCGCATCACACCCACCGCCGACCCGAACGACCTCGCGGGCTGCGACGCCGTGATCGAGGCGGTCTTCGAGGACACCTCGCTCAAGCACAAGGTGTTCCAGGAGATCGAGAACATCGTCGAGCCCGACGCGCTGCTCTGCTCCAACACCTCCACCCTGCCCATCACCGCCCTCGCCGAAGGCGTCGAGCGGCAGGAGGACTTCATCGGGCTGCACTTCTTCTCGCCCGTCGACAAGATGCCGCTGGTGGAGATCATCAGGGGCGAGCGCACCGGCGACGAGACCCTGGCGCGCGCCTTCGACCTGGTCCGCCAGATCAAGAAGACCCCGATCGTCGTCAACGACTCGCGCGGCTTCTTCACCTCCCGGGTCATCGGGCACTTCATCAACGAGGGTGTGGCGATGGTCGGCGAGGGCATCGAGCCCGCCTCCGTCGAGCAGGCCGCGGCCCAGGCCGGTTACCCGGCGAAGGTCCTCTCCCTGATGGACGAGCTGACGCTCACCCTGCCCAGGAAGATCCGCGAGGAGTCGAAGCGGGCCGTCGAGGAGGCGGGCGGCACCTGGGAGACCCACCCGGCCGAGGCCGTCATCGACCGCATGGTGGACGAGTTCGGGCGCCCCGGGCGCAGCGGCGGAGCGGGCTTCTACGAGTACGGCGAGGACGGCGGACGCGGCAGGCTGTGGCCGGGCCTGCGCGAGCACTTCACCGAGGCCGGGCACGAGATCCCGTTCGAGGACATGAAGGAGCGCATGCTCTTCTCCGAGGCGCTGGACTCCGTCCGGCTCCTGGAGGAAGGCGTCCTGACCTCCGTCGCCGACGCCAACATCGGCTCCATCCTCGGCATCGGCTTCCCGGGCTGGACCGGCGGTGTCCTCCAGTACATCAACGGCTACGAGGGCGAATCCGGCCGGGGCCCGGCCGGATTCGTGGCCCGCGCGCGGGAGCTCGCCGAGCGCTACGGCGACCGTTTCCTGCCGCCGGCGCTGCTCGTGGAGAAGGCCGAGAAGGGCGAGCGGTTCACCGACGCGTCCTGACCCGGGCCGGTGTCCGCATGCCGCACTCGGGGCGGCATGCGGACACCGGCGTACGAGGGACGCGTTCCGCGGGGGCCGGGGGCCGGGGTACGCCGGATGCGCTCCGCGGAGACGAACACCCGGCGCGGGGCGGCCCACTGCCCACGTCCGCGGGGGAGCGGCCTCCCCGTCCGCCGGGGAGCCGCCGTCAGGACTCCTTGAGCCACTCCCGCAGCTCGTCCTTCAACGAGCGCTGGAACGCGGTCAGCAGCGCCTGCACCACCAGCGGCTGCATGTGCGCCGACAGTGACTTCACGGCCGCCACGGACTCCTGCTCGCCCACGGCGTCGCGCAGCAGGCCGGACAGTTTCTGGGCCGCCGCGCGCGCGTGCTCCAGCAGGACGTTGCGCGCGGCGAGGATCGCCTCGTCCGCGATCGGCACGTCCAGGAGCTCCAGGCCGAGCTTCAGCAGACCGGGGTCGAGCCGGACGGAATCCCCCGTCCCCTCGATGACGCTCATCGCGGCGAGCCGCTCCAGCTCCGTGTCACGAAGCGGCCGTCCGGCCCGCCGTTCCAGTTCCTCCCGGGTGACGTCCTCCATCGCGTCGGGCGCCCAGGACGCCACCACGGCACGGTGGATGGCGAGGTCGTGCGCGCTCAGGCCGGGCGGCAGCTGCGTCAGATGCCGCTCGATCGCGGCCAGCGTCATGCCCTGGTGCTGCAACTCCTCGATGAGCGCGAGCCGCGCCAGATGCTCCTGGCTGTAGTGGCCCACCCGGCGGTGGCCGATCACGGGCGGCGGCAGCAGGCCCCTGGCGCTGTAGAAGCGGACGGTACGGACCGTGACACCCGCCCGCGCGGCCAGCTCGTCGACCGTGAGCGTCGGCTCCTCGGTGTCCGTCGTCATCGCAGGTCCTCGCCTCTCGCATCGTGCGGCGCACGCCCGGGGTGACGGCTGACGGCACGGTGCAACAGTATTGCTGTCCCACCAGTGTTGTGAAAGCTCCCGTTCACCGAGAGACGCGAGCCACGCGCGGCCGGCCCGCGGCCACGGGTATCGAGAAGCGGACCGGCCCGCGGGCACGGTCATCGAGAGTGCGGGCCGGCCGGGGCCGGGGCGCGGCGGGGCGGCGCACGACGGGACTTGCGAAAGTTTCTGCAAGTCCTTGCCGTGGTCCTCGGGTGCCTGGTTGACTCGCTGCTCGCGTCCGAGAGGGAGAGTCATGAGCCGCGACATCGATGTCCTCGTCCTGGGCGGTGCGGGTGTGGACACCATCGTCCATGTCCCCGAACTGCCGTTGCCCTACGCCGACAGCTACATGATCCGTCCGGGCATCGAGACCCGCGCCGGGCAGACCGGTGACTTCGTCGCGCTCGGCCTGCACTCGCTCGGCCTGCGCACGCACCACCTGGACATGCTCGGCGCCGACCCCGAGGGCGACCTCGTGCGAGCGCTGCACCGCGACCGGGGTATCCCGCTCACCGCGATCCCCCAGCCCGCGGGCACCAAGCGCGCGGTGAACCTCGTCGGCCCCGACGGACGAAGGCTGTCCCTGTACGACGACAGCCGCGCGCACGAGGCGGACCGGCTGCCCGAGGAGGCGGTACGGGACCTGGCCGCGGCGAGCCGGCACGCCCATGTCTCCATCACCCACCCGTGCGCCTTCGCCCTGCCGGCCCTGAGGGAGGCCGGGGTTACCATCTCGACCGACCTGCACGACTGGGACGGCGAGAACCCCTATCACGAGCCGTTCGCGTACACGGCCGACGTCGTGTTCGTCTCCACCACGGCCCTCGCCGACCCCGAGCGCACGATGCGGCGGATCGTGGAACGGGGCCGGGCCGAGGTGGTCGTCGCCACCGCCGGTACCGAGGGCGCGTACCTGCTGGCCGACGACGAGGTGACCCACATCCCCGTCGTCCCGCCCCGCACACCGGTCGTCGACTCGAACGGCGCCGGGGACTCCTTCGCCGCGGGCTTCCTCTACGGCCGGCTGACCGGCGAACCGGCCGGGCGCTGCGCCCTGTACGGCGCGGTGGCCGGCGCCTACGCCTGTACGGTGCCCGCGACCCGCGCCGACGCCGTCAGCCGCGCGGAACTCCTGGAACAGGTAGCCGAGTTGGACCGTCGCGCCGTGAACGCGACTCTCTCCTGACGGAGCCAGCACGGGCGAACGTGCCGCGGTCCAGGCCGCCCCGGCACCGCTCCCGGCGACGGTGGTTGAACCCGGGGCGGCACGGAAAGAGACCTGGCATGTCTGCGCGGGCACTCACCGGGCTCCGGGTGCGTCGGCACCCGGAGCGCGCGGCTCAGCCCGAGTGGACCGTGTCCGTGGCGGCGATCTTCTGCCACGACTTCGGCCGGGCGAGCGGACCCTTCGCCGCCGGGGCGGGGGCGACTCCCGCGCCGCGCGCCGCGGGCGCCGCCGGCTTCGACGGCTGGAACAGCCAGGTGTCGAAGAGCGCGGCGAGCGAGGTGCCGGACACCTGCTCGGCGTACTTCCGGAAGTCGGCGACCGACGCGTTCCCGTACGCGTGCTCCTTCGGCCACCCCTTCAGGATGGCGAAGAATGCGTCGTCGCCGACCTGGTTGCGCAGCGCCTGCACCGCCAGGGCGCCCCGGTCGTAGACGGCGATGTCGAACTGGTTGTCAGGACCCGGATCGCCGGGCGCCACCGTCCAGAAGGCGTCGTCCGCCGGATGCGAGGCGTACACGTAGTCCGCGAGTTCCTGCGCGGTGCCCTCGCCCTCGTGCTCCGACCACAGCCACTGCGCGTAGCGCGCGAAGCCCTCGTTGATCCAGATGTCCTTCCAGCCCTTGAGCGACACGTCGTCGCCGAACCACTGGTGCGCCAACTCGTGCACGACCACAGAGGTGTTGGAGCCGTTCGCGAACTGCTTCGGGCTGTAGTAGATCCGGCTCTGGGTCTCCAGCGCGTACCCGGTGGTGGTGTTGGGGACGTAGCCGCCCGCGTTGCTGAAGGGGTAAGGGCCGAAGTAGCCGCTCAGCCAGTCGACCAGTTCTCCCGTCCGCTCGACACTGGCCCGCGCCGCCCCGTCGTTGTCGCCGAGGTCCTTGCTGTAGGCGTTGACCACCGGCACGCCGCCCTCGGACGTACTCGTCGTGATGTCGAACTTCCCGACCGCGAGCGTGGTCAGATACGTGGCCTGCGGCTTGTTGGACCGCCAGTTCCAACGGGTCCAGCCGAGCCGTGAACTCGTCGACTGGAGAGTGCCGTTGGAGATCGCCTGGGTGCCGTCCGGGACGGCCACCGACACGTCGTAGGTCGCCTTGTCGAGCGGGTGGTCGTTGCTCGGGTACCACCACCACGCCGACTCGGGCTCGTCCGCCGCGACCGCCCCGTCCGGGGTGCGGTGCCAGGTCGAGAACCCGTAGGCGCTCTTCGTCGACGGCACTCCGCTGTAGCGGACGACGACGGTGACCGGCGTGCCCTTGGCCAGCGGCGTGGCCGGGGTGACCTCCAGCTCGTGCTGCCCCGAGGCGGCGAACGACGCCTTCGCGCCGTTGACCCGGACCTCGCTCACATCGAGCAGAAAGTCCAGATCGAACCGGGACAGGTCCTGCGTGGCCGTCGCCAGGAGAGTGGCGGTGCCCTCCAGTTCGTCCGTCCGCGGCTGGTACGTGAGCCTCAGGTCGTAGTGCGAGACGTCGTATCCGCCGTTGCCGTAGGCCGGGTAGTAGGGGTCGCCGATGCCCGGTGCTCCCGGTGTGTAACTTGCCGCCGATGCCGGGATCGCCAGCAGCAGGGAGGCGGCGAGGGCGCCCGGGGCGATGAGTCTGCGGTGCACGTCAAGCTCCAAGTCGTCGGGGCATGAAGTCTGTACGGAGCCTATTCAGTCCCTGTGGTCCCGGTCATGTCCACGGCCACCCCTGTCACACGATCGCCATTCGGCCGACATGAGTCCCCCTGGTCCCGAGTGTCCGTCAGAGACCCTCTGTCGCAGGAGAGTTGAGCGGGGTACGTTCCGCGCATGCCGAAATCAGTGAGCCGCACGCGCTTCATGACCTGGAGGCCGCTCGCGACGGCGGCCGTCGCCGCCCTGATGGCCGCCTTCCTCGTCCCGGCCGCCGCACACGGCGCCCCGAGGGAGAGCACCCCGGTCTATTCGTACGAGAACGCGATCCGCGAGTCCGTCTGGGTCGACACCGGTCTCGACGGCGACCGCGACGGAAGGAACGACCGCGTCGCCGTCGACATCGTCCGGCCCCGCGAACTCGCCCGGCAGGGCCGCAAGGTCCCCGTGATCATGGACGCCAGCCCCTACTACTCCTGCTGCGGGCGCGGCAACGAGAGCCAGAAGAAGACGTACGACGCGAACGGCCACGTCGTGCAGATGCCGCTCTTCTACGACAACTACTTCGTGCCACGCGGCTACGCGTTCGTCGGCGTCGACCTCGCCGGCACCAACCGCTCCGACGGCTGCGTCGACGTGGGCGGCCGCTCCGACATCCGGTCCGCCAAGGCGGTCGTCGACTGGCTGAACGGCCGCGCCAAGGGCTACACCACCCGCACCGGCGCAGCCACCAGCAAGGCCGGCTGGACCAACGGCAGAACGGGCATGATCGGCAAGAGCTGGGACGGCACCATCGCCAACGGCGTCGCCGCCACCGGCGTCGAGGGACTGAAGACCATCGTGCCGATCAGCGCCATCTCCTCCTGGTACGACTACTACTTCGCCAAGGGCGCCCCGCTCTACGACTCAGGACCCGACTGGCTGTCCGGCTACGTCGACAGCCCCGGCGCCGCCGCCAAGTGCTCGGCCGTCCAGCGGAAACTGGTCGACGGGGCCCCGCGCACCGGCGACTGGACGTCGCTGTGGACCGAGCGGGACTACGTCAAGGACGCCAAGAAGGTGAAGGCCAGCGTCTTCCTCGTGCACGGGATGCAGGACCTCAACGTCCGCACCAAGAACTTCGGCCAGTGGTGGGACGCCCTCGCCAGGAACGGTGTCGAGCGCAAGATCTGGCTCTCCCAGACCGGCCACGTCGACCCCTTCGACTTCCGCCGCGCCGCCTGGGTCGACACCCTGCACCGCTGGTTCGACCATGAACTCCTCGGCTACGACAACGGCATCGACCGTGAGCCCATGGCCGACGTCGAACGCCACCCCGACCAGTGGAGCACCTCCGCCGTGTGGCCGCCCCGCACCGCGAGCGCCACGACCCTGCGTCCGGGCACGGGCGCACAGGCGGGTGTCGGCAACCTGGGACTCGTCCGCGGGTCCGGCACCGAGACCTTCACCGACGACCCGGGACGGAGCGAGACCGACTGGGCCGCGGACATCGACCGGCCGACCCCCGACAAGGCCGGCTTCGCCACCGGACCCCTCACCCGCGACCTGCGACTCGCCGGCTCCTCGAAAGTGACGATCACCGCCACGCCGACCACCTCGACGGCCCATCTCTCGGCGGTACTCGTCGACCTCGGCCCGGACACCATCCGCGACTACGCGGGCCCCGGCGAGGGCATCGGCACTCTCACCGGCCGCACCTGCTGGGGTGCGAGCACGGCGGGCGACAGCTCCTGCTACAAGGTGACCGAGGCCGCCAGGACGGACGTCGGTTACACGGTCCTCAGCCGCGGCTGGGCCGACCTCGGCAACTACGCGTCGGACCGGGGCGTGCCCCTCACCCCGGGCAAGGCCTACACCATCACCCTGGACCTGGCGGCCACCGACCACGTGGTCCCGAAGGGGCACCGGCTCGCACTGATCGTCGCGGGCACCGACAAGGACCTCATCGACCCTCCCGCCGACAAGCCGGCCCTGACCCTCGATCTGTCCCGCACCTCGGCCCGGGTGCCGCTGGTGGGCGGCGCGGACGCGTTCGAGCGGGCGACGGCGGGCTCCGAGGCGGCCCCGGCCGCGTCCGTCCTCGACGGCGTACGCGCACCGCGCGCCGCGCACCGCGTCCCGGGGGAGGACAGCTGATCCGCTGACCCCCGACGCCAACCGCCTCAGGCGGCCGGACCGGCGAGTCCGGCCGCCACGCGCGCGCAGCCCCACGCCACGGTCACTCCGGCGCCCCCGTGCCCGTAGTTGTGCACCAGCACCCTGCCGTCCGGCCCGACTTCGCGTTCCAGCCGGACCGTGTCGCGCACCGGCCGCAGCCCCACCCGGTGACCGAGCACCCGCGCTCCGGCGACCTCGGGGCGCAGCGCCGCGCACCGCTCGACGATCCGCGCCGCCGCCCGGGGGTCGGGGACCTGGGACCAGTCGTCCTCGTCCGTGGTGCCGCCGAGCACCAGCCGGTCGGGCTGCGGGAAGACGTACGTCGTCGTCCCGGCCGCCCGGTCGGTCGAGACGAGCCACTCACGGATCCCGGGGTTCTCGACGAGCACGAGCTGCCCGCGTACGGGACGTACGCCGGGATCCGGGACGAGTTCACGGGCACCGAGGCCCGCGCAGTTCACGACGACCGGCGCGTCCGGCTCCGAGAGGTCCGTCACCGTGCGTTCCTCGACCGTCCCGCCCGCCCGCAGGAACCGCTCCCGCAGATGGCGCAGATGCACGGGCATGTCGATCAACGGAAGCCGCGCCCGCAGTGCCGTCCCCGGGTACTCCTCGGCCGTCGCCGCGCGCAGTCCTGGCACCCGGGCCGCCCACGCCCCCAGCCCGTCCAGCCGCGTCTCGCCCATGACCCCTTCGACCAGGCGTACGCCACTGTCCTCGGGTCTCGCCGCCAGTTCCTCGTAGACGCCGAGGGATTCGAGCGCCCACTCGCGGGCCAGGGCCTCCGGCGCGATGCGGTACGGCCACCACAGGGCCCCCGCGACGGCCGAGGTGGTCCGTTCCGAGGGCTCCCGCGCCCACACCCGGACCCGTCTGCCGGCCTCGGCCAGCACCAACGCCGTCGTCAGGCCGACGATGCCGGCGCCGACCACGATCACATCACCGCTTCCGGGCTTCTCCATGCCGGGACGTTAGCGGATCGGGCCGCCGCGTGGTCCGGTCGCTCTCCGTACTGGGATACTCACAGCATGTGTTCCGTGTACGCCACCTTCGGCCTGGTACAGGCGACGCGTGCCGGTGGAGTTCTCGCGGCCGGTGGCTGCCGAGTGCGCCGGGGCTTCGTCGACTTCGTCGTCGAGGGGCGCCCGCTGCTGTTCCGGCTCTCCGGCCTGGACGCCGTCTCCCCGCTCGCCTCCGACGTACCGCCCGCGATCTTCACCGCACAGGTGAGCGGCCTTCTCCTGGAAGCCGGTGCCCCGCTCGACGGCGGCAGGCACATCATCTACGGCTGTCCCGAGTGCGAGAGCGTCGAGTGCGGTGCCGTCACCGCGCTCATCGAGCGGGACGGCGACGACTACGTCTGGCGGGACTTCGCCTGGCAGACCGGCGAACGGCCCGACCTGGAACGCAACGGCTACCACGGCGTGGGACCGTTCCGCTTTTACGGCCCCGAGTACCGCGGCGCGCTGAACTCCCTGCTCGAAGGCGACGCGGATTCCCGCCGCCGCGTCCTGCCGGCCGGCGCCCGGGGCGCGCCTCCCGCGAAGCCGGCCGCCGTCCCGCGCTTCGTCGGCATCGGCGCCGGCACCGCCGGCGACGTCCCTGAGGCGGAACGGGCCGCCGCGAGTTCCGCCGGCCCTGCGGTTCCCGGGCCCGCCACCCGGCTGTGAGCAGGCCGTTCCGGCCCCTGTCGCCCGATGGCACGGGCCGCCGCGGACCGTGGGGAGCGACGGTGAGCCGCGCGGCGGCGGGCCGTTAAAATCGGCTCCCTGATGACTGCCACTCTCGTCGCCAAGAATCTCACCGCCGGACACGGCGACCGCGCGCTCTTCGCCGGACTCGACCTCGTCGTCGCGCCCGGCGATGTGATCGGGCTCGTCGGCGCCAACGGCGCGGGCAAGTCCACGCTGCTGCGGCTGCTCGCCGGCCTCCTCACACCGGAACAGGGCGAGCTGCGGCTCTCCCCGCCCTCCGCGACCGTCGGGCACCTTCCCCAGGAGCCGGAGCGCCGGGAGGGCGAGACCGTACGCGACTTCCTCGCGCGCCGTACGGGCGTCGACGAGGCCCAGCGGACGATGGACGAGGCGACGCAGGCCCTCGTCGACGGAGCGCCGGGCGCGGACGACGCGTACGCCACCAGCCTGGAGCGCTGGCTCGACCTCGGCGGCGCCGACCTCGACGAACGGGCCGAGGAGGTCGCCGACTCCCTGGGGCTCGGCGTCGGACTCGACCAGCCGATGACGTCCCTGTCCGGCGGCCAGGCGGCCCGCGCCGGACTCGCCTCGCTCCTGCTGTCCCGCTACGACGTCTTCCTGCTCGACGAGCCGACGAACGACCTCGACCTCGACGGTCTTGAGCGCCTGGAGCGCTTCGTCTCCGGCCTGCGCGCCGGGACCGTCGTCGTCAGCCACGACCGCGAGTTCCTCACCCGCACGGTCACCAAGGTCCTCGAACTCGACCTCGCACAGCAACAGATCACGCTCTTCGGCGGTGGCTACGAGGCCTACCTCGAAGAACGCGACACGGCCCGCCGGCACGCCCGCGAGGACTTCGAGGAGTACTCCGACAAGCGCTCCGCCCTCGAAGGCCGGGCCCAGATGCAACGGGGCTGGATGGACAAGGGCGTCAAGAACGCCCGGCGCAAGGCGAACAACGACAACGACAAGATCGGCCGCAAGTTCCGCAGCGAGGCCAGCGAGAAGCAGGCCGCGAAAGCCCGGCAGACACAGCGCATGATCGAGCGGCTGGACGTCGTGGAGGAGCCCCGCAAGGAGTGGGACCTGCGCATGGAGATCGCGGCGGCCCCGCGGTCGGGCGCGGTGGTCGCCACGCTGCGGGACGCCGCGGTGCGGCGCGGAGACTTCACCTTCGGCCCGGCGACCCTCCAGATCGACTGGGCGGACCGGGTGGCCGTCACCGGCGCCAACGGCGCGGGCAAGTCGACCCTGCTGGGCGCGCTGCTCGGCCGGGTGCCGCTGTCCGCCGGCCATGCCACGCTCGGCTCGGGTGTGGTCGTCGGCGAGGTCGACCAGGCCCGCAAGCTCTTCCACGGCTCCGAGTCACTGCTGGACGCGTTCGGCGCGGCCGTCCCGGACACGGAACCCGCCGAGGTCCGCACGCTGCTGGCCAAGTTCGGCCTGAAGGCCGACCATGTCCTGCGCCCGGCGGCCACGCTCTCCCCGGGCGAACGGACCCGCTCCGCGCTGGCGCTCCTCCAGGGCCGGGGCGTCAACCTGCTGGTCCTGGACGAGCCGACCAACCACCTCGACCTCCCGGCCATCGAGCAGCTCGAAGCGGCCATGGACTCCTACGAGGGCACGCTCCTGCTGGTCACCCACGACCGCCGCATGCTGGACGCGGTCCGCACGACCCGCCGCCTGGAAGTGGCGGACGGCAAGGTGACGGAACGCTGAGGCTTCGAGCCGGACCCGGGAAGGTGACGCAAGGCCGAGTCTTCGGGCCGGACCCGGGAACGCAACGCCGATCCTTCGGGCCGGACCCGGGAAGGTGACGGAACGCCGAGCCTTCGGGCCGGACCCGGGAAGCTGACGGAACGCCGAGCCTTTGGGCCGGAAGCGGAAGGGGGCGGCTGCCGTTCGGCAGCCGCCCCCTTCCGTGTGTCAGTTCCGTCCCCGCTCGGGGCCGGTCAGGCCCGCACGCCTGAGGGCGTCGGCCATGGCGCTGTTCGCCGGCGGCGGAGCCTGCCGGGACCCGCCTCCGGCGGCGCTCCCGGCGCCGCTCCCGCTCCCCGCACCGCCGCCACGGCCCTGCCGCGGCTGCTGGCCACCCTGCTGCCGGCCGCGCTGCTGGGGCGGCCGTCCGCCCCGCTGGGGCCGGCCGCCGTCCTCGGCCGCGGGAGCCGCCGCCTCGTCGTCCAGGCGGAGCGTCAGCGAGATCCGCTTGCGCGGGATGTCGATGTCCAGCACCTTCACCTTGACGATGTCACCGGACTTCACGACGTCCCGCGGGTCCTTGACGAAGGTCTTGGACATCGCGGAGACATGGACGAGCCCGTCCTGGTGGACGCCGATGTCCACGAACGCGCCGAACGCGGCCACGTTCGTGACGACCCCCTCCAGGACCATCCCGGACTCCACGTCGGAGATCTTCTCCACGCCGTCCTTGAAGGTCGCCGTCTTGAAGGCGGGCCTCGGGTCGCGACCCGGCTTCTCCAGCTCCCGGAGAATGTCCGTGACGGTCGGCAGACCGAAGCTCTCGTCGACGAACTCGGCCGGCCTCAGCGAGCGCAGCACACTCGTGTTGCCGATCAGCGACGCGACCTCGCTGCCCGCCGTCTTCACCATCCGCCGCACCACGGGGTACGCCTCGGGGTGCACGCTGGACGCGTCCAGCGGGTCGCTCCCGCCCCGGATCCGCAGGAAGCCCGCGCACTGCTCGTACGCCTTCGGGCCGAGCCGGGCCACGCCCTTGAGAGCCGTACGGGAGGTGAAGGGACCGTTGGCGTCACGGTGCGCCACGATGTTCTCCGCGAGGCCGGAGGTGATGCCGGAGACCCGGGACAGCAGCCGGGCGGAGGCGGTGTTCACGTCCACACCCACGCCGTTCACACAGTCCTCGACCACCGCGTCGAGCGAACGGGAGAGCTTCACCTCGGACAGGTCGTGCTGGTACTGCCCGACACCGATCGACTTCGGGTCGATCTTCACCAGCTCGGCCAGCGGATCCTGGAGCCGGCGCGCGATCGAGACGGCGCCGCGCAGCGACACGTCCATGTCGGGCAGCTCCTGCGAGGCGAACGCGGACGCCGAGTACACCGACGCGCCCGCCTCCGACACCATCACCTTGGTGACGTTCAGCTCCGGGTGCTTCGTGATGAGCTCACCGGCGAGCTTGTCGGTCTCGCGCGAGGCCGTGCCGTTGCCGATGGCGATCAGGTCGACCGCGTGCTCCTTGGAGAGCCGGGCGAGTTTGGCGACGGCCTCGTCCCACTTGTTCGCCGGGACGTGCGGGTAGATGACGTCCGTGGCGACGACCTTGCCGGTCGCGTCGACCACGGCGACCTTCACGCCCGTACGGAAACCCGGGTCCAGGCCCAGCGTCGCACGCGTGCCCGCCGGGGCGGCGAGCAGCAGGTCCCGCAGGTTCGCCGCGAAGACGTTCACCGCCTCGTCCTCGGCGGCGGTGCGCAGCCTGAGGCGCATGTCGATGCCGAGGTGTACGAGGATGCGGGTGCGCCAGGCCCAACGGGCGGTGTCCGTCAGCCACTTGTCGCCCGGACGGCCGCGGTCGGCGATCCCGAAGCGGTGGGCGACGATCCCTTCGTACGAAGACGGGCCCTCGGTGGGCTCCTCGGGCTCCAGGACGAGATCGAGTACGTCCTCCTTCTCGCCGCGCAGCATGGCGAGGATCCGGTGCGAGGGCAGCGCCTTGAAGGGCTCGGCGAAGTCGAAGTAGTCGGCGAACTTGGCGCCGGCCTCCTCCTTGCCGTCGCGCACCTTGGCGGCGAGCCGGCCGCGCGTCCACATGCGCTCGCGAAGCTCGCCGATCAGATCGGCGTCCTCGGAGAACCGTTCGGCGAGGATCGACCGGGCGCCGTCCAGCGCGGCCTGCGGGTCGGCGATGCCCTTGTCGGCGTCGACGAAGGCCGCGGCCGCGGCGAGCGGTTCGACGGACGGGTCGGCGAGCAGGCCCTCGGCCAGCGGCTCCAGACCCGCCTCGCGCGCGATCTGCGCCTTGGTGCGCCGCTTGGGCTTGAACGGCAGATAGATGTCCTCGAGACGCGCCTTGGTCTCGGCGGCCCTGATCTGCGCCTCCAGCTCGGCGCTGAGCTTGCCCTGCTCGCGCACCGAGTCGAGGATCGCGGCCCGCCGGTCCTCGAGCTCCCGCAGATAGCGCAGCCGCTCCTCGAGGGTGCGCAGCTGCGCATCGTCGAGCATCTCCGTCGCTTCCTTGCGGTAGCGGGCGATGAAGGGCACCGTCGAACCGCCGTCGAGCAAGTCGACGGCGGCCTTGACCTGCCGCTCCCGTACGCCGAGTTCTTCGGCGATCCTGCCTTCGATGGACCCTACGAGGGGTGTCGTCACGATCCCGTACCGCCTTCTCCACTGAGGTTGCGCGGCAATTGTGGCAGGTGACACCGACAAGAGGGGCTCAGGGCGGCACACGAGGGACCGCGTGCCGCGACCCGACCCGGCCGGCGCCCCGGGCATCAGCCCCGAGCACCCGCCCACCGCGACCGCACCGGCAAGCGCTCGAAGCGCACCTTCCCGGCGCGGGCCCCGGCACACCCGGCCGGCGCAGCCGCCCGGCACATCCGCCGAGCACACCCGGCACTCGCCCGGCACACCCGCGCCCGCCCGCGTTCCAAGCGCGCCCGCTCGACGCCCACCCCCGTCGTGGCCGGCCCGTCTCTCGTACGCGCGGCCGGGGGCTGCCGGGCCCGTCAGGGGCCTCACTCCTTGCCGATCATCCCCTCCGGGAACGCGCCGGCGGCGAACGCCGTCATCAGCAGGCCCTTCGCGATCTCGGTGAGCCGTTCGACCCCGGCGGCGCCCAGGTGCTCGTAAGGAGCGCGGTCCAGGCGGTCCGTCCGGACCTCGATGTCCTGGCGCAGGTCCGCACCGGCCTGCGTCAGCCCGCCGTCCGCGTCGAGCAGCCCGCGCTCCCGCAGCCGTGCGGACGCCGCCTCCCAGTCCTGCCGAGACCAGCCACGTGTGCCGAGCACCCACCGGGGCGCCATGCCCTTGCCGGTCGCGGTGTGGCTCACCAACGCCTCCACCGGGTCGAGCCCGGCGTCGAGCAGCACCGCGAGGTGACCGTCGCCCCGGTGCTCGCGCAGCAGCGTGGCCGCGTGCCAGAGCGCCAGGTGGGGCGCCTTCGGCACGGGCAGGTCCGCGTGCGCCGCGTACAGCGGGCGGGCGGTCCGGCCGCAGGCCTCGGTCGCGCGCAGGGCGAGCTCCGCGGCCTCGGCCACCTCCACGGACGCGACGACGTCCTCGCCGAGCAGGCGCGTGAGCGTCGCGTCCACGGCGCGCAGGCGGGCCGCGAGCACCGTCTCCGGAGACGCGGTCCGCCACACCGCGGGTACATGCTCGGCGACCAGCTCGTAGCGGAAGTTGAAGAACGTGGCCGTCACCGTGCCCGCGCCGACCGCTCCCATCGCGGCGGCCCGCGCCGCGAAGTACGCGGTGCGCTCGTTCTCGATGCCGACCGCGGCCAGCTCGCGGCCCAGATCGGGCGAGAAGTAGTGCATCGAGTGCAGCGGATTGAGGACGTTGTGGCAGCGGCGCCCGGCGCGCTCCGGCAGTGGAGAGGTCATACCCCGCACATTACCGACTGGTTGGTATGCCGTGAACTCCCGGACCGGCGATGGCAGGAAAGGCGGGATCCTCGTCATTGCGGCCTTCTGCCCACCGGCCGGGAATCGAGACATGCGAATGCTCCTGATCGTCCTCCTCGACGGAGTGCGGAACCTCGGCGCACCTCGTCGGGAGTTCCGGAGCAGGAGCCGCTTCCCGCTGACGTGGACGCGAAGACTCCCGGTACCGGTCGCCGCGCCCGGCGGGCACGTTGAGCCGTCAGGGAGCCCAAGTGAAGTGCGGCCGCCTGCGTTCGAGGAAGGCGGCGACCCCCTCCGCGGTGTCGCCGCCGGCGCGTGCCTGCCGTGCCCAGTGGGCGTCGCGGTCGGTGCGCCCGTTCACGAACTCCTTGGCCGCCGCCTGTGTCAGCAGGGAGCGCGCGGCCAGGACTCGGGTGAACTCCGCGACGCGCTTGTCGAGTTCGCCCTCGGGCAGCACCTCGTCCACCAGTCCCGTGCGCAGCGCGCGCCCGGTGTCGATCAACTCGCCCGAGAAGAGCAGGTACTTGGCGGCGGACGGTCCTACCAGCGCCGCCAGCCTACGGGTGGAGGACGCCGGATAGACGATGCCGAGCTTCGCCGGAGTCACCCCGAACAGCGAGCCCTCCTGGGCGAATCGCAGATCGCAGGCGGCCGCGAGCTGGGATCCGCCGCCCACGCAGTAGCCGCGGATCGCGGCCAGGGTCGGCTTCGGGAACGCGGCGAGCGACTCCTCGGCGAGCACGGCGAGGCCCTGCGCCTCGTCCGGTGACTTCCGCAGGGTCGAGATATCGGCCCCGGCGCAGAACGTGTGGCCCTCTCCGGTGAGCACGAGCGCGTGCACGTCGGCGCGCGCGCTCAACGAGTCCAGGAGCGGCGGGAGCGCTCGCCACATCGGCGTCGTCATGGCGTTCCGCTTGGCGGGGTGATGGATGACGACGGTGGCGACCCCGTCGCCGACGTGGTGCAACAGTTGCGGCTCCATACGCCGGATGCTATCCGCACCGCCGGCCGGACTTCGATCATGGTCTCGGGCCGCCTCGCGGGCGACGCGACCGCGGGGAACGAACGGGGTCGACAGAGGGGGCAAACCCGTACAACCAGAATAGTTTCGGAAGTCGACGCGAAAGTGACAAGGGTTGTCGTATATCCGACTTTCTTGCGCATCCGCTATCAGAAGTCAGCGATAATTGCTGACTTCTGTTCAGTCAACCGGTACGGACCGGCGCATTACCAACACTCGACGTGTGGTGACAATCGAGCGCAAGGGTGGCGACCGGACGATGGAGAACCTCGGGCGGGGGTCCGACCCGAGCCCTGAAGGCGCGGTCGTGACTCCCGACGTCAGATCGCCGGGACCGCTGCCGTACGAGGGAGTGTGGCGGTTCACCGCCGCCGCCGTCGACGCCTCGGTGCCGCAGGCGCGGCACGCCGTCCGTGATCTGCTGGTCCGCCAGGGGGTGCCGGTCTCGGACGATGTCGTTCAGGGACTGCTGCTGATCGTTTCCGAACTGGTCACGAACGCCGTCAAGCACGCGGCTCTTCTGTCGCCGATGCTCGCGGTGGAGGTCGCGGTCGGCTCCGACTGGGTGCGGGTGTCCGTCGAGGACGACCACCCCTACCGTCCGACCGCCCTGGAGGCCGACCACGGGCAGACCGGCGGCCGGGGCCTGCTGCTGGTACGCGAGGTGACCAGGGAGTTCGGCGGAGGGTGCGACGTCGAGTACACCGCGGGCGGCGGCAAGGTGATCTGGGCCGCCCTGCCGCTCGCTCCGGGCCTCTGAGCCTTCGGCGGACCCGCTACCAGTCCGCGGACGGACCCGTCAGCTCCCGCATCGCCGGACGGGCCGCGTCCAGCACCGTCATGAACCACGCCGAGAACGGGTCCTTCGCGTGCCGCTCCGCCAGCTCGGCGGCGGACACGAACGCCGTCGAACCGACTTCCTCGGGGTCGGGCCGCAGCGCGGACTGGACCATCCCGACGAACAGGTGGTTGTACTCCTGCTCCACCAGCCCCGAGTCCGGGTCCGGGTGGTTGTAGCGGACCGTGCCCGCCTCGGCGAGCAGCGTCGGTGACACCCCGAGCTCCTCGTACGTACGCCTGGCCGCCGCCGCGAAGGGCGCCTCGCCCGGATAGGGGTGGCCGCAGCAGGTGTTCGACCAGACGCCGGGGGAGTGGTACTTGCCGAGCGCGCGCTGCTGGAGCAGCAGCCGGCCCTGTTCGTCGAAGAGGAACACCGAGAACGCTCTGTGCAGCTGTCCCGGGGCCTGATGGGCCGCGAGCTTCTCCGCCGTGCCGATCGTGTTGCCGTCCTCGTCGACCAGCTCCAGCAAGATCGCTTCAGCGGCGCCGTTCGACGAACTGTGCGTCGCGGTGGCAGGTGTGATCGGCATACCCATCCTTCGCATCGGTTTTCCGGCCCCAAGTCTGCCGTACGAATCCGGCACTCCCGGCACTTCGCGACTCTCCGCATGTCCCGCCCCGGGGTCCCGGGGCGGGACACGCGGCCGGCGTGGTTCAGACGCCGAACGCGGCCGGATACCTGAGCGTGCCCGGCGCCACCGGCACGGAATCGTCGAGGACGAGGGCCATCAGATGTTCGGACGGCACGTCGAATCCGGGCCGGATGCCGTGGTCGGCGGCGGGCCGGAAGCCGAACCTCGGGTAGTAACCCGGATGCCCGAGCACGAGGACGAGCGCCTCGCCCCGCGCGCGTGCCGCCTCCAGCACCGCGCGGACGACGGCCGATCCGGCGCCTTCGCGATGGAGGTCGGGACGGACGGCGACGGGCGCCAGAGCGGCCGCCGGGGCGTCGTCGACGTGACAGCGCGTGATCAGGGCGTAGGCCGCGATCGTGCCGTCCGGGGCCTCGGCCACGTACGACAGGCCGGGCAGCCATGCCCCGGGATCGGCGCGCAGCGCGTCCACCAGATCGGCCTCCTCCGCCCGGCCGAAGGCGGCGGCGGTCACGGCGTGCACCTCGGTGACGTCGGCGGTGTTCTCCCGGCGGATGCGCCAGGCAGTGCTGTGTGCTGTGTGGTCGGTCACTGTGGAAACCCTTGGATGACGGGCCCGGGCCGACGCGCCGAGTGGACGGCGGTCAGCCCCGGGCCGGGGAGACGGGGACGACGAAGTCGCTGCGCGTGGCAGCGCCGGCGACGGCCGTCATCAACCCACCTCCTGGGACCGCCGGCCACGCTAGCAGCGCCCGCTTGGCGCCGCCTCCGGATTCCCGGCGCCCGCCCGGTCCGGCCCGCCCAGTCCGGAGCCTCGCCGCCTCAGTGGCAGAGCTTCGCCTCGTGCTCCGCGTGTCCGCTCGGCTCCAGCTGGAAGGTGCAGTGCTCGACGTCGAAGTGGATGCCCAGACAGCCCTGGAGCTCGTGCAGGATCTTCTCGTGGCCGATCGCGTTCAGGACGTCGGTGCTGACGACCACGTGCGCGGAGAGCACCGGCATGCCGGAGGTGATGGTCCAGGCGTGCAGGTCGTGGACTTCCTCGACCCCGTCGAGCGCCAGGATGTGGGCACGCACCTCCGCCATGTCGACCCCCTTGGGCGCCGCCTCCAGGAGCACCTCGAGCGTCTCCTGGAGCAGTTTCCAGGTACGCGGGACGATCATCAGCGCGATGGCGATCGAGGCGATCGGGTCCGCGGCCTGCCAGCCGGTGGTCATGATCACCACGGCGGCGACGATGACCGCCACCGAGCCCAGCGCGTCGGCCGCTACCTCCAGGAAGGCCCCGCGCACGTTCAGGCTGTCCTTCTGCCCGCGCATGAGCAGCGTCAGCGAGACCATGTTGGCGACCAGACCGAACACACCGAACGCGATCGTCAGTCCGCCGTGGGTGTCCGCGGGCGTGATGAAGCGCTGGATCGCCTCGACGAGCACGTAGCCGCCGACGACGAGCAGCAGCAGACAGTTGGCGAGCGCGGCGAGGATCTCGGCCCGCGCGTAGCCGAAGGTGCGGTTCTCGCTCGGAGGGCGCGCCGCGAAGTGGATCGCGAGCAGGGCCATGCCCAGGCCCAGCGCGTCCGTCGCCATGTGGGCCGCGTCCGCGACGAGCGCGAGCGAGTCGGCGAGGAGACCGCCGAAGATCTCGGCGACCATGACGGTGAGCGTGATCGCCAGCGCGACGCGCAGCCGCCCTCGGTACGCGGCCGTCGCCGTACCGGCCGGGGGAGCGCCGTGCGCGTGCCCGTGGTCGTGCCCAGCCCCCATGGAAGCCGCCTCCTGTGTTCCGCTCGGTCGTGCCAGTCAACTACGGGCGGGGGGTATCGGGCAACGCGGCACTGAACACCGTTGTCATGTGCTCTGACCTGCGGAAACGATCCGCAGGTCAGAGCGTCGGCGCGTTCAGGCGCCGGTGGTCCCCGGGTGGTGCAGCAGCCAGCCCCGCCAGGCCGAGTCCACCATCTCGCGCACTTCTCGTCGCGCGCTCCAGCCCAGCTCGTCGGCGGCCAGAGCGGCCGAGGCGACCGCGCGGGGGGCATCGCCCGGGCGGCGCGGTTC
This sequence comes from Streptomyces sp. NPDC005281, assembly GCF_040607495.1. Classification (NCBI taxonomy): domain Bacteria; kingdom Bacillati; phylum Actinomycetota; class Actinomycetes; order Kitasatosporales; family Streptomycetaceae; genus Streptomyces; species Streptomyces sp. NPDC005281. Next base: position 133,436 of record NZ_JBEXGX010000005.1, on the reverse strand, counting down.
GACGAGGGGCCGTACGGGGTTTTTGGTGACCTCGGCGATGAGCGTCACGAGCTCCCGTACGGAGACACCTTCGCCCCGGCCGATGTTCACCGTCAGATCTCCGGTCGCCCCGTCCGTCAGCCGCCGGGCCGCCGCGAGATGGGCCTCGGCGAGGTCGGCGACATGGATGTAGTCGCGTACGCAGGTGCCGTCGGGCGTCGGGTAGTCGTCGCCGAAGATCCGCGGGGCCTCGCCGCGGGTGAGGCGGTCGAACACCATCGGGACGATGTTGAAGATCCCGGTGTCGGCGAGTTCCGGCGCGGCCGCGCCCGCCACGTTGAAGTAGCGCAGGCACACCGTGGCGATCCCGTGCGCCCGGCCCGCCGCCCGCACCAGCCACTCTCCGGCGAGCTTCGTCTCGCCGTACGGGCTCATCGGGGCACAGGGGGTGCCCTCCGTGATGAGGTCGACATCGGGGTTGCCGTAGACGGCCGCCGACGAGGAGAAGACGAACCGCCTGACGCCCGCCTCCGCCACCGCCTCCAGAAGCGTCGCGAGGCCGCCCACGTTCTCCCGGTAGTAGCGCGTCGGCTCGGCCACGGACTCGCCGACCTGCTTGCGGGCGGCGAGGTGAACCACACCCGTGATCCCGTGCTCCGCCAGGACCCGCTTGAGCAGATCACCGTCCAGTGACGACCCCTGGACGAGGGGAATGCTCCCGGGAAGCCGGTCGGGTACCCCGGACGACAGGTCGTCGAGGGCGACGACGCGCTCCCCGGCCTCCGTCATCGCCCGCGCCACGTGTGCCCCGATGTATCCGGCCCCGCCTGTGATCAGCCATGTCATGGACGACCACCCTATGCGGGTGCGCGGCCGGGTCCGGTGTGCCCCGCTTTCGTGGGAGGACCGGGTGCGGCACGCCGTGCCGGGAATGTGCCGGTCCGCGAAGCGGCGCTTGTGACGCCGGCCCGGAATCCCTGATGATGATCGCGGCACCCGCTGGACAAAATCGGTTGATCGGACCGTGAACGCCTGGTGAACGCCCGCTTCCGTTCATCCGATAGCCTCTGCCGACATGCCGCCGGGGCCGCCGCCATGAGCCGGGGGCCCATCCCATTCACGCACACGCCGGACGCGAGGCCGCGCCGGTACCCCAGGGAGTGAGTTCGCTGCCGACCGCCATCCTCACCGGCCAGCCGGTCCCCGGATCGTCGCTCGAAGGCGATCTGCGGTCGCTCGGCTTCGACGTGCGTCTCGCGTCCGACGCGGGCGAGACGGAGGCCCAGCTCGCCGCCGTGCCGGCGAACCAGCGCGTCGCCGTCGTGGACGCCCGCTTCGTCGGGCATGTGCACGCCCTGCGTCTCGGCCTGACCGACCCCCGATTCGCGGCCTCCGCCCTTCCCGGCGCCGTGTCCGTGCAGCCCGAGGCCCGGCGGGCCCTGGCCCGCGCCGTGACCCGCGAGACCGTGGCCGCGGGCAACGGCGCCGTGGCCCCGGAGAACCTCGCCGAGCGTCTCGGTGAGGCCCTGGAGGCGGAAGACCTCTCCGTCCACCGTCCGGAACTCGGCACCCTCGTCGCCGAGGTCCCCGCCGATCCGCAGGAGCGCAATGGTGTCCGGCAGGCCGTCCTGGCCGTCGACGACGAGGCCGTACGGCTGCGCGGCGCCGTCAAGGCCCGTGACGGCTTCTTCACCACGTACTGCATCAGCCCGTACTCGCGCTACATCGCCCGCTGGTGCGCGCGCCGCGGCCTGACCCCGAACCAGGTCACCACCGCGTCGCTGATCACCGCGCTGATCGCCGCGGCCTGCGCCGCCACCGGTACCCGGGTCGGCTTCGTCGCCGCCGGTCTGCTGCTGCTCTGCTCCTTCGTCCTGGACTGCACGGACGGGCAGCTGGCCCGCTACTCACTCCAGTACTCGACGCTCGGCGCCTGGCTGGACGCGACCTTCGACCGCGCCAAGGAGTACGCGTACTACGCGGGACTCGCGCTCGGAGCGGCCCGCGGCGGCGACGACGTGTGGGCGCTCGCGCTCGGCGCGATGATCCTCCAGACCTGCCGGCATGTCGTGGACTTCTCGTTCAACGAGGCGAACCACGACGCCACGGCCAACACCAGCCCCACCGCCGCCCTCTCGGACAAGCTCGACAGCGTCGGCTGGACGGTCTGGGTGCGCCGGATGATAGTCCTGCCCATCGGCGAACGATGGGCGATGATCGCCGTACTCACAGCGCTGACGACCCCTCGTATCACTTTCTACGCGCTGCTCGGGGGCTGTGCCTTCGCGGCCACCTACACCACGGCCGGCCGGGTGCTGCGCTCGCTCACCCGCAAGGCGCGCCGGACGGACCGCGCCGCGCAGGCACTGGTGGACCTCACCGACTCCGGTGCGCTCGCCGAGTACCTGACCCGCTGCACGGGCCGGCTCGCGCGCGTCGCTCCGGCCGTCGTCGCCTTCGTCGCGGGCGCGGTCGTCGTGACATCCGCCGCACTCGCCCCGTACGGCAGCTGGCTGCCCGTGCTCGGTGCCGTCGTCTACGTCCTGCTGTCGCCCGCCGCCCTGCTCAGGCCCCTCATGGGCGCCCTGGACTGGCTGGTCCCGCCGTTCTTCCGCGCGGCCGAGTACCTCACCGTTCTGGCACTGGCGGTCAACGCCGGTATGAACGGAGTGCTTCCGGCGGCTTTCTGCCTGGTGGCCGCCGTCGCCTACCATCACTACGACACGGTGTACCGCATTCGCGGAAACGCCGGAGCCTCCCCGCACTGGCTGGTGCGGGCGATCGGCGGGCACGAAGGCAGGACGCTGCTGGTCACCGTCCTGGCCGCGCTGCTCACCGCCTCACAGTTCAAGGTCGCGCTCACGGCACTCGCCGTGGCCGTTGCCCTGCTGGTGCTCTTCGAGAGCATCCGCTTCTGGGTGTCCTCCGGGGCCCCCGCCGTACACGATGAAGGAGAAACCCCATGATCGGCCTCGTGCTGGCGGCCGGCGCCGGCCGGCGACTGCGCCCTTACACCGACAGCCTCCCGAAGGCTCTGGTGCCGGTGGGCCCCGCAGGCATGGAGGACTCCATCACGGTCCTGGACCTGACCCTCGGCAACTTCGCCGAGATCGGTCTGACCGAGGTCGGCATCATCGTCGGCTACCGCAAGGAAGCCGTCTACGACCGCAAGGCGGCCCTCGAGGCGAAGTACGGCCTCAAGATCACGCTGATCGACAACGACAAGGCCGAGGAGTGGAACAACGCCTACTCCCTGTGGTGCGGACGTGACGCCCTCAAGGACGGCGTGATCCTCGCCAACGGCGACACCGTGCACCCGGTCTCCGTCGAGCGGACGCTGCTCGCCGCCCGCGGCGACGGCAAGAAGATCATCCTCGCCCTCGACACGGTGAAGAAGCTCGCCGACGAGGAGATGAAGGTCGTCGTGGACCCCGAGAAGGGTGTCCAGAAGATCACCAAGCTCATGGAGCCGTCCGAGGCCACCGGCGAGTACATCGGTGTGACCCTCATCGAGGGCGCCGCCGCCGACGAGCTGGCCGACGCCCTGAAGACGGTGTGGGAGACCGACCCGCAGCAGTTCTACGAGCACGGCTACCAGGAGCTCGTCAACCGCGGCTTCCGGATCGACGTCGCGCCGATCGGTGATGTCAAGTGGGTCGAGATCGACAACCACGACGACCTGGCCAAGGGACGTGAGATCGCGTGCCAGTACTGACGAGGCTCATCCCCTCGCCGGTCGTCGTCGACATCCGTCCCGGTGCCCTGGACGACCTGGCGAGCGTGCTCAGCGACGAGCGCATCTCGCACTCGGGCAAGCTGGCCGTCGCGGTCAGCAACGGGTCGGGCGCGCGGCTGCGCGACCGGCTCGCCCCGGCGCTGCCCGGAGCCACCTGGTACGAGGTCGGCGGCGGCACGCTCGACGACGCCATCCGGCTGGCCGACGAGATGCGGTCCGGGCACTTCGACGCTGTCGTGGGCCTGGGCGGCGGCAAGATCATCGACTGCGCGAAGTTCGCCGCGGCACGGGTCGGTCTGCCGCTCGTCGCCGTCCCGACCAACCTCGCGCACGACGGACTGTGCTCGCCGGTCGCCACCCTGGACAACGACGCGGGCCGCGGCTCCTACGGAGTGCCGAACCCCATCGCGGTCGTCATCGACCTCGACGTGATCCGTGAGGCGCCGATCAGGTTCGTCCGGTCCGGCATCGGCGACGCGGTGTCCAACATCAACGCGATCGCGGACTGGGAGCTGGCCAACCGCGTCAAAGGCGAGAAGATCGACGGCCTGGCCGCCGCGATGGCACGCCAGGCGGGCGAGGCGGTGCTCCGGCACCCCGGCGGTGTCGGAGACAACGACTTCCTCCAGGTCCTGGCCGAGGCGCTGGTCCTGACCGGCATCTCGATGTCGATCTCCGGCGACTCCCGGCCCGCCTCGGGCTCCTGCCACGAGATCAACCACGCCTTCGACCTCCTCTTCCCCCAGCGCGCCGCGAGCCACGGCGAGCAGTGCGGACTGGGCGCGGCCTTCGCGATGCATCTGCGCGGAGCCCACGAGGAGGCGGCACACATGGCCGAGGTACTGCGCCGGCACGGACTGCCGGTGCTGCCCGAGGAGATCGGCTTCACCGTGGACGAGTTCGTCCAGGTCGTGGAGTTCGCTCCGCAGACCCGGCCCGGGCGCTACACGATCCTCGAGCACCTCGACCTGAAAACCCACCAGATCAAGGACACCTACTCCGACTATGCCAAGGCCATCGGTAGCTGAACTCCGCCCCGTCGTTCATCCCCCAGGGGTGAAGGACCGGCGCAGCGGTGAGCACTGGGCGGGACGCCTGTACATGCGAGAGATCTCGCTGCGCTGCGACCGCTACCTGGTGAACACCAGGATCACGCCCAACCAGCTCACGTACCTGATGACCCTCTGCGGCGTGCTCGCGGCCCCCGCCCTTCTGGTGCCGGGGATCGCGGGCGCGGTGCTCGGCGTGGTGATGGTCCAGCTCTATCTGCTGCTCGACTGCGTCGACGGCGAGATAGCGCGCTGGAAGAAGCAGTACTCGCTCGGCGGGGTCTACCTCGACCGCGTCGGCGCCTATCTCACCGACGCGGCCGTGCTCGTCGGCCTCGGCCTGCGCGCCGCCGACCTGTGGGGCACCGGACGTATCGACTGGCTGTGGGCCTTCCTCGGCACACTGGCCGCCCTCGGCGCGATCCTGGTCAAGGCGGAGACCGACCTCGTCGGCGTCGCCCGCCACCAGACCGGGCTCGCTCCGGTCCAGGAGTCCGCGTCCGAGCCCCGGTCCTCCGGTGTGGCGCTGGCCCGCAGGGCCGCCGCCGCGCTGAAGTTCCACCGGCTGATCCTCGGCATCGAGGCGTCCCTGCTGATCCTCCTCCTCGCCGTCGCGGACCAGATCAGGGGCGACCTGTTCTTCACCCGGCTCGGCACCGCCGTGCTCGCCGGCATCGCGCTCCTCCAGACCGTGCTGCACCTGGTGTCCATCCTCGCTTCGAGCAGGCTCAAGTGAGTACGGCGACGAAGGTCGGCGCGGTGATCATCACCATGGGCAACCGCCCCGACGAGCTCAGGGCGCTCCTCGACTCCGTCGCCAAGCAGGACGGCGACCGCGTCGAGGTGGTCGTGGTCGGCAACGGCTCGCCCGTCCCGGACGTCCCCGCGGGTGTCCGGACGGTCGAGCTGCCGGAGAACCTCGGCATCCCCGGCGGCCGCAACGTGGGCATCGAGGCCTTCGGCCCCGGCGGCACCGACGTGGACGTCCTGCTCTTCCTGGACGACGACGGCCTGCTGGCCCGCCACGACACGGCCGAACTGTGCCGCCGGGCCTTCGCCGACGACCCCCGGCTCGGCATCATCAGCTTCCGCATAGCCGACCCCGAGACCGGCGAGACCCAGCGCCGCCATGTCCCGAGGCTGCGCGCCGCCGACCCGATGCGCTCCTCGCGCGTCACCACGTTCCTCGGCGGCGCCAACGCGGTCCGCACGAAGGTCCTGGCCGAGGTCGGCGGGCTCCCGGACGCCTTCTTCTACGCCCATGAGGAGACCGACCTGGCCTGGCGGGCCCTCGACGCCGGCTGGATGATCGACTACCGCTCCGACATGGTGCTGAACCACCCGACGACCGCCCCGTCACGGCACGCGGTGTACCACCGGATGGTGGCCCGCAACCGCGTCTGGCTCGCTCGCCGGAACCTTCCCGCGCCACTCGTCCCGGTCTACCTCGGCGTCTGGATGCTCCTGACGTTGCTGCGCCGTCCCTCGCGGGCCGCGCTGCGAGCCTGGTTCGGCGGATTCCGGGAAGGCTGGAGGAGTCCGTGCGGACCGAGGCGCCCCATGAGGTGGCGCACGGTGTGGCGGCTGACCCGACTGGGCCGGCCCCCGGTCATCTGACAAGCTCGATCCTGAGAGCACCCGGGCACAACCCGGGCCCCGGCTCATGCCGGCGCCCGGCCGGCCGTGCGCCTCTCGAAGACGAAAGTTTCCCCTTGTGAGTACGACGCATGACGGCGGCATCGCGGTGAGCGACCGACCCTCGCCCGACGACGGGCTGTCCGCGGCCGACCTGGCAGCCAGGTACGGCCTCGCGGTCAGCGGCGCCCGTCCCGGACTGGTCCAGTACGTTCGCCAGCTGTGGGGCCGACGGCACTTCATCCTCGCCTTCTCACAGGCCAAGCTCACCGCCCAGTACAGCCAGGCCAAACTCGGCCAGCTCTGGCAGGTGGCGACGCCGCTGCTGAACGCGGCCGTCTACTACTTCATCTTCGGCCTGATCCTGAAGGCCGACCGCGGGATGTCGCACGACGTGTACATCCCGTTCCTGGTGACGGGCGTCTTCGTCTTCACCTTCACGCAGAGCTCGATCATGGCCGGTGTCCGGGCGATCTCGGGCAACCTGGGACTGGTGCGCGCCCTGCACTTCCCGCGCGCCTCGCTGCCCGTCTCGTTCGCCCTCCAGCAGCTCCAGCAGCTGCTCTTCTCGATGATCGTGCTGTTCGTCGTGGCGATCGGCTTCGGCAGCTACCCGGGCATGTCCTGGCTGCTGATCGTCCCGGTGCTGTTCCTCCAGTTCCTGTTCAACACCGGCCTCGCGCTGATCGTGGCGCGGATGGGCTCCAAGACGCCCGACCTCGCCCAGCTCATGCCGTTCCTCCTGCGCACCTGGATGTACGCCTCCGGTGTCATGTTCTCCATCAGCACCATGCTGGCCGGCCGGCCCGAGTGGATCGCCCGGGTGCTCCAGGCGAACCCGGCCGCCGTCTACATGGACCTGATGCGTTTCGCCCTCATCGACGGCTACGGGGCCTCCCACCTGCCGCCGCACGTGTGGGCCATCGCCGTCTTCTGGGCCGTGACCACGGCCGTCGGCGGTTTCGTCTACTTCTGGAAGGCTGAGGAGAGGTACGGCCGTGGCTGAGCTCGAGAAGAGGTCGCACATCCCGACCGTCATCGCGGACGAACTGCACATCGTCTACCGCGTGAACGGCGCCAAGACCGGCAAGGGCAGCGCCACCTCCGCCCTCAGCCGCATCCTCAAGCGCGGCGAGGAGCGTGGTGTGCGCAAGGTGCACGCCGTCAAGGGTGTCTCCTTCACCGCGTACCGGGGCGAGGCCATCGGCCTGATCGGCTCGAACGGTTCCGGCAAGTCCACGCTGCTGCGGGCCATCGCCGGCCTGCTCCCCGCGGAGAAGGGCAAGGTCTACACCGACGGCCAGCCCTCGCTGCTCGGCGTGAACGCGGCCCTGATGAACGACCTGACCGGCGAGCGGAACGTCATCCTGGGCGGCCTCGCCATGGGCATGTCCCGCGAGCAGGTCAGGGAGCGCTACCAGGAGATCGTCGACTTCTCGGGCATCAACGAGAAGGGCGACTTCATCACCCTGCCGATGCGGACCTACTCCTCGGGCATGGCGGCCCGGCTGCGGTTCTCCATCGCCGCGGCCAAGGACCACGACGTCCTGATGATCGACGAGGCCCTCGCCACCGGTGACCGCTCCTTCCAGAAGCGGTCCGAGGCCCGCATCCGCGAGCTGCGCAAGAGCGCGGGCACGGTGTTCCTGGTCAGCCACAACAACAAGTCCATCCGCGACACCTGCGACCGCGTGCTGTGGCTGGAGCGCGGCGAGCTGCGCATGGACGGCCTGACCGAGGACGTCCTCAAGGAGTACGAGAAGTTCACGGGCAAGTAGCCCGTTTCGCCCACGACAGGACCCGGGCCCCGCCGGAACTCTCCGGCGGGGCCCTGCGTCTGCAAGGGAAACGCCAACTCCCGTCAGCAAGAGGAATCTTGACGCCAATCGGTGTGTTGTTGTGATGTGCAGGACACCCCGGCGGAGTGTGGCGCGTTGTACAACGTAAGCTGTACCGGTGCTGAATCGCGTCAAGTAGGGCGATAATACGCGACACCCGGCACCGTCACGCCGAGCGGATTTCCGGGCGGCGTGTCCGAAATGGGCAGTGTTGGGTCGGCAGTGTAGAACGGGAGGTGTGACGGCAATGGCTACGGTGACTCTCCAGCTCCGCGATGCGTGTGCCGTCCTCGCGCCGGGCGGCGAGCGGTGACCGAAGCCGGGACGGCCCGCACCGGCGATCCGGTGCGAGGCACCCTCGACAAGGCCGCGGACGAGAACTTTCCCGTGGCCCCGTTCTTCCTGCCCAGGGCCTGGCGCGACGACCTGATGGCCGTGTACGGCTTCGCCCGTCTCGTGGACGACATCGGTGACGGCGACCTCACCCCCGGTGGTACCGACGCTCGGCTCCTCGGCGTGGCCGACGCGGACGCCGACGACCGTCTCGTCCTCCTCGACGCACTCGAAGCCGATCTTCACCGGGTGTTCGACTCGGCCCCGCGCCACCCCCTGCTGCGCCGGCTCATGCCCACGGTCCGCCGCGCGGATCTGACCCCCGAGCCCTTTCTCGGCCTGATCGCGGCCAACCGCCAGGACCAGCTCGTCAAGCGTTACGAGACCTACGACGATCTGCTCGCCTACTGCGAACTGTCCGCGAATCCCGTCGGCCGCCTGGTCCTCTCCGTCACCGGAACGTCCACGCCCGAGCGGGTCCGCCGCTCCGACGCGGTGTGCACGGGCCTCCAGATCGTGGAGCATCTCCAGGACGTGGCCGAGGACCTCGGCCGCGACCGCGTCTACCTGCCCGCCGAGGACATGAAGCGCTTTCACGTCGTCGAAGCGGATCTTGCCGTCCGCACAGCAGGCGCATCGGTGCGAGCACTGGTTGCATACGAAGCAGAACGAGCCTTGAACCTCCTGAATGAAGGCACCCCCCTCGTGGGTAGCGTCCACGGCAGGCTGAAACTGCTGCTCGCGGGGTTCGTGGCAGGGGGAAAGGCGGCGATCCGCGCGATCGCCGCCGCCGAATACGACGTACTTCCCGGCCCGCCCAAGCCCGGCAAGCTCCAGCTGCTGCGCGAGGTGGGAGTGACTCTGCGAGGAGAGGGGTGATCCGGACCGTGGAGTCGGAACAGCACGTGTCCGCACCGGTACTCGCCGCGTACAGCTACTGCGAGGCGGTGACCGGTCAGCAGGCCCGTAATTTCGCGTACGGCATCAGGCTGCTGCCGACGTCCAAGCGGCGTGCGATGTCGGCGCTCTACGCGTTCTCCCGGCGCGTCGACGACATCGGCGACGGCACGCTGGCGCCGGAGGTGAAGTCGGTGCGCCTGGAGGAGACCCGGGCGCTGCTCGCCCGTGTCCGCGCGGGCGACGTCGCCGAGGACGACACCGACCCGGTCGCGGTCGCCCTCAGCCACACCGCCGAGTACTTCCCGGTGCCCCTCGGGGGCCTGGACGAGCTCATCGACGGTGTGCTGATGGACGTGCGCGGTGAGACGTACGAGACCTGGGACGACCTGAAGGTGTACTGCCGGTGCGTGGCAGGAGCCATCGGGCGGCTCTCGCTCGGGGTCTTCGGCACCGAGCCCGGGGCGCGTGGCGCCGAGCGCGCGCCGGAGTACGCCGACACGCTCGGGCTCGCGCTCCAGCTCACCAACATCCTGCGGGACGTCCGGGAGGACGCCGAGGGCGGGCGCACCTATCTGCCCGCCGACGACCTGGCCAAGTTCGGCTGCTCGGCCGGGTTCGACGGACCGACTCCGCCGCAGGGCTCCGATTTCGCGGGCCTCGTGCACTTCGAGGTACGGCGCGCCCGTGCCCTCTTCGCGGAGGGCTACCGGCTGCTGCCAATGCTGGACCGGCGCAGCGGCGCCTGTGTCGCGGCGATGGCGGGGATCTACCGGCGTCTGCTCGACCGGATCGAGCGCGAGCCGGAGGCCGTGCTGCGCGGCCGGGTGTCCCTGCCGGGACGCGAGAAGGCGTACGTCGCCGTGCGCGGCCTCTCCGGCCTCGACGCCCGGCACGTCTCCCGCCGTACGGTCCGGAGGCGTGTCTGATGGACGCGTGTCCGATGGGCGGAACGGGCGGTGGTGATACGGCCGGCGGGAAGTGGCAGGCAACCCTCCGGCGCCGGGTGGCGTCCCTGACTTCAACGGCTTGCCGTGGATCGTTCGACCACCACGGCGATGCCGCAGGGGAGGGTGCGTGATGAGCGAGGGTGAGTCCACGGACGACTCCGGCCGGGCCGGCGCCGTGGTGATCGGTGGCGGGCTCGCCGGCATCACCGCCGCGCTCGCGCTGGCCGATGCCGGGGTCCGGGTGACGCTGCTCGAAGGCCGGCCGCGCCTCGGCGGTCTCGCGTTCTCCTTCCGGCGCGGCGAACTCACCGTGGACAACGGACAGCATGTCTTCCTGCGCTGCTGCACCGCCTACCGCTGGTTCCTCGACCGTGTCGACGCGACGGCTCTCGCGCCCTTGCAGGATCGTCTCGACGTGCCCGTTCTCGACGCGGAGGCGCCCTCCGGGCGACGGCTCGGCAGAATCGGCCGCACCGCGCTGCCCGTGCCGCTGCACCTGGCGCGCAGCCTCGCGACGTACCAGCATCTGTCCCTCGCCGAGCGTGCCAGAGTCGGCCGTGCCGCGCTCGCGCTCAAGGGCCTGGATCTCACCGATCCGGCACTCGACGCGCAGAACTTCGGCGACTGGCTCGCCGGGCACGGTCAGTCGGAACGTGCGGTCGAAGCACTGTGGGACCTCGTGGGGGTCGCCACCCTCAACGCGGTGGCCAAGGACTCCTCGCTCGGCCTCGCCGCGATGGTGTTCAAGACGGGTCTGCTGTCCGACCCGGGCGCGGCCGACATCGGCTGGGCGCGCGTCCCGCTGGGCGAACTGCACGACACCCTGGCCCGCAAGGCGCTCGACTCCGCGGGCGTGCGTACCGAGATCCGTACACGAGTCACCTCCGTCTCCCGCTACGAAAACGGACGCTGGAGCGTTCAGGTTCCCGGCGAACGCATCGAGGCCGACACGGTCGTGTTCGCCGTACCCCAGGACGAGGCCCACAGGCTGCTGCCCGAAGGAGCGCTCGACGCCCCCGAGCGGCTTCTGGACATCGGCACCGCGCCGATCCTCAACGTCCACGTCGTCTACGACCGCAAGGTCCTCACCGCTCCGTTCTTCGCGGCGCTCGGCTCCCCGGTTCAGTGGGTCTTCGACCGCACCGAGTCCTCGGGGCTCAGGGACGGGCAGTATCTGGCGCTGTCGCAGTCGGCCGCGCAGGACGAGATCGACGAGCCGGTCGCCGTGCTCCGGGAGCGTTATCTGCCGGAGCTGGAGCGGCTGCTGCCCGGTGCGCGCGGCGCCGGGGTCAAGGACTTCTTCGTGACCCGGGAGCGCACCGCGACGTTCGCCCCCGCCCCGGGCGTCGGGCGGCTGCGGCCCGGTGCCCGTACCAAGGCCCCCGGCCTGTACCTGGCCGGAGCGTGGACCGCCACAGGGTGGCCCGCGACCATGGAGAGTGCGGTTCGCAGTGGAGTCGGTGCGGCGGACGCCGCGCTGGACGCCCTGGGCCGGCCCCGCGACCACCTCCTCGGACTCTTCGAGGAGGCGGCATGAAGCTCGACCGGAGCATGGCAGGTCCCCGCACCCCCGGTACCGCAACAAGAGGAGAGATTGTGCCCACTGTGCCCCCGGCCGAAACGGCTGCCGACGCGGTGGACGTGACCGCGCTCCTGGAGCGCGGCCGGACCCTGGCCACACCGGTGCTCAAGGCGGCCGTGGACCGCCTGGCGCCGCCCATGGACACCGTCGCCGCCTACCACTTCGGCTGGATCGACGCCGAGGGCAAGCCCGCGGACGGCGACGGCGGCAAGGCGGTACGCCCCGCGCTCGCCGTGCTCTCCGCGCAGGCCGCCGGCGCCGCCCCCGAGGTGGGCGTCCCCGGAGCGGTCGCGGTCGAGCTGGTGCACAACTTCTCGCTGCTGCACGACGACCTGATGGACGGCGACGAACAGCGCCGCCACCGCGACACCGTCTGGAAGGTGCACGGCCCCGCCCAGGCGATCCTGGTCGGCGACGCCCTGTTCGCGCTGGCCAACGAGGTCCTCCTGGAGCTCGGCACCGTCGAGGCCGGCCGGGCCACCCGGCGTCTGACGACCGCCACCCGGGCCCTGATCGACGGCCAGGCCCAGGACATCTCCTACGAGCACCGCGACCGCGTCAGCGTCGAGGAGTGCCTGGAGATGGAGGGCAACAAGACCGGCGCCCTGCTCGCCTGCGCCTGCTCCATCGGCGCGGTCCTCGGCGGCGCCGACGACCTCACCGCCGACACGCTGGAGCGCTACGGCTACCACCTGGGCCTCGCATTCCAGGCGGTCGACGACCTCCTCGGCATCTGGGGCGACCCGGAGGCCACCGGGAAGCAGACCTGGAGCGATCTGCGCCAGCGCAAGAAGTCCCTGCCGGTCGTGGCCGCGCTCGCAGCGGGCGGTCCCGCCTCCGAGCGGCTCGGCGACCTGCTCGCCGAGGACGCCAAGGCCAGCGACTTCGAGAACTTCTCCGAGGAGGAGTTCGCCGTGCGCGCCGCGCTCATCGAGGAGGCGGGCGGCCGCGAGTGGACCGCCCAGGAGGCGCGTCGCCAGCACGCGATCGCCATCGAGGCGCTGGACGCCGTACCGATGCCCGAACAGGTACGCGCCCAGCTCGTGGCGCTGGCCGACTTCGTCGTCGTGCGGAAGAGATGATCGTTATCGGTCGAATAAACCTCGCGTAGTCGCCGGCCGGTGCCTTCCCCAAGCTTCGAACCTCGTTCGAGCGGGGGGATATCCATCCGAACGAACGCACCGGCCGACGGCGGACCCACAGCAGAGACACACCACTGCACGAAGGGGAAGCCATGACAGCGACGACCGACGGAAGCACCGGGGCCCTGCCGCCCCGCGCTGCCTCGGCCAGCGAAACCCGCGAGACGACTCCCGAGGCGGCCGGGACAGTCGAGACCCGAGACGCCGCCACGCGCGCCATGGAGCGGGCCACGGACTTCCTGCTGGCACGGCAGGACGCCCAGGGCTGGTGGAAGGGCGACCTCGAGACGAACGTCACCATGGACGCCGAGGATCTGCTGCTCCGCCAGTTCCTGGGAATCCGCGACGAGCCGACCACCCGCGGCGCGGCGCTGTTCATCCGCGGCGAGCAGCGCGAGGACGGCACCTGGACCTCGTTCTACGGCGGACCGGGCGAGCTCTCCACCACCATCGAGGCGTATGTCGCCCTGCGGCTGGCCGGTGACGCCCCGGACGACCCCCACATGGCGAGGGCGGCCGCGTGGATCCGCGAGCGCGGCGGCCTCGCCGCGGCCCGGGTCTTCACCCGGATCTGGCTCGCCCTCTTCGGCTGGTGGAAGTGGGACGACCTGCCCGAACTCCCTCCGGAACTCATCTACTTCCCGAAGTGGATGCCGCTGAACATCTATGACTTCGGCTGCTGGGCGCGGCAGACGATCGTGCCGCTCACCGTCGTCTCGGCCAAGCGTCCGGTGCGGCCCGCGCCGTTCCCGCTGGACGAGCTGCACACCGACGCCCGCAATCCCAATCCGGTCAGGCCCCTTGCTCCCATGGCCAGTTGGGACGGCGCTTTCCAGCGCATGGACAAGGCGCTGCACCAGTACCGCAAGGTCGCGCCGCGCGCCCTGCGCAGAGCGGCGATGAACACGGCCGGCCGCTGGATCATCGAGCGCCAGGAGAACGACGGATGCTGGGGAGGCATCCAGCCGCCCGCCGTCTACTCGGTCATCGCGCTGCATCTGCTCGGCTACGACCTCGAACACCCGGTGATGCGCGCGGGACTGGCCTCGCTGGACCGTTTCGCCGTGTGGCGCGACGACGGCGCCCGGATGATCGAGGCCTGCCAGTCGCCGGTGTGGGACACCTGCCTGGCCACCATCGCGCTGGCCGACGCGGGAGTGCCCGCCGACCATCCGCAGCTCGTCAAGGCCGTGGACTGGATGCTCGGGGAGGAGATCGTCCGGCCCGGCGACTGGTCGGTCAAGCGACCCCAACTTCCGCCGGGTGGCTGGGCGTTCGAGTTCCACAACGACAACTACCCTGACATCGACGACACCGCGGAGGTCGTCCTCGCACTGCGCCGCGTCCGGCATCACGACCCGGACCGCGTCGAGAACGCCATCGGACGCGGGGTCCGCTGGAATCTCGGCATGCAGTCCAAGGACGGCGGCTGGGGCGCGTTCGACGTCGACAACACCAGCCCCTTCCCCAACCGGCTGCCGTTCTGCGACTTCGGGGAGGTGATCGACCCGCCTTCCGCGGACGTCACGGCGCACGTGGTGGAGATGCTGGCGGTCGAGGGGCTCACCCAGGACCCGCGCACCCGTCGGGGCATCCGCTGGCTCCTCTCCCATCAGGAGCCGAACGGGTCCTGGTTCGGGCGCTGGGGCGTCAACTACGTATACGGAACAGGGTCGGTGGTCCCGGCGCTCGTGGCGGCGGGGCTGCCCGGCTCGCATCCCGCGATCCGCCGCGCCGTGGCCTGGCTGGAGACCGTGCAGAACGACGACGGCGGCTGGGGCGAGGACATGCGCTCCTACGAGGACGTCCCCGGATGGAGCGGACGCGGCGCCTCGACCGCCTCACAGACCGGCTGGGCGCTGCTCGCCCTGCTGGCCGCGGGGGAGCGGGACTCCAAGGCCGCGGAGCGCGGGGTGGTCTGGCTCGCGGAGACCCAGCTGTCCGACGGCACCTGGGACGAGCCGTACTTCACGGGGACCGGCTTCCCGTGGGACTTCTCGATCAACTACAACCTCTACCGCCAGGTCTTTCCCCTGACCGCGCTCGGCCGCTACGTCCACGGAGAGCCCTTCGCCGTGACCGAGGGGGGCTGATGGACAGGCTGCCCGCACCGGAACCGCTACTGATCGCCTGCGCGCTCGGCATCGAGCACCTCGCCCTGCGCAGCGGCGACCGGAGCGGCGCGGGCGGGCCGGTCACCGTGCTGCGTACCGGCATGGGGCCGAGGGCCGCCGACCGGTCGGTCACCCGGGTGCTCGCCGACCCGGCACTGTCCTCGGCGGCCGTGCTGGCCACCGGCTTCTGCGCGGGGCTGGCCCCGGGCATGCACCCCGGTGACCTCGTCGTCGCCGAGGAGACCCGTGACCCGGGCGGCACCACGCCCTGCGTGGGCACCGATCTGCTGGTCAAGGAACTCGTGCGGGCCCTGCCCGGCCGCACCGTCCACACGGGGCCCCTCACCGGCTCCGATCATGTAGTACGCGGTCACGAGCGCTCCGATCTGCTCGCGACCGGCGCCATCGCCGTCGACATGGAGTCGGCGGCCACGCTGCTCGGCGCCGTCCGCTCGGGCACCCGTCCCGTTGCGGCCGTCCGGGTGGTCGTGGATGCTCCAGAACATGAACTGGTCCGAATCGGCACGTTTCGCGGTGGAATATCAGCCTTCCGCGTACTTCGTTCCGTGCTTCCAGCTTTTTTCGAATGGCACCGTTCTTTGTCGCTCCCTCGGAGGTGAGCCGTATGGCCATGCCGCTTCGGCAGTCCATGAAGGTCGCTGCATACCTGTTTGAACAGAAGCTCAGGAAGCGGGACAAGTTCGCCCTGCTCGTCGAACTGGAGCCGCTCTTCGCGTGCAACCTCGCGTGCGAGGGCTGCGGCAAGATCCAGCACCCCGCCGGTGTGCTCAAGCAGCGCATGCCGGTCGCCCAGGCGGTGGGCGCGGTCCTCGAATCCGGTGCTCCGATGGTGTCCATCGCCGGCGGCGAACCGCTGATGCACCCTCAGATCGACGAGATCGTGCGGCAGTTGGTGGCGAAGAAGAAGTTCGTGTTCCTCTGCACCAACGCGATGCTGCTGCGCAAGAAGATGGACAAGTTCAAGCCCTCGCCGTACTTCGCGTGGGCCGTGCACATCGACGGGCTGCGCGAGCGGCACGACGAGTCCGTCGCGAAGGAAGGCGTCTTCGACGAGGCCGTCGAGGCGATCAAGGAGGCCAAGCGGCGCGGCTTCCGGGTCACCACGAACTCGACCTTCTTCAACACCGACACCCCGCAGACCGTCATCGAGGTGCTGAACTACCTCAACGACGACCTCAAGGTCGACGAGATGATGCTCTCGCCCGCCTACGCCTACGAGAAGGCCCCCGACCAGGAGCACTTCCTCGGCGTCCAGCAGACCCGGGAACTGTTCAAGAAGGCCTTCGCGGGCGGCAACCGGCGCCGCTGGCGGCTCAACCAGAGCCCGCTCTTCCTGGACTTCCTGGAAGGCAAGGTCGACTTCCCCTGCACCGCGTGGGCGATCCCGAGCTACTCGCTCTTCGGCTGGCAGCGGCCCTGCTACCTGATGAGCGACGGCTACGTGCCGACGTACAAGCAGCTCCTGGAGGAGACCGACTGGGACTCCTACGGCCGCGGCAGGGACGAGCGGTGCGCGAACTGCATGGCGCACTGCGGCTACGAGCCGACCGCGGTCCTCGCCACCATGGGCTCTCTCAAGGAGTCGATCCGGGCGGCCCGCGAGACCTTCACGGAAAGCCGCGGGTGACGTCGTGACCGCCGTTTCCCTGGGCCTCCCCGAGGTTCCCCTCCGGCCGATCGCGGAGCGCCGTGTGTCGCGGCGGATCCAGGTCGGAGCGGTGGCGGTCGGCGGCGGGGCGCCCGTGTCGGTGCAGTCGATGACCACGACCCGTACGTCGGACGTCGGCGCGACGCTCCAGCAGATCGCGGAACTGACGGCGTCGGGATGCCAGATCGTCCGTGTCGCCTGCCCCACGCAGGACGACGCGGACGCGCTCGCGACCATCGCCCGCAAGTCGCAGATCCCGGTGATCGCTGACATCCACTTCCAGCCGAAGTACGTGTTCGCCGCGATCGACGCCGGCTGTGCGGCCGTCCGTGTCAACCCCGGCAACATCAAGCAGTTCGACGACAAGGTGAAGGAGATCGCGCGGGCCGCCAAGGACGCCGGGATCCCGATCCGTATCGGTGTGAACGCCGGTTCGCTGGACCGGCGGCTGCTGGAGAAGTACGGCAAGGCGACGCCCGAGGCGCTCGTCGAGTCCGCGCTGTGGGAGGCGTCGCTCTTCGAGGAGCACGGCTTCCGGGACATCAAGATCTCGGTGAAGCACAACGACCCGGTCGTCATGGTCAACGCCTACCGTCAGCTGGCCGCCGCCTGCGACTACCCGCTGCACCTCGGCGTCACCGAGGCGGGCCCCGCCTTCCAGGGCACCATCAAGTCGGCCGTCGCCTTCGGTGCCCTGCTCTCCGAGGGCATCGGCGACACCATCCGGGTCTCGCTGAGCGCGCCGCCCGCAGAGGAGTGCAAGGTCGGCATCCAGATCCTGGAGTCGCTCGGACTGCGGCAGCGGCGCCTGGAGATCGTCTCCTGCCCGTCCTGCGGGCGCGCCCAGGTCGACGTGTACAAGCTGGCCGACGAGGTCACGGCCGGCCTGGAGGGCATGGAGGTCCCGTTGCGGGTCGCCGTCATGGGCTGTGTCGTCAACGGTCCCGGCGAGGCGCGGGAGGCGGATCTGGGGGTCGCCTCCGGCAACGGCAAGGGGCAGATCTTCGTCAGGGGCGAGGTCATCAAGACCGTCCCCGAGTCGAAGATCGTGGAGACCCTCATCGACGAGGCGATGAAGATCGCGGAGCAGATGGAGAACGACGGCGTCGCGTCCGGGGAACCGGCCGTCACCGTGAGCTGATCAGC
This sequence comes from Streptomyces sp. NPDC005281, assembly GCF_040607495.1. NCBI lineage: Bacteria > Bacillati > Actinomycetota > Actinomycetes > Kitasatosporales > Streptomycetaceae > Streptomyces > Streptomyces sp. NPDC005281. Next base: position 115,366 of record NZ_JBEXGX010000005.1, on the reverse strand, counting down.
ACGGACCGAGAGGGGGCCCGACGTGACGATTCTGGAGAACATCCGGGGACCACGCGACCTGAAGGCGCTGTCCGAGGCGGAAATCGGTGAACTGGCCGAAGAGGTGAGGGAGTTCCTGGTGCACGCGGTCGCCAGGACCGGCGGTCACCTCGGACCCAATCTGGGAGTGGTGGAGCTGTCCATCGCCCTCCACCGGGTCTTCGAGTCGCCGATCGACCGCATCCTGTGGGACACCGGCCATCAGAGCTACGTGCACAAGCTGCTGACAGGGCGTCAGGACTTCTCCAAGCTGCGCGGCAAGGGCGGCCTGTCCGGCTATCCCTCCCGCGAGGAGTCCGAGCACGACGTCATCGAGAACAGCCACGCCTCCACGGCGCTCGGCTGGGCGGACGGGCTCGCCAAGGCCCGGCAGGTACAGGGCGAGAAGGGCCACGTCGTCGCGGTCATCGGCGACGGCGCGCTGACCGGCGGCATGGCGTGGGAGGCGCTGAACAACATCGCCGCCGCCAAGGACCGGCCCCTGATCATCGTCGTCAACGACAATGAACGCTCTTACGCCCCCACCATCGGCGGACTCGCGAACCACCTCGCCACCCTGCGGACGACCGACAGCTACGAACAGGTCCTCGCCTGGGGCAAGAAGGTCCTGCTGCGCACGCCGCTGATCGGCAACACCGTCTACGAGTCCTTGCACGGCGCGAAGAAGGGCTTCAAGGACGCCTTCGCGCCGCAGGGCATGTTCGAGGACCTCGGGCTCAAGTACGTCGGCCCGATCGACGGCCACGACGTGGGAGCCGTGGAGTCCGCGCTGCGCCGGGCGAAGCGCTTCCACGGACCTGTGCTCATCCACTGTCTGACGGAGAAGGGACGCGGCTACGAACCGGCGCTCGCGCACGAGGAGGACCACTTCCACACCGTCGGCGTGATGAACCCGCTCACCTGCGAACCCCTCGCCCCGTCCAACGGCCCTTCCTGGACCTCCGTGTTCGGCGACGAGATCGTCAGGATCGGCGAGGAGCGCGCGGACGTCGTCGCCATCACGGCGGCCATGCTGCACCCGGTCGGTCTCGGCGGGTTCGCCGAGCGGTTCCCCGGCCGGGTGTGGGACGTCGGCATCGCCGAGCAGCACGCCACGGTGTCCGCGGCCGGACTCGCGACCGGCGGGCTGCATCCCGTGGTCGCCGTGTACGCCACCTTCCTCAACCGCGCCTTCGACCAGCTCCTCATGGATGTCGCGCTGCACCGCTGCGGGGTGACCTTCGTCCTCGACCGGGCCGGGGTCACCGGTGTCGACGGTGCCTCGCACAACGGCATGTGGGACATGTCGATCCTCCAGGTCGTGCCCGGACTCAGGATCGCCGCGCCGCGCGACGCCGACCAGCTGAGAGCCCAGCTGCGGGAGGCGGTCGCCGTGGACGACGCGCCGACCCTGATCCGCTTCCCGAAGGAGTCGGTCGGCCCGGTGATCCCCGCCGTCGATCGGGTGGGCGGCCTCGACGTCCTGCACCGCGGCGAGCGCCCCGAGGTCCTGCTGGTCGCGGTCGGCGTGATGGCACCGGTCTGCCTCCAGACCGCCGACCTCCTGGAGGCCCGTGGCATCGGCTGCACCGTCGTCGATCCGCGCTGGGTCAAGCCCGTCGACCCGGAGCTTCCCCGCCTCGCCGCCGGACACCGGCTCGTCGCCGTCGTCGAGGACAACAGCCGGGCCTCGGGTGTCGGCGCCGCGGTCGCGCTGGCCCTCGGGGACGCCGAAGTCGACGTACCCGTACGGCGGTTCGGCATCCCCGAGCAGTTCCTCGCGCACGCCAAGCGGGCCGAGGTGCTCGCCGACATCGGGCTCACGCCCGTGGAGATCGCCGGACGGATCAGCGCGGGCCTGGCCATCAGGGACGAGCGGGCCAAGGCCGCCCACGAGCTGGCACAGGCCGCCGACCGGCCGGCCGAGGACGAGTCGTCCAAGGAGAAGAAGGAATGACCGACCCTGCCCGCAAGGGCGAGTTCGACCTCGGCGCACTCCTCGCCGAGCGCGGAGGCGAGCGCTACGAACTGCACACGAGGTATCTGAACCACCAGCTCCCGCGCATGCTGCACACCATCGGCTTCGACAAGGTCTACGAGCGGGCCGAGGGCGCGCACTTCTGGGACGCCGACGGCAACGACTACCTGGACATGCTCGCCGGGTTCGGGGTGATGGGCCTCGGCCGCCATCACCCCGTCGTCCGGCAGGCGCTCCATGACGTCCTCGACGCCTCGCTCGCCGACCTCACCCGCTTCGACTGCCAGCCGCTGCCCGGCCTGCTCGCGGAACGGCTGCTCACCCACAGCCCGCACCTGGACCGGGTGTTCTTCGGGAACAGCGGTACGGAGGCGGTCGAGACCGCGCTGAAGTTCGCCCGGTACGCCACCGGCAGACCACGGATCCTGTACTGCTCGCACGCCTTCCACGGACTGACCACCGGCTCCCTGTCCGTGAACGGCGAGGACGGCTTCCGCGACGGCTTCGCACCGCTGCTGCCCGACACCGCCGTCCCGCTCGGCGATCTCGAGGCCCTGGCGAGGGAGTTGAAGAAGGGCGATGTCGCCGCGCTGATCGTGGAGCCCATCCAGGGCAAGGGCGTCCACGAGTCCCCGCCCGGATATCTGCGCGCCGCCCAGGAGCTGCTGCACCGGCACAAGGCGCTGCTCATCGCCGACGAGGTGCAGACCGGCCTCGGCCGGACCGGGGACTTCTACGCCTACCAGCACGAGGAGGGTGTCGAACCGGACCTGGTGTGTGTGGCCAAGGCGCTCTCCGGCGGCTATGTGCCGGTGGGCGCGACCCTCGGCAAGGACTGGATCTTCAAGAAGGTCTACTCCTCCATGGACCGGGTCCTCGTGCACTCGGCGAGCTTCGGCTCCAACGCCCAGGCCATGGCGGCGGGGCTCGCGGTCCTCTCCGTGATGGAGAACGAGCAGACCGTCGCCCACGCGCGGATCACCGGAGAACTGCTGAGGTCACGGCTCGCGGCCCTGGTCGACCGGTACGAGCTGCTCAGCGAGGTGCGCGGGCGGGGTCTGATGATCGGCATCGAGTTCGGCCGGCCCGCGTCGCTCAAGCTGCGCAGCCGCTGGACCATGCTTCAGGCCGCGCGCAAGGGTCTGTTCGCGCAGATGGTCGTCGTACCGCTGCTCCAGCGGCACCGCATCCTCACCCAGGTCTCCGGCGACCACCTGGAGGTGATCAAGCTGATCCCGCCGCTGGTCATCGACGAACGTGACGTCGACCGCTTCGTGGAGGCCTTCACCGCGGTGATGGAGGACGCGCACGGCGGTGGCGGGCTGATGTGGGACTTCGGGAAGACGCTGGTGAAGCAGGCCGTGGCCAACCGCTGAGACCGGGCCGCGACGGCGGGGCGCCACGGCGGCGGGGCGCCGAGCTGCCGGGCGGAGAGCGGCGGGGCGCCGAGCGGCTGGGTGGGCCGCGTCCAGGCTCCATCCAGGACGGGCCACGTCCTGGGCCTTTTGCCTCTGGGGCAAGAAAATTGCCCCGGAGGTAATTGTTTGGCTCAATGGTCCTATGAGCCCTGCCGAACCAGGGGCGGCCGACGAGCCGTCCGCCGAGCTGCACGCCGTGGCGCCCCGCCTCCGCGCCCTGCGCCGCGGCGCCACTCTCACGCTGGAGGCCGCCGCCCGCGCCGCCGGACTCTCGCCCGCCCATCTCTCCCGGCTGGAGACCGGGCAGCGCCAGCCCTCGCTGCCGATGCTGCTCACGCTGGCCCGTGTCTACGGTACGACGGTCTCCGAGCTGCTGGGCGAGGCGGTCCCCGAACGTGACGCGATCGTACGGGCCGCCGACATGGAGCCGGCCCCGGCGGGCGGCTGGACCTACTGGCAGGCGGGCTCCTCCGGGCGCGGTATGCAGGCGCTGCGCGTACACGTCCCCTACGGCTCGCAGGGCGACGTCGTGCGCGTCCACCCGGGCGAGGAGTGGCTGTACGTCCTCCAGGGGCGGCTCAGCCTGCGCCTCGGGGACACCGCCCACGTCCTCGCGCCGGGAGACAGCGCCCACTTCGACTCGCTGACCCCGCACCGTATCGCCGCCGCCGAGCGAGACGGAGCAGAGCTCCTCTTCGTACACACCCTGTTGCAGAGCCCCGTCGCCGCGTTGTGCCTCGGCCCGGCGACCGGCCACCCCACCCCGGGAGAGACGTCATGACCGAGCCCACAGAACGCCGCCGTTCCATGGAGGACAAGTTCCCGCGCGCCCTGTGGGTGCGGCTGATCATCTACGTCGCCGTCGGCCACCTGTTCGCGGCCTTCATCTACCTGCTCTTCACGCTCGGCGCGCAGAACCAGTAGCGACCCGGTCCCGGCGCCGGGACCGGTCCGGCGCGCGGCTCAGTCCAGGAGTCGCGCGCGCAGGCGCTCCCGCAGCTCCGGCGTCAGCCCCAGCCCCTGCTCCAGATAGACCTCGACGTCGCCCCAGGTCTCCTCGATCGTCTCGAACGCGGCTGTCAGGTACTCGGCGCGCGCGTCGAACAGGGGGCTGAGCAGGTCCATCACCTCGGGGGAGTAGGCCCCGGTCGAGGAGCTGTTGCGGTGCACCTTGTAACGGCGGTGCGCGGCGTTCGACTCCAGGTAGTCGGCCACGATCGCCTCGCGCTCGACGCCGAGGGCGAGCAGGGTGACCGCGATGGACAGTCCGGCGCGGTCCTTGCCCGCGGCGCAGTGCATCAGCGCGGGAACACTGTCGTCGGCCAGGGCGTGCAGCACCTGGGAGTGCTCGGCCGTTCGCTCCTTGATTATGGCGCGGTAGGAGTTGATCATCCGGTTCGCGGCCTTGCCGTCACCGAGGAGCGCGCGCAGCTGGTCGAGATCGCCTTCGCGGACCATCTTCCAGAACTCGCTGCCGTCCGCCGGGTCGGTCAGCGGGAGGTTCATGTTCCGCACGCCCGGCAGTTCGACGTCCGGGCCCTCCAGCTTCTGGTCCGCGGCATTGCGGAAGTCGAAGATCGTGTGGAGTCCCAGGGAGGAGAGGAACGCGGCGTCCTCCTCCGTGGCGTGTGCCAGGTGGCCGCTGCGGAACAGCTGCCCGTAGCGCACGCGCCGGCCGTCCGCGGTGGGCAGTCCGCCCACGTCGCGGAAGTTGCGCACTCCGCCGAGCTCGGGCTCGGTCGACGGGATCTGCTGCGTCACGGGGGCTCCTCCCATTGGCCTCCGGCGTCGCCGGACTGGACTCGGCGTCGCTCGTCGGCAGTTGTACCGGCTCGCGCTCTCGACGATACGACATGGGTTCCTCGGGCAATGAGTTGTCCACAGGCACCGCCTCGCGGACGGGACCCCTTGATGGTCTCGCTGCACGGCTCCGCGCTGCCGGATGCGCGTTCGAACGAATCGAGTGATCCACCGCACGCCCCCACCTCGAGGATTCCGTGACGAATTGTTCCCAAATGCGGCATTCGCACGATCGGTGATTTGCGCGTCATTCCGCACGGAGATCCAGATGTGCCGGATATCCGTCCACGTCACATCTGACCGTTCTGTCCGATTAAGCACCTTCATTACAACTGGCCCTGGAATAAGGCGCACTGGGGCGAGTCGCGTGAGGAGCGTCATATTCGTGACGATGCGTTGTCGTCGTCGATTCTCAACGCCCCGCCATTACGGGCGGGTTGAGATGTCCGGAAGATCGTCATTCCACGGAGGGTGACGGCGATTTCCGCATGGATCAAGAAAGGCGAGCGCACAGAAACCGCACATAGTTGTCGACGCGCTCTCATCTCGCTTACGTTCTGCCTCAATCCGGACGGACGCCCAATCCTGCCGCCGCCCGGAATCCGCACACTCACCCGTACATGGCAGGAGCGGGGGACCCACAGGTTCCGTGCCTGGTCCGGTTCCCGGAACAGGCTAGGGGTACAGCCGCGCAGCAGCGCGGCCGGGCATCTCCAGCCCGCACCCGACAGCTCACCCCGCAGGCGCCGGAGAGGAAATCGCCATGCCCGCGAAGGGTAAGCACCGCCGTCCCAAGTCCCTGCGTTTCACCCGCTCGATCGCCGTGGCCGGAACCGGTGGCGCCGCACTCGCGCTGCCTCTGATGGGAGCCACGGGCGCCCACGCCGCGACCCAGGCCACCGTCGCACAGCACGTCGAGCGGGCCGCGACCGCCGCCCCCGCCGAGAAGACCGTCAAGGCCGCCACCACGAAGACGTACGCGGTGAGGTCCGGTGACTACCTCTCGAAGATCGCCGACGAGCAGAACGTCAGCGGCGGTTGGAAGAAGATCTACTCCGACAACCACTCGGCCATCGGCAGCGACCCGTCGCTGATCCACCCCGGTCTGAAGCTGTCGCTCGGCAAGAAGGCCGCCACCGTCGCCCACTCGGCCACCCGGACTAGGGCCTCGACGACGGCCTCGACGGCGTCCGCCACGACGACCGCCACGACGTCCGCGGCGACCCCGGCCGCCGACACGGCCGCCTCCTCCGGCACCGCTTCCACCAGCAGCTCCTCCGGCTACACCCTGCCGGTCGACAGCAGCAGCATCGGCACCGGCTACAAGGTGCCGGGCAGCATGTGGTCCAGCGGTTACCACACGGGCGTGGACTTCGTGGTCCCGACCGGCACCACGATCAAGTCCATCGCCGCGGGCACTGTCGTCTCCGCGGGCTGGGGCGGCGCCTACGGCAACCAGGTCGTCATCCAGCACGCCGACGGCAAGTACTCCCAGTACGCCCACATGTCGTCGCTGTCCGTCTCGGCGGGGCAGACCGTGACCGAGGGGCAGCAGATCGGCCTCTCCGGCGCGACAGGCAACGTGACCGGACCGCACCTGCACTTCGAGATCCGCACCACGCCCGACTACGGCTCCGACGTCGACCCGGTGGCGTACCTGCGCTCGCACGGTGTCGCCGTGGGCTGACGCCCGACTTCCTGCTCCTGACGGCAGGACGATCTCCGAAGGCCGGACCCCATGATCCCCTGGGTCCGGCCTTCGGTGTTCCCGCGGCACCGGTTTCCGGGGCACCTGAGAGATCGGGTTTTCGGGGCATCTGAGCGATCGCTGCTTCAACGTCCTTGCCGCGAGCCTTATTCCGGAGTTGACCAACGCTTGGCGAGTGGCTTATCTCACCGCCCGTCAACCCTTCCCTACGGTCGCGTAGCTCACATCGAAGGGTTAATCATGCTCGATGTGGCAGACGATTCGAAGAGTGACAACAGATCGGTGATCGGGTCGTACGTGGCGGTGGGGGACAGCTTCACCGAGGGCGTCGGCGACCCTGGGCCCGACGGAGCGTTCGTCGGCTGGGCCGACCGGTTCGCGGTACTTCTCGCGGACCGCAGGCCCGAAGGCGATTTCGACTACACCAACCTCGCCGTGCGCGGCAAACTGCTCGACCAGATCGTCGAGTCCCAGCTCCAGAGGGCCAAGGAACTCGGCCCGGACCTGGTCTCGTTCAGCGCCGGCGGCAATGACATCATCCGCCCCGGCACCGACCCCGACGAGGTCGCGGAGCGCTTCGAGCGCGCGGTCGCCGATCTCACCTCCGCCGTGGGCACCGTGATGGTGACCACCGGCTTCGACACCCGTGGCGTCCCCGTGCTCAAGCACCTGCGCGGCAAGATCGCCACCTACAACGGACATGTGCGGGCCATCGCGGACCGCTACGGCTGTCCCGTCCTCGACCTCTGGTCCCTGAAGACGATCCAGGACCGGCGTGCCTGGGACGGCGACCGGCTGCACCTCTCTCCCGAGGGGCACACCCGGGTGGCGCTCCGTGCCGGACAGCTACTCGGCTTCGAGGTGCCGGCCGACCCGGACCAGCCCTGGCCGCCCCTCCCGCCGCGCGGCACGCTGGAGGTGCGTCGCGACAACATCCAGTGGGCGCGCGAGTATCTGGTCCCGTGGATCGGACGGCGGCTGCGCGGGGAGTCCTCGGGCGACCACGTGGCGGCCAAGGGGACCCTCTCGCCCGACGACATCAAGCTGCGCATCGAGTCGGTGGCCTGATTCGGGACCGGTCCGGCCGGAGGGGGAGACCTGCCCGGCCGGGTCGGCGCCGGCCTCCGTGCGACCTGGGCCCCGAGTCCGGCGCCTGCCACCGTGGCCGACCTGGAGTCGGGGACCGGTCCGGTGCCGGCCGCTGTGACCGCCCCGCGGCTCGGGACCGGTGCCGGCGGTGTGCGACCCGGTGGCCCGGGACCAGTGCCTGACGCCGTGGCCGGCCCAGGGGCGGATCATGGGAACCGGTCCCTCCCGGCGAGACCGGGGAAGTCCGTCGTACGGCGAGGCGGGAATCGGAGCGGGCGAAGTGGAACACGGGGAGCGGGGCCGGACGGCGTCGCGCCTTCCGCGGCTATCGCACCGCAGCCATCAACGCGGCGCGCTCCAGGCCCAGTTCGCGGGCGAGGGCTTCGTCGACCCACTCCTGGGTCCGCGCCCGTGACACCGCTCCGGTGTACGCCGTCATCTGGACGGCCAGTCCGTCGAGCAGCGCCGTGAGCCGGAGGGCCGAACCAGCGGGGTCCGGGCACCGGAACTCGCCGGCGGCCACGCCCTCCGCGATCACCTCGGTCATCGCGGCCTTCCACTGCCGGTCGAGATCGCGGGTGACCTCGCGCAGCGCGGGCTCGCGCAGGGCGACTGCCCACCCCTCGATCCACAGACGCCAGCCCTTGGCCTGCCCCGTCGGGGCGTACCAGCGCACGGCGGTCCGAAGGCGTCGCAGTGCCGTCGTACGGCGGCCGAGCAGCTTGCGCAGATGGGCGAGGTCGTCCTCGGCGGCGTAGGTGAACGCGGCGGCGACCAGCTTCTCCTTCGTGGAGAAGTGGTACAGCACCAGCGCGTTGCTCACGCCGAGGGAAGAGGCCACGTCGGCGATCCGTACCGCCGCCACGCCCCGTGCCTCGATCTGTTCGACGGCGGCCCGCAGCAATTCCTCACGCCGCTCCGCCACGCTCAACCGGACTCTCGCCACGCGGCAACCCTAATCCCTTGCTGAGGGCAGTGCTGTAGGAGGTCCATTCCTTCAGTCTGTTCGAGCGGATCGCGATGCCTTCGGCAACCCTGGCTCGAGAAGGCCTCTGTGTAGATCGGTGGGCGGTCTTGGCGTTTGTGGTGGCGGTCGCGTGGACTCCGGGCGGATGCCTTTGGTGTACCCGGCCTTTGATGCCTCTGCGTAGATCGGTGACGCTCGGCGTCTTCACGACCGCCGCCACTGTCGACATCTCGCTGATTGATCACTCGTTGGTGTTGGTGGTGCGAGCCCATTCCACGGTGACTTCTTGTGATGCCCGAGCCGCTTGAGCTCCTGCATAGACCGAGGCCCGCGGGGTGCGCTGGTGTCACGAACGGCTAGTGAGGTGGCGGACCAGCCTCTGGGCTGAGTCCTGGGATTAGGTCGCTGCGTGGCCCGCTTGCGCTCGTGACCAGCGCAAATACCTGCGTGTCGGAAAAGGGAGGACCCTTGATCTACTGCGGCATCGACTGGGCAGAACGGACACACGACGTCGCCCTCGTCAACGACAGTGGCGAATTACTTGCCAAGCGGCACGTCACCGACGACGCGGCCGGCTACCGGCTGCTGCTGGACCTGCTCATCGAATACGGCGACACCGAGGAGAAACCGATCCCGGTGGCGATCGAGACGTCCCGGGGCCTGCTGGTGGCAGTCCTGCGAACGGGCAAGCGGAAAGTGTTTGCGATCAACCCGATGGCCGCCGCCCGCTACCGTGACCGGCACAGCGTCTCCCGCAAGAAATCCGACCCCGGTGACGCCCTGGTCCTGGCGAACATCCTGCGCACCGACATGCACGCCCACCGGCCGCTGCCCGACGACAGCGACCTGGGCCGCGCCATCGCAGTCCTCGCCCGCGCCCAGCAGGACGCGACCTGGAACCGGCAGCAGATTTCCAATCAGCTCCGCTCCCTGCTGCGCGAGTACTACCCGGCCGCCCTGGAAGCCTTTGCCCCCTGGACCAATGGCCTGTGTCGGCCCGAGGCACGCGAACTGCTCAAGACCGCCCCGACGCCCACAAGGGCCGCCAAGCTGAGCCGCACGCAGATCCAGGCCGCGCTCAAGCGGTCCGGCCGCAAACGCGGCATCGAGGCCGAAGCCGACCGCTTCCGTGAGATCTTCCGCACCGGCTCGGCCCACCATCCGCTCCTGGTCGAGGAGGCGCTCGGCAAGCAGATGCTCGCCCTCCTGGTCCAGCTCGAAGCCGCCTGCACCGCCGCCGATGACCTCGCCATAGCGGTCGAAGAGGCGTTCCCTCGACACCCGGACGCCGAAGTGCTGCTGAGCTTCCCCGGCCTCGGCATTCAGCTGGCCGCCCGGATCCTGGCTGAGATCGGGGACGACCACACCCGCTTCGCCGACGCCCGAGGCCTGAAGGCCTACGCCGGCGCCTCGCCCATCACCCGCGCGTCCGGCAAGAAGTCCAGCATCACCCGACGCTGGGTGAAGAACGACCGTCTCAACCACGCCGGCTACTTCTGGGCCTTCGCTTCCCTGCGGCCATCCGCCGGAGCCAACGCCCACTACCGGCGCCGTCGCGAGACTGGAGACTGGCACGCGGCCGCCCAGAGAAACCTCTTCAACCGCCAATGCCACGAAGTTAACGCCGCAGCCACCGAGTCAAGGGCGTGTCTGCAGTGGGTGGTTATGACGATGAAGAGTGGGATTCCCTGGTAGGAGGAAGTCGACCAAAACGTTCCTAATCAGAGGATCCCGTTGTCGAGCCAGTCCGCCATCTGCACCATGACGCGCACTACGACCGTTGCCGCAGGCGCCTTCGCGCCTGGTCATCTTGGTGGACTGACTGAGTACATACCGTTCGAGCTCGTCGATGATGTGCTCGAAGAGACCAGGACCGTTCAGGCCCGGGTGCGTACGCTTCCGTCCCGGGTCGGCATCTACTTCGTCCTGGCCCTGGGGCTGTTCCCGGCTCTGGGATACGGGCGTGTCTGGGACAAGCTCGTGGCTGGCCTGTCGGGCATCGACCTGCGCACTCCTTCGGAAGCAGCCTTACGACAGGTTCGCCGACGTCTGGGTCCGGAGCCGCTCAGAGCGCTGTTCGAAGTTCTGGCCGTGCCGCTGGCACGGCCGTCAACACCCGGCGTCTGCTACCGGCGCTGGCGGACCGTGGCGTTCGACGGCTGCAGCTCCCTCAAGGCACCGGACCTGCCACGCATCCGAGCCCTGCTGGGTAAGGTCCGGCACCACTGGGGCATGTCCGGCTACCCGTCCCTGAGACTGACCGTGCTGTGCGAGACCGGGACTCGCGGCCTGCTCGGTGCAGTCTTCGGCCCATCCGAGAACGGCGAGACCGTGCAGGCGGCACGGCTGCTGCCCCGGCTAACCCCGCAGATGCTTCTGCTGGCAGACCGAGCCTTCGACGGCGACGACTTCCTCCGCGCCGTCGCCAGCACCGGTTCCCAGTTCCTGGTGCGGTTGTGTGCCCACCGACGCCCTGCAGTGCTGGCGGTTCTCCCCGACGGCTCTTACCTCACCCGCTTCCAGGGCCTGCGCGTCCGCATCATCGACGCCGACATCACGCTCACCACCAGCAGCGGACAGCGCATCGCCGGCCGCTACCGGCTCGCGACCACTCTCTTGGATCACCGCCGCGACCCCGCCGAGGTCCTGGTCCGCCTCTATCACGAGCGGTGGGAGATCGAGTCCGCCTTCTACTCGCTGCGGCACACCCTGCTGACCGGGCGGGTCCTGCGGTCCCAGGAGCCCCGCGGACTCGAACAGGAGGTATGGGCTCTGCTCACCCTCTATCAGGCCCTCCGAATGGCGATGGTCGACGCCGTCGAGTCTGTCCCCGGGGGCGACCCGGACCGGACAAGCTTCACCGTCGCCCTGCAGGCCGCTCGTGACCAGCTGATCCGCGCAGACCACGTCCTGCCGACCCCGTCGGACCGCATCACCAACGGCATTTCCACTGCGGTCAGATCCGCCCTGCTGCCTCCCAGACGCTCACGCACCAGCGCCCGCAAGGTGAAGTGCCCGACCTCGCGCTACCCGGCAAACCCGACCAGCGGGCACCCTCTGAACAGCCAGAACGTCACCAGTCTCACCGTCGAGATCCTCACGCAGCCCACATCGTCCGCAGCGGAAGGCCGCAGTGGTCAGCGCAATCGAGTCCTCCAGCACATGCGAACCGCACCTCATCGTTCCTGGCATGCGCGCGAGCTGGCCACGGCACTCGACTTCACCCACTACGACAGCTTCTGCGTCCAGTTGGGTCGCTGGACGCGGGAAGGTCTCCTCGAGAAGATCGCAAACGCGACTTACCGGCTCGCCCCCGATTGCCTACCGGCTCAACCTTCACCCAGCGGATGCCCTTGACTCGGCAACTGCGGCGTTAACTTCGTGGCATTGCTTCAACCGCATGCTCGGCCAGCTCCACCACTGCCTCCAGCACCACGAGTTGTTCGATGAACAGACTGCCTTCCCCACGGAGCTGACCGCCGCGGCTTGACGGCATAGCAACGTGAGGTGTCTACACAGCCCTTACGGGCGAGGCCCCGCCCGCCGTCGGTCGACGAACCGGCAGTCGGCCCTGATGCGGCCCTCCTCGTCCAGGACGGTCACGTCGGGTCAGGGGCGGCGGCTCCGCCTTTCTCAGCGGTACCAGCCGAACCGTTCCGCGATGACCGGCAGCCGGTCGGTGACGATGGCGTGGGCGGCGGCCCGGGGAGTCGTGCCGTCGGCCTCCGCGCGCGTGAGCGTCCGGTCGATCAGGGCGCGCATGGAGCGCCGGGTGTGGGCGAACGCCTCGTCCGCGTCGGCGCCGATGTCGCCGAACAGGGTCCACCACCACCAGGCGTTCGTACCGGAGTTGACCACGACGTCCGGCAGGACGGTCACCCCGCGCGCGGCGAGCAGCCGTTCCGCGTCCGCCAGGACGGGCATGTTGGCCGCCTCGACGATCCAACGGGCCTTGACCGCCCGCTGGTTCGCCGCGTCGATCGCGTACGAGACGGCGGCCGGCACCAGTACCTCGGCGTCGGCGGACAGCCAGGCGTCACCGGGGAGTTCACGGTCGGCCCGGCGCAGCACCGCGCGGTCGACCGTCCCGTAGGCGTCCCGTGCCGCGAGCAGCGCCTCGACATCGAGGCCGTCCGGGTTCGCGATGGTTCCCTTGACGTCGGCGACGGCCACGATCCTGAGTCCCGCGCGCGCGAGGAAGCGCGCGGTGGCCCCGCCCATGGTGCCGAGCCCCTGCACGGCGACGCGCGTTCCCGCGTACGGCGTTCCGGCCCGGTCCAGGGCGGCGAGCACCGACTCGGCGACGCCGCAGCCGCCGACCAGTTCGTCGAGGCCGATGCCGTCCACCTCGACCGCGAAGGCGTCCGCGAGCCGCTTGCGGGCCGTCGCCTCGTCGTCGAGCAGCGGGTACACGGCCTGGATGGACGAGACGAGACCGGCCTCCGCCGCGGCCCGGTCGACCAGGTCCTGGCTGAGCCCGAGGTCCTCGCCGGTGGTCCAGAAGGACTCGATGTAGGGGCGCATGGCGCGCAGATAGCGCACCAGCAGGCCGTACGCCGCCGGATCCTGGGGATCGCAGTCGATGCCACCCTTGGCGCCGCCCAGCGGGATGTACCGGCCCTCGGGGTTGTAGTGCAGGGCCTCTTTCATGGTCATGCCACGGGCGAGTCCGGCGACCTCCTCCAGGGTGCAGCCGGGCCGCATCCGCAGACCGCCGCTGGAGACGCCCCGCACGAGCCGGTCGACGACGAGGAAGCCCGGTCGGCCGGTGACATGGTCCGTCCAGGTGAGCGTCATCAGGGGGGCGGCGGTCATGAGGTCTCCTCGGGGACGGCGATCAGGGTGGGGCCGGGGGTGCGCAGTGCCTCGTCGAGCGCGGCGCTCAGCTCGTCCGGGCTGTACGCGTGCGTGCCCTGTCCTCCGTAGGCGCGGGCCAGGGCGGGCAGGTCGACCGGGGCGAGGCGGACCGCCGTGGGTGTGTCGCCCCGGGCGGCCATCTCGTCGCGGATCTCCCCGTAGCCGCCGTTGTCGAACACCACGACGGGCAGCGGGAGCCGGAGCTGTACCGCGGTCGCCAGCTCCTGCACGGTGAACTGGAGGCCGCCGTCCCCGCTGAGCGCCACGACCTCCCGGCCGGGGCACGCCGCCTTGGCTCCGATCGCCGCGGGCAGAGCGTAGCCGAGCGTTCCGTATCCGGTCGGGTGAAGATAGCGGCCCGCGGGGCCGAGCGCGAGGTGGGGGAGTGCGCCGTAGTAGCAGCACTGGGCGCTGTCCGAGGTGATCACGCCGTCGCCGGCGAGGACGGAACGGACCGCCCGCAGGTACGGGATCCAGCGGGCGTCGCGTTCGGCGGTCTCGGCGTTCCTGGCGGCCAGCAGTGTTCCGGCCGTCCGGGCGGGTTCCTCGTCGGCCACGCGCGCGTGCCGGTCGGGGCCGCCGGGCCTCTGGACGGCGGCGAGCAGGGCCGTCAGGGAGAGCCGCGCGTCGCCGACGACGGCGATGTCCGCGGTGAGACCCGCGTACATCTGGTCCGGGTCCAGGTCCACCCGGATCAGGGTGCCGTCGAGGGCGGGCGGCGCGGACCAGAAGTCGGACTCGGCGAGCTCGGTGCCCACGGCGAGCACGGCGTCCCGTCCCGCGAGCCAGTTCCGGACCGAGGGACTGTGCAGCGACACGCCGAGGGCCAGCGGATGGGTCTCCGGGACGATCCCCTTGCCGTTGGCCGTGGTGACGACGGGAGCGCCCAGCGCCTCGGCGAGGGCCAGGCCGGGGACGGCGGCGCCGCGCGCTCCGCCGCCGAGCACGAGTGCCGGGCGGCGGGCCTCGCGCAGGGCCTCGGCGGCCCGCTCCACCGAGAGGGGGGCCGGGGCGAGGGGGGCGACGGGTGGGGTGAGGCGGACGGGACCGGTCTCCTCGGCGGCCTCCAGCAGATCGAGGGGGATCTCGATGTGCGCGGGCCGCGGCCGGCCGGTGCGGAAGAGGGTGAAGGCGCGTGCCACCGCCGCGTCGATCTCGGCGACCGAGGACACGCGGTGGCTGAACGCGGCCACGCCCCGCAGGGCCTCCGTCTGACTGCGCGTCTCGTGCAGCAGGCCGGTGGCCAGGCGCGGGTGGCGCAGGGGCATCCCGGGGGAGACGACGAGCAGCGGCACGCTGTCCGAGTAGGCCTGGCCGACGGCGGCCGCCGCGTTCAGCAGGGCGGGCCCGGTCGTGGTGATCACGACACCGGGGCGCCCGCTCACGCGCGCGTAGCCGTCGGCTGCGTATCCGGCGCCCTGTTCGTGGCGTGTCAGGACGTGCCGGATGCCGTACGCGGAGAGATGGCGGTAGATCTCCAGGTTGTGCGTTCCGGGGATGCCGAAGGCCCGCGTCACCGCGTGTCCGCTCAGGGCGCGGACGAGGGCCTCGCCGCCGGTGAGCGTCTCGCCCATCACAGGCTCCGCGTCGCGGCGCGCGGCGCGAGGGGCGAGGGTGCGGCGGCAAGGTCGGACACGGTGTCTCCAGACGTGGGCGGAAGCGCCGGCGCGGCCCCCGGGCCGGCCGTACGGATACCTGACTACTGAACCATGAGTCAGTATCGGAATGGGCGCCGGGTCATGTCAACGCACGGGGGGCGAACGTCGTCGGAGGTGCTGGGCGGCCGGGCGTGAGGTGCCGGGCGGCCGGCGGCGGAGCGGGAGCGGCCGGGCGGGCGGGCGCGAGCGGCCGGGTGGGCTCCGCGGGACCGGCCCGCACCCGGTGCGGCCGTGCACCGGACGTGCCGTCGGCGGACGCCGGCGGCACGGTGGCACCCAGAACGCCCTCCGGAGGCGGAAGAAGCGGGGGTGCGACGGGGTTGAGCACATACGGACCCACGGCCACGGGCATCGCGTTGTGACCGGGGTGACCCGGCGCTGTCAGAGGCGACGACCATAATGAAAGCCTGACCGACTCCATCTGGAGGTATCCGTGACCGGTTTCCGTACCCTGAGCTCCGGGCTCCGCGCGCTGCGGCCCGCCGCCTTCGGCGCGGATCCGGCTGGTGCGCGCCTGCGGCGCATCCGCAATTCGCCGAATTTCGCGGACGGAGTCTTCCAGAACCCGGAGACCGCCCGCACCCGCCCCGACGGCTCCATGGTGGAGTTCGCGAAGGTCTACTTCCGCAGCGAGGAGCGTGCCCACCGCTCCCCGGCCGGGATCGTGCCGGTCCACGCGACGACGCTCGCCGACCTGGCCGGGCCCGCCGCGACCGGGCTGCGGCTCACCTGGATGGGGCACTCCAGCGTCCTCGCCGAGATCGACGGCCACCGCGTGCTGTTCGACCCGGTCTGGGGGGAGCGCTGTTCCCCGTTCGCCTTCGCCGGCCCCAAGCGGCTGCACCCGGTTCCCCTCCCGCTCGCCGCGCTCGGCCCGGTCGACGTCGTGGTGATCTCGCACGACCACTACGACCACCTCGACATGCCCACGATCAAGGCATTGGGCGGCACGGACACCGTGTTCGCCGTGCCGCTGGGCGTCGGGGCCCACTTGGAACACTGGGGCGTCCCGGCCGAGCGGATCCACGAGCTGGACTGGAACGAGTCGGCCAAGGTCGGCGGGATCACCCTGACGGCGACACCCGCGCGCCACTTCTGCGGACGCGGCCTGCGCAACACCCAGCACACCCTCTGGGCCTCCTGGGTCGCCGAGGGCGACAGGCACCGGATCTACCACAGCGGAGACACCGGCTACTTCCAGGGCTTCAAGGAGATCGGCGCCACCCACGGCCCGTTCGACGCCACGATGATCCAGATCGGCGCCTACAGCGACTTCTGGCCCGACATCCACATGACCCCCCAGGAGGGGATGCGCTCCCACCTGGACCTCCAGGGCGGGCAGCCCTCGGGAGTGATGCTGCCGATCCACTGGGGGACGTTCAACCTCTCCACCCATGCCTGGGCCGACCCGGGCGAGGGCACGCTGGCCGCCGGCCTCGCCGCGGGTGTGCGTGTGGCGCTGCCCCGGCCCGGTGAGCCCTTCGAACCCACGGGTGGGAGCGTCCCCTCCGAGCCGTGGTGGCGTGGTGTGGCGCGCGCGCCGAAGGGTGGCTGGCCGGCCTTCGAGGAGACCGTCACCGACACTCCGGGTGACGTCGCCGACGGCTCCACGGAGGACACCGGAGAGCCCGAAACGGTGCCCGCGGGCTGATCGACCGACCGACGGCGAGGGCCGGGGAGCGCAATGCTCCCCGGCCCTCGCCGTTTGCTTGTGACCGCTTCCGACCAGCTCTGATCGGTCTCGGAGCCGGGCGGGAACACGTGTCCGACCGAGTTATCGGTCAGCCGTACGAGGGCTCATACCAGAGCGGGACGTCAGCCGGGGGAATTTGTCAACAGCCCACCGCACATGACGCGTTGGCGACTACTGTCAGTTGCCGACGGGCGACGCAGGGCCGTTTTTCCGGCTCTCTCGACCGGCACCGCGACGACACACGCCCGAGTCGCGGAACCGCGGGAGCTCCATGCCCCCGACGCATCCAGTACGAGGACGCCGATGTCTCACCTCCGCGCACCGGCCGCACGCGCAGACCGCCGCGAGGGCGGGCGGCACGGCCGACCGGCCGCCCGCGCCACCCTCGCGCCGCCCGAGACGCACCTGCGGCCCCAGCTGCTGCGCCTCGCGGTCCTGCCGCCCACCGCGGTGGCCCTCAGCGCGTGCGCCGCCGTACTGTTCACCGTCCGCTCCACCGGAGCCCGGCCCGGCCCCGTCCTGTGGGCGGTCCTCGCCGGAGCCGTGGGCGTGGCCCTGGTCGGCATCCTCATCGCCGCCGTGGCCGCCGACCGCGCCGCCACGTCCGTACGGGAACGCATAGGAGCCCTGCGCCGCACGAGCGCCCGCACCGAGACCGACCTGCGCTCCGTCGTCGAGGGACTGAGCCGCGGCGAGGACCCGCCCGCGCGCAAGAAGCGCCGCCGCCCGCCCGCGGACGCCGACGACTTCGAACTGCTCGCCGCCGACCTCTCCCGTGCCCACGACGGCGCCGTGACAGCCGTCGTACAGGCCTCCCGGCTCTCCAGCCAGGCGGGCAGCGAACAGAAGGTCGAGGTCTTCGTCAACCTGGCCCGGCGCCTTCAGTCCCTCGTGCACCGAGAGATCTCCATCCTCGACGAGCTGGAGAACGAGATCGAGGACCCCGACCTCCTCAAGGGCCTCTTCCACGTCGACCACCTGGCCACCCGGATCAGGCGCCACGCCGAGAACCTGGCCGTGCTCGGCGGTGCCGTCTCGCGCCGCCAGTGGAGCAACCCCGTATCCATGACCGAGGTGCTGCGCTCCGCGATCGCCGAGGTCGAGCAGTACTCACGGGTCAAGCTGGTGCCCCCGATCGTCGGCACCCTGCGGGGCCACGCCGTCGCCGACGTCATCCACCTGCTCGCCGAACTCGTCGAGAACGCCACCCTGTTCTCCGCCCCGCACACCCAGGTGCTGCTGCGGGTCGATCTCGTCACCTCGGGACTGGCCATCGAGGTGGAGGACCGCGGACTCGGCATGCAGGCGGCCGAGCAGGACCGGATGAACAGCCTGCTCGCCGACCCCGACATGGTCAACGTCGCCGGCCTGCTCCAGGACGGGCGCATCGGTCTGTTCGTGGTCTCGCAGCTCGCCCGCAGACACGGCATCCACGTACGGCTCCAGAGCAACATCTACGGCGGTGTCCAGGCCGTACTCGTCGTCCCGCAGGACCTGTTGGGCCCGGCACCGGACGCCGCCGAGGACGGGGGCGCGGACCGGACGCCGTCGAGCGGGACGAGCGGGGGCAACCGCCCGGCCCTCGGCCCCGCGCCCACGCACACGCCGTCGGCGCAGGTCCCGGCCCTGCCCAGCGGGCACCGGGCGGCCCCCGTCGTGCCACGGCAGTCGCCGCGTGAGCCGGTGCCCGGGCCCGTGCGGGCGGAACGGACACCGCTGCGTGTCGCCGACCAAACCGCCGGGGGACGCGGTGCCACACCGCTCCCGGTGCGAGGCGCGGGTGCCGAAAGGCCCAATCCGGCCGAGGCCGTACCCGGCATCCGCCCCGAGGACCGGCTCGCCGCCGCCGAGAACGCGGTCACGCCGCCCACAGCGCGCGCCGGTGTCGTGCGCGGCACCATGGGCAGACCCAACCTTCCCAAGCGGCGTGCCCAGGAGCACATCGTGCCGCAACTGCGCGAAGCACAGCCGCCCCGCCCGGCCACGGACCACCTCGTCGGCCACGACCCGGGTCTCATGGCGGCCTTCCAGCGCGGGATCGGACTCGCGGAGGCCGCCCACGCGGAGCCGGCGGGCCAGGAGGTCCCGGAGCCCTCCCACGACCCCTCTCCGGACGCCGGGTCGACCGCCCCGGCGTCCTTCCCGGACCGGGCGCGGCTGGAGTCGTCACGCGGGCACGGCGCGGTCCAGCCCCGCCGGGAGCCGCCCACGGACACCTTCGCCGACGGCGGCGACCGGCCGGACGTACCCCTGGAGGACGGCACACCGGCGGCTCACCCGGGTCTGTCGCGCGCGACGCACGCACAGGCTCCCCGCAGAGCCCACGACACCGCCTCCGGCCACGAACGCGCCAGCCGGCACGACGGGAGCGCACCGGCCGGATGACGACCCCCACACCCACCCCGACCGCTCCCGCAGACCTTCGTACCCCAAGGAGTCGATCCCCCATGGCGAGCGATGCGCCGACCGGCCACGCGTCCGACCTCGACTGGCTGATGAGCGGCCTCGTCCAGCGCGTACCCCACACCACGAGCGCCGTACTTCTCTCCAGCGACGGGCTCGTGAAGTCCGTCCACGGCCTCGACCCGGACAGCGCCGACCACATGGCGGCACTCGCCTGCGGCCTCTACGCCCTCGGGCGCAGCGCCGGCGTGCGCTTCGGGGACGGCGGCGAGGTGCGCCAGGTCGTGGTCGAACTCGACTCGACCCTGCTGTTCGTCTCCACGGCCGGCTCCGGCACCTGTCTCGCCGTGCTCGCGGGCCGCGAGGCCGACGCGGCCGTCCTCGGTTACGAGATGGCGATGCTGGTCAAGAGCGTCCGGCCCTATCTGGTCACCGCGCCCCGGCAGCACGCCGTCGAACCCTCGGCGATGAGGTCTTGAGGGTGGCCGCGGCCGGTGACGGGCCCTGGCTCGACGAAGCGGCAGGACGCCTGGTGCGCCCCTACACCGTCAGCGACGGCCGGACCAGGCCGAGTACCGCGCTCGACCTCCTCTCCCAGGTCATGGCCACGGGAGCCACCCCCCTCGGCTACCTCGGCCCCGAGCACTGCCAGGCGCTCGAACGCTGCCGGGCACCCGTCTCGGTCGCCGAGGTCGCCGCCCATCTGAAGCTGCCGGCGGCGGTCACCAAGGTGCTGCTGTCGGACCTCGTCGACTGCGGGGCGCTGACCACGAAGCCCCCGCGGTTCCACCACAACCCCACTGACCGATCCCTTCTGGAGGCAGTGCTCGATGGACTACGACGACAGCTCTGACCCCTTCCCCACCGCGCTGAAGATCCTGGTCGCGGGAGGGTTCGGGGTCGGCAAGACGACGTTCGTCGGCGCGGTGAGCGAGATCGCGCCGCTCAGTACGGAGGAACTGCTGACCACGGTCAGCGCCTCGACCGACAGGCTCGACGGGATCGAGAACAAGGTCGAGACGACCGTCGCCATGGACTTCGGCCGCATAACCCTGGACCCGGAACACGTGCTGTATCTGTTCGGCACACCCGGGCAGGAGCGGTTCTGGTTCATGTGGGACGAGCTCTCGGACGGCGCGCTCGGCGCGGTGATCCTGGCCGACACCCGGCGCCTGGAGGACTGTTTCGCGGCCGTCGACTTCTTCGAACAGCGCGGTCTCGCGTTCATCGTCGCGGTCAACGAGTTCGACGGTTCGTACCGCTACGACCCGGCCGAGGTGCGCGCGGCCATCGACCTCGACCCCGCGATCCCCGTCGTGTGCTGCGACGCCCGGATCTCCAGCTCGGGCGTGCAGACCCTGCTCACCCTGGTCCGTCACCTCCTCGCCCACGCGCCCGCACACTCCCCGAGCCACGGAGCCCGTACATGAGTCACGACCCGCCCCGGCCGGCCGGTCGTCTGCTGCTGACACCGCAGGACAAGGACGCTCCGGCCCGGGTGCGACGGCTGCGCCGGCTCGGCCTCGGGGAGCGCTCCGAGCCCGCCTTCGACGCCTTCGCGGACCGCCTCGCGCAGATCGCCGCGGCGCCGTACTCGATGGTCAACTTCATCGACGAGCAACAGCAGTTCTTCGCGGGTCTGCACACCCCGGACGGCGGCGGAGGCGGCCGCCTCGTGGCCGCCGCGGACGGCAGCGAGCTCGAACTGGGCCGCTACATGGCCCGCGACCACGGCTTCTGCCCGCATGTGGTGGTGCGCCGCAAGGCGCTCGTCCTGGAGGACGTCTGCGACTACCCGCGCTTCGCCGGGAATCCGGTCGTCGACGAGTTCGGCGTCCGCTCCTACCTCGGTGCCCCGCTGCTCGACCGCAGCGGCATCGCCCTCGGCACGATCTGTGTCGTGGACATCGAGCCGCGTCCCTGGGGAAGGGCGGGTCTGGAGACGATCAAGGCGATGGCGGCCGAGCTGACCGGGCGGCTCGAACGGCGGGAAGAGTTTCACGGGATCTGACGACGCGCCGGGGCGCGGGTCCGGCCTTGTCGGCCGTCAGGGACCCATCCTGTGACTTATGCCGGGTCCCCTCCCTGATGCATGTGATGAGCCCCCATGGAACGGGGGAGACGCATGTCCACGTAGTCATGCCTGACGCCACCGCCCCAATTCATCTCTTGCCTCCTCGCCTCCTCATTCCTCGCCGTCTCGGCAGTCCCGGCGGACGGCGAGCGACCCCCGGGAAAGGCCGGGAGGAGGGGGGCGTGAAGGAAAGCTGGGGCTGCGCTTAAGAAATCCTCGATGGACCCAGGACGCCGTAGTACGGCAGATTCCTGGGTGAACTCACCCCTCTCCCCGGTGCGGGCCCGCTTCGGCGTGCCCTTTCCCGGGACCTCACGCACAGGAGCCGTACGAGTGAAGGCGCTGGTCAAGGAGAAGGCGGAGCCCGGACTCTGGCTCAAGGACGTCCCGGAGCCCGAGGCCGGCCCCGGAGACGTACTGATCAAGGTTCTCAGGACCGGGATCTGCGGCACCGACCTGCACATCCGCAACTGGGACGGCTGGGCGCAGCAGACCATCACCACGCCCCTCGTGCTCGGCCACGAGTTCGTCGGCGAGGTCGTCGAGACCGGCCGCGACGTCACCGACATCAACATCGGCGACCGGGTCAGCGGCGAGGGCCATCTGGTCTGCGGCAAGTGCCGCAACTGTCTCGCCGGACGGCGTCACCTCTGCCGTGCCACCGTCGGCCTCGGCGTCGGCCGCGACGGCGCGTTCGCCGAGTACGTCGTGCTGCCCGCCACCAACGTGTGGGTGCACCGCGTCCCGGTCGACCTCGATGTCGCCGCGATCTTCGACCCGTTCGGCAACGCCGTGCACACCGCGCTCTCCTTCCCGCTGGTCGGCGAGGACGTCCTGATCACCGGCGCCGGCCCGATCGGTCTGATGGCCGCCGCCGTGGCCCGCCACGCGGGCGCCCGCAACGTCGTCGTCACCGACGTGAGCGAGGAGCGCCTGGAGCTGGCCCGCAAGATCGGTGTCAGCCTCGCCCTGAACGTCTCGGGCTCGACCATCGCCGACGGGCAGCGGACACTCGGCCTGCGCGAGGGCTTCGACATCGGCCTGGAGATGTCCGGCCGCCCCGAGGCGATGCGCGACATGATCGCCAACATGACCCACGGCGGGCGGATCGCGATGCTGGGTCTGCCGTCCCAGGAGTTCCCGGTCGACTGGGTCCGGATCGTCACCTCGATGATCACGATCAAGGGCATCTACGGCCGCGAGATGTTCGAGACCTGGTATGCGATGTCGGTCCTCCTGGAGAGCGGCCTCGACCTCATGCCCGTGATCACCGGCCGTTACGGATTCCGGGACTACGAGGCGGCGTTCGACGACGCGGCCGGCGGCCGTGGCGGCAAGGTCATTCTCGACTGGACCCTCTGAGGACTCTAAGGAACTGATGATGTTCGACTCCGTCCGCGACGACCTTCGCACCACCCTCGACGAGATCCGCGCCGCCGGGCTGCACAAGCCCGAGCGGGTCATCGGCACCCCGCAGTCCGCGACCGTGAGCGTCACCTCGGGCGGCCGCCCCGGTGAGGTCCTCAACTTCTGCGCGAACAACTACCTCGGTCTCGCCGACCACCCCGAGGTCGTCGCCGCCGCCCACGCGGCGCTCGACCGCTGGGGCTACGGCATGGCCTCCGTGCGCTTCATCTGCGGTACGCAGGAGGTGCACAAGGAGTTGGAGGCGCGGCTGTCCGCGTTCCTCGGCCAGGAGGACACGATCCTCTACTCCTCCTGCTTCGACGCCAACGGCGGCGTCTTCGAGACCCTCCTCGGGGCCGAGGACGCGGTCATCTCCGACGCCCTCAACCACGCCTCGATCATCGACGGCATCCGGCTGTCCAAGGCACGCCGCTTCCGGTACGCCAACCGCGACATGGCCGACCTGGAGACACAGCTCAAGGAGGCCTCCGGCGCGCGCCGCCGGCTGATCGTCACCGACGGCGTCTTCTCCATGGACGGCTATGTCGCTCCGCTCCAGGAGATCTGCGACCTCGCCGACCGCTACGACGCGATGGTCATGGTCGACGACTCGCACGCCGTGGGCTTCGTCGGCCCCGGCGGCCGGGGCACCCCGGAGCTGCACGGGGTCATGGACCGCGTCGACATCATCACCGGCACCCTCGGCAAGGCCCTCGGCGGCGCCTCCGGCGGTTATGTCGCCGCCCGCGCCGAGATCGTCGCCCTGCTGCGCCAGCGCTCCCGCCCGTACCTCTTCTCGAACACGCTCGCCCCGGTGATCGCCGCGGCCTCCCTGAAGGTCATCGACCTGCTGGAGTCCGCCGACGACCTGCGCGTGCGGCTCCGGGAGAACACCGCGCTGTTCCGTTCCCGGATGGCCGAGGAGGGCTTCGACATCCTCCCCGGCGACCACGCGATCGCCCCCGTCATGATCGGCGACGCGTCCGTCGCCGGCCGTCTGGCGGAGCTCCTCCTGGAGCGTGGCGTGTACGTGATCGGCTTCTCCTACCCGGTCGTGCCGCAGGGCAAGGCACGCATCCGTGTCCAGCTCTCCGCGGGACACTCCACCGAGGACGTGAACCGTGCCGTGGACGCCTTCGTGGCGGCGCGGGCGGAACTCGACGCCTGACGGCGGCGCGCCCCCCACGCCGGGGGCGCACACCGGTCCGATGGCCGGAAAGCGTGTGTGACCTGAGAGAATCGGTCGCATGATCGAAGCGCGGCGGCTCCATATCCTCCGTGCGGTGGCCGACCACCGCACGGTGACGGCGGCGGCCGCCGCGCTCTATCTCACGCCCTCGGCGGTCTCGCAGCAGCTGACCGCCCTGGAGCAGGAGACTGGCCACCGGCTCGTCGAGCGCGGCGCCAAGGGCGTACGGCTGACACCCGCCGGTGAGATCCTGCTCGGCCACACCAACGCGGTACTGGCTCAACTGGAGCGCGCCGAGGCCGAGTTGGCCGCATACAGCGCGGGCTCCGCCGGTACGGTCACGGTGGCCTCCTTCGCGACCGGCATCGGCCTGGTGGTGGCCCCGGCCCTGGCCCGCCTCGCCGTCACGTCGCCCGGCATCCTCGTCCGGGTCCAGGACGCGGAGGGTGACGCCAGCCTGCCGATGGTGCTGGACCGGCAGGTCGACATCGCGGTGGCCGTCGAGTACCGGGGAGCCCCGGACGCGGACGACCCGCGTCTGACACATGTCCCGCTCTACGCCGAGCCCTTCGACGCGGTCGTCCCCGTCACCCACCGCCTGGCCGACGCCGAGGAAGTGCCCCTCGCCGAGCTGGCCAAGGACCCGTGGATCGGCCCCTACCCGGGCAACCCCTGCCACGACGTGGTCGTCCTGGCCTGCGAGAACGCCGGATTCCAGCCGCGCCTCGAACACTCCTCGGACGACTTCCGCGCCGTCGTCGCCCTCGCCTCCGCGGACGCGGGCGTGGCCCTCGTCCCGCGCTCGGCACTGCGGGGGATGGAGCTCACGGGCGTGGTCGTGCGCCCCGTGGACGGCGTCGCCCCCACCCGCCGCGTCTTCGCCGCGGTACGCCGCGGCGCGGAGGACCACCCCCTGATCCGGCCCGTCCTGGACGCGCTGACCCGGGCGGCCGCGGTCGACTGAGCCGCTCGGCGAGGTCGAGCGGGATTCGGCTCTCCTGGTCCGCGCGTGCGACCGGACGGACTGGACGGACAAGACGGACGAGGCCTTCGGATTCGTCCGGCGGCCGGGCGCGTTCGCCGACGGCGCGTGACGGGTCCGGGGCGCGGACCCCGCGAGGTCGCGCAGCGGTACCGCCGGATCCCCGGGCAGCGCCGACCGGTCCACCCCTGACGTCCTGCTTCGCCGCGTCGATGTCAGAGGGATTGGCTAGCGTGCGTCTCATGCCGGATGCCGAAGACGTACGCCGTATCGCCCTTTCCCTGCCGGACACGACGGAGAAGATCGCCTGGAGCATGCCCACCTTCCGGGTCGCGGGAAAGATGTTCGCCACGCTGCCCGAGGCGGAGACCTCCATCGCCGTGCGGTGTCCGAAAGAAGAGCGCGACGAACTGGTCCTGGCCGAGCCGGGGAAGTTCTGGATCGCCGGCCACGAGGCCGGTTTCGCCTGGGTCCGGGCCCGGCTCGCCGCGGTGGAGGACGAGGATGAACTCCGTGCCATCCTCGCCGACTCCTGGCGCCAGGCGGCCCCGCCCCGACTCATCGACTCCCACCCCGAGTTGGGTCTCCCGTCCGACGGCTGAAACGGCCTCTGCGCCGTCGGTGCCCCATGGCATGATCCGAAACGCGGGGGACGGGCGGCTTCGTGGGGGAGCCGTCGGGGCAGGGACAGGGGGAGGGGCGCGAGCGGGATGACCATGACGTCATCGGGCGAGGAGCCGGGGGCCGGAGAGCCGTCGGACCGGACGGCTGGGCGCCGCACGGCGGACGCGGGCTCCGCGAAGGACGGCCCGGGAGACGGCGGCCACGCACGGGACCCTTCCGCGAGCGAGGGCTCCGCCGCCGACGGCGGTCACGGTGGTCACGGCGGGGGCCCGGCCACGGCGGACGGCTCCGCCAGAGGCGCGTCGGGCGGGCGGCGGCGCGACACGTCCGGGGTGCCGGGCTTCGGCCGGACCCGGTCCGAACTGCTCGACGACCGGTCGCCGCGGCCGGTCTGGTCGCGGGACTTCGCCCTCTTCTTCGTCGCGCGAGCCGTGGCCCGGCTCGGCGAGACCATGCTGCCGGTGGCCCTCGCCGCGGGACTCCTGCGGTACGGGTACGGAGTCGGCGCCGTCGGACTCGCCATGGCCGCGTCGGCCGCCCCCTTCGCCGGACTGGTGATCTTCGGCGGGGTGATCGCCGACCGCTTCAGCACCCGCAGACTGATGATCGGCGCCGACCTGGTGCGGCTCGTCGCCCAGTCGATCACCGCCGCCCTCTTCTTCGCCGGCCACGTGGTCCTCTGGCAGATCTGTGTGATCGGCGCGGTCAACGGCGCCGCCGCCGCCGTCTTCCAGCCCGGCGTCGCCAGCACCGTGCCGCGCCTGGCCGCCGACATACAGGGAGCCAACGGCGCCATCCGGATCGCCGAGTCCGCCGCCCAGCTCGCCGGCCCCGCCCTGGCGGGCCTGCTGGTCGCGTTCTCCTCCGCCGGAGGAGTCTTCGTCGCCCACGCCGGTACCTACGCGCTCAGCGCCCTGTGCCTGCTGCTGCTCCGCCTGCCCCCGGCCGCGCCCGGAAGCCGCGCCCACACCGCCGGCTTCAAGGCCGATCTCGCCGAAGGATGGCGGGAGTTCAGATCCCGGACGTGGCTGTGGGCCGTCATCGCGATCTGGTGCGTCTACATGATCTCCGTCTGGGGCCCGACCGTCCCCCTCGTGGCGACCGAGGTGGTGCAGCGGCACGGCCCGCGCGCCTACGGGCTGATCAACTCCGCCCTCGGCGCCGGCACCGTCATCGGCGGACTCGTCGCGCTGCGGCTGCGGCCGCGCCGCATGCTGCGCGCCGGTTCCCTCGCCCTCCTGGCCTTCGCCTGCTTCCCCGCCGCCGTGGGGGCGGGGTTCGGCGTCGCGGCCATCTCGGCGGGTGCGGTGATCGCGGGAGCGGGCATCTCGTTCTGGGGCGTGATGTGGGCGACCAGTGTGCAGACGCAGGTCGCCCCCGACGTCCTGAACCGCATCCACGCCTACGACGTCGCGGGATCCCTGGCGATGATGCCCGTCGGCCAGGCACTCGCGGGGCCCGCCGCCTCGGCCCTCGGCGCGGACAACGTCCTGCTCGTGGCCGGCGTCATGTCCCTCGTCGTCGCCGTGGCGCTGCTCTCGGTGCCCGCGATACGCGACCTGGTACGGGTCGAAGGCCCCGCGCCCAGGCCGGCCGGCACCGGCTCCGTACCGCTCGGACAGGTCCGCCGTCCACGCGGCCCGCGCAAAACGGGTGCGCGACCACCGGCGTGAGTGCGGTATTGTTTCCGTGCGCGTCCAGCCAGGGGAAACCCCAGGTCAGACGGGCATCGGGACGTGGCGCAGCTTGGTAGCGCACTTGACTGGGGGTCAAGGGGTCGCAGGTTCAAATCCTGTCGTCCCGACTTTTTGAGTCGTGGTTCAGAGGCCGTTTTCTCATCACCGGGAAAGCGGCCTTTGTCGTACCCGGGTACCGGAGCGCCAGGTGGCTGACCGGTACGGGCCGATGGCCGAGAAAAACGCTTGGACCGCGTGGCCACCGTCACGGGACCATCTAACTTCTTGCCTGCCCATGTCCGGACATCGGCGTCCCGGAGAACCGCGGACGCCGTGAACCGCCGACGGCGCGGCGGGCAGCCGTACGACGACACAGGGTTGTGATGACATCTCCTGAATCGCGCAAGGCCTTACCGGGCAAGGGCCCGGTCCTCCTCGCACTTCGCTACTACGGAAGAGAACTGCGCAGGCTCCGACGGCTGACCGTGCCCGGAATGCTGCTGCCGGCGCTGGGCAATATCGGCATCAGCTATGTCGCGCCGCTCGTCGTCGCGAAGCTCATCGGCCGTATCGCGGGCAGCGGCGGTGTCTCCGTCGGTGCCGCGCTGCCCTACGTTCTGGCCTTCGGCGGTGTCCTGCTCCTCGCGGAGGCGTTCTGGCGCCTCGGTCTGCACTGCCTGAACCGTCTGGACGCCCTCGGCATCGAGCGGCTGTACGTGATCGGCATGGACGAACTCTTCGCCAAGGACGCCTCGTTCTTCCACGACAACTTCGCCGGCTCGCTGACCAAGCGGGTGCTGAGTTTCGCCTCCCGCTACGAGGAGTTCGTCGACACGATGACCTTCCAGGTCGTGGGCAGCCTCGTACCGCTCCTCTTCGGGTCGGTGGTCCTGTGGCGCTACGAACCGCTGCTCGTCGTCGGGCTCCTGGTGATGATCGCCGTGACGGCGGTGTGCGTGGTGCCCCTCATCCGTCGCCGTCAGGCGATCGTCGACGAGCGCGAGGAGGCGATCGCCCGGGTCTCGGGCCATGTCGCCGACAGCCTCATGAACATGGACACCGTCCGGGCCTTCGCGGCCGAGGAGCGCGAGGCGGCGGAGCACCGCTCCCGGGTCGCGGCGTCGCGTCGGCTCACCCTGCGCTCGTGGGACTACGGCAATCTGCGCATCGACACGTTCGTCGCGCCGATGTCCGTCCTGACCAACGCGCTCGGCCTGCTGCTCGCGATCACGCTCGGCGGGGGCGCGCACGGCGTGGAGGCGGTCGTGGTGGCCTTCACGTACTACGCCAACGCGACCCGGATCATGTTCGAGTTCAATCAGATCTACAGGCGTCTGGAGAGCTCGATGACGGAGGCCGCCCAGTTCACCGAGCTGCTGCTGACGCCGCCGAGCGTGCTCGACCCGGTCGCCCCCGAGCCGCTGCGGTCCGGTGACGCCGACGTCCGCTTCGAGCGGGTGACCTTCACCCACGGCGGTGCCGAGCCGCTCTTCACCGGGCTCGAACTGGCTGTGCCCAGCGGGGCGAAGGTCGGTCTGGTCGGCCGGTCGGGCGGCGGCAAGACCACGCTCACCCGGCTGCTGCTGCGGATGACGGACATCGACGGCGGCCGCATCCTGATCGGAGGACAGGACATCAGCAAGCTGCGCCAGACCGACCTGCGCGGTCTGATCGCGTACGTGCCGCAGGACCCGGCGATGTTCCACCGCACGCTCCGGGACAACATCGCCTTCGCCCGTCCGGACGCCACCGACGCTGAGATCCGCCGCGCGGCAGAGGCGGCGCACGTCACGGAGTTCGCCGACGCGCTGCCGGACGGTTTCGCGACGATGGTCGGAGAGCGTGGCATCAAGCTGTCCGGCGGCCAGCGCCAGCGGGTCGCCCTCGCCCGCGCGATCCTGCGCGACGCGCCGATCCTGTTGCTCGACGAGGCCACGAGCGCCCTCGACTCCGAGAGCGAGATCCTGGTCCAGTCGGCCCTGTGGCGGCTCATGGAGAAGCGTACGGCGCTCGTGGTGGCGCACCGGCTGAGCACGGTCGCCACCATGGACCGGCTCGTCGTCCTCGACCGAGGAAAGATCGTCGAGCAGGGCACGCACCAGGAACTGCTCGCGTCGGAGGGCGCGTACGCGAAGCTGTGGCGCCACCAGTCCGGCGGCTTCATCGACGACAGCCCGGCCTCGGCCGCCCGGCCCTGAACCCGTGCCCTCGGGCGGCCCGCGCCGGGCGCGGGAACAGGGCGACGGCGCCGAGGGAGGGCGGGGGCGGGGGCGACGGGGCTCAGGCCGGGTTGTCGTGGTGCAGCGGTACCGTCCACTCCAGGACGGTGCCGCTCGGCTCGTTGGACGTCAGGGCGCAGCTGCCGCCCAGGTTCTCGGCGCGGGTGCCGATGTTGCCGAGCCCGCTGCGGCGGGTGACGTCGGGGCCGATCCCGCGCCCGTTGTCCGCCACGCGCAGCCGCAGCGTCGTGGCGGTGGCCTCGGCGGTGATCTCCACGGCGGTGGCGTGGGCGTGCCTGGCCGTGTTGGACAGGGCCTCGCGCAGGACCGCGACCACGTGTTCCCGCTGCTCGTCGGACACGTCGGTGTCCAGCAGGCCGCTCATGCGCAGCGCGGGGGTGAAGCCGAGTGTCTCGGCCGCGCGGCCCACCTCGGTCACGAGCCGGGTGCGCAGACCGGCGACGGCGTCGGACCGGTCGCTCTCCCGCAGGGCGTAGATCGTGGAGCGTACGACCTTGATCGTGTCGTCGAGGTCGTCCACCACCCGCTGGACGCGTTCGGCCACATCGGGCCGGTCGGCGAGGCGGTTGAGGACCGACTGGAGGCTGAGTCCGCTCGCGAAGAGCCGCTGGATGGCCAAATCGTGCAGATCACGCGCGATCCGGTCGCGGTCGTTGAGGATCAGGAGCTGTTCCGCGTCGCGGCGGTGTTCGGCGATCTCCAGGGCCAGCGCGGCGTGGCCGGCGAACCCGGCGATCATGTCGACGGTGGCGTCGGGGAACGCGGGGCCGCCCTGCCGGTTCGCGACCTGGAGAACGCCCCGCACCCGCTCGTGGGTGCCGAGCGGGATGACGAACGCCGGGCCGAGGTCGATCACCGACGCGCTGCCCGTCCCGGTGCGCGGGTCCTGGCTGAGCGATGGACTGACGATCCTCTCGCCGGAGGCGTACACCTTGGCCGCAAGACTCGTCCCGTCGGGCAGGGTCAGCCCCCGTACCCGGTCGGCGTCGCGTCCTTCGGCCCACTCGATGACCAGATCCGTGGTCCCGGACAACGGCAGCGCCAGAGTGACGAGATCCGCGTCGGACAGCTCCCGGACCGTCGCCGTGAACGCGTGCAGCACGTCGACCGGGTCGGCGCCCGACAGCAGGGTGCGGGTCAGGTCACTGCTCGCGGCGAGCCGGCGCTCGCGGCGCCGGGCGTCGTCGTACAGCCGGGCGTTGTCGATGGCCACACCGGCCGCCGCGCCGAGCGTGCGCAGCACGGCCTCGTCCTCGGCGTCGAACTCGGCGCCGCCGTGCTTCTCCGTGAGATACAGGTTGCCGAAGATCTTGTCCCGGACCTGTACAGGGGTGCCGAGGAACGTGGTCATCGGCGGGTGACCGGGCGGGAAGCCGACGGAGTCCGGGTGAGCGCTCAGGACGGGGAGGCGCAGAGCGTGGGGCTCGCGGATGAGCAGGCCGAGGATGCCCTCTCCCCGGGGATAGTGGCCGATGCGGGCGATGGTCTCCTCGTCGATGCCCACCGTGATGAACTGCTTGATGCCGCCCTCGTCACCGAGGACGCCGAGCGCGCCGTAGCGGCAGTCGACGAGTTGCACCGCGGACTCCACGATCTGCCGCAGGACGACGTCGAGGTCCAGGTCGCTGCCTATCGCGAGAACGGCCTCGAGGAGGGTGTGCACCCGGTTCTGGGTGCCCCGCACACGCTGCACCTGCTCCTGGAGGTCCTCGAGCAGGGCGTCCAGCCGGAACCGCGGAGCCGACGGCTCCTCCGGAAGGTGTGCGCTCCGGTCCATTCGAGATCCCCTCACTTACCGCCCGTCGAAGCCATGATGCCCGACCGCCCGCGCCCGCGGTCGGGCACCTGGGCGGAACGTGGCGAAGGCTTCGGGGGCGGAAGGGAGGAACATGTGCGAATGGTTCAGGAGAGGGATGCGGAACGGGCCGCCGCGCTGTGGAGCGGGCCGCGGCGCCGGATCCGGACGCCCACGGACCGCGTAGTTCCCGGGCGCTCCGTCGATGTATCAACACTGCTTGTTTCAGGGCAGGTTGCCTGAAAAGACCCCGGGCGGGCGTGACCCGGCGTCGGCCGGCTTCCGGAGTGTTCGCGCCGCTGCCCAGCCCTCGGGCGCGGCTCAGCGTTCGGGGAGCCAGTGATGCTCGATCCGGTGCGAGGGGTGCCTCTCGGCCGGGCGGGTGTCGTCGACGCGGAAGGTCAGGCTGTTCATGACCCCGACGACCCCGTCGATCCGCCACGTCAGCCTGATGGCCTCCGGGATCTCGCTGCGGTGCTCCAGCCGGCCCTCCAGCGTCACCACGCCGTCGCCGACCGAGACGATCACGGAGTGCGGCGGCAGCGACAGCGCGCGCCCCAGGACGTCGTCGGCGACCTCGCGGCGGATCTCCTCGTCCGTCCGCAGGAAGACCCGCAGCAGGTCGCGGCGGGTGGCGATCCCGATGAGCCGGTCCTCCTCGTCCACCACCGGAAGCCGTTCGACGCTATGGCGCTCCATGACCCGGGCGGCATCGGCCACGCGCTGCTCGGGATGCACCGTGATCGCGGGCGTCGACATCAGCTGTTCCGCGGTCGTGGGGTGGACGGGCCCTGCCCCGGCGGTCGTCGCGCGTCGCACCGCCCGCTCCGGACGGGGCGGCCACGGCAGCGCCCGGCGCAGCGACGGCAGCCGTCGGCGCGCTTCCCCTCCACGGCCGGACCCGGCCGCCTGGACCCGCAGCAGATCGGTCTCCGAGATCACGCCCACGACCTTGTCGTCGTCGTCCACGACCGGCAGCCCGCTGATCCGGTACCGGTCCAGCAGCCGCGCCACGTCCTTGAAGGACATCTCCCGGCACGCCCCGACGACCTCGCTGGTCATCACCTGCCCGACGATGAGGGTCATCTCGCCACCTCGCTTCCTGCTCGGACGGCTTCCCAGCCTGCTCCGCCGGGGCCCGCGGGGGCAGGGGCCGACCGTCCCGGGCCGGGGGCCGGACCGCCCCCGCCCGCGGGCCCAAGGACCCACGCCGGACACCCCGGCCCCGTACTCACCGGCTCACCGGCTCTTCAGGCCGACCCCGCCGTACAGGGACACCGGCTCGTCGCCGATCGGGGTCTCGCCCTCCGCGAGCCCGGGACGCCAGTCCTTCACCGAGACGACGCCCGGCTCCACCAGGTCGAGGCCCTCGAAGAAGCGGCTCACCTCGGAGTGGGAGCGGCCCACCAGGGTGACGCCGCCGCGCGCGTACGCCTCGATGCCCCGCCGGACCTCCTCCGGCTCGTAGTCGGCGGTCATCGCCGACAGCGACAGGAAGCTGCCCGGCGCCAGCGCGTCGACCAGGGTCCCGACCAGCTCGTACGCGCCGCTGTCGTCGGCGATGAAATGCATCAGCGCGATCAGCGACAGGGCCACGGGACGGTCGAGGTCGAGCACGCGCGCGGCCTCGTCGAGGATCTTCCCAGGCTCGCGCACGTCCGCCTGCACGTAGTCCGTCATGCCTTCCGGGGTGCCGCGCAGCAGGGCCTCGGCGTGGGCGAGGACGATCGGGTCGTTGTCGACGTACACGACCCGGGCGTCCGGAGCGGTGCGCTGCGCGATCTGGTGAAGGTTGGGCTCGGTGGGAATGCCGGTGCCGATGTCCAGGAACTGGCGGATGCCCGCCGTGCGGACCAGATGGCGGGTGGCCCGCTGCATGAACCAGCGGTTGCTGCGCGCGGCCCGTCTGGCTCCGGGATCGCGGGCCGTGATCTGCTGCCCGAGCCGCTCGTCGACCGGGTAGTTGTCCTTGCCGCCCAGATACCAGTCGTACACCCGTGCCGGATGGGGCCGGGTGGTGTCGATCCCGTCCGCGGTGGACTCCGTCCCCGTCATACGACAACTCCCCGCTCCGCTGGGCCTGTTCACCCCGTCGGCCTGGGTTCGGCGGGATGCGCGAGCAGTCTGCCATGCGGCTCGGTGACGGAGGCGGGCGGTCGGGGGATCTTCCCAAGGGGCCGGCGCGGGGCTATAGTCCAAAACTAGCAGTGCTAATTAACCCTGTGCTCATCAACATCCGGTGTCTGTCCGCCGGTGTCCGTCAGGAGTCCTGTCGTGCGTCCCGTCCATTTCGCGGCCGCTCGCCGCACGCCCATCGGCAAGCTGCGCGGTGCCCTCTCCTCCGTGCGGCCCGACGACCTCGCCGCGGGCGTCATCCGCGCGCTGGTCGCCGAGGTGCCGACGCTGGACCCGGCCCGCGTCGACGACGTCTACTGGGGCGCCGCCAACCAGGCCGGCGAGGACAACCGCAATGTCGCCCGGATGGCCGCCCTGCTCGCCGGACTGCCCGACAGCGTGCCCGGGGCCACCGTCAACCGGCTCTGCGCCTCCGGCCTCGAAGCCATCACCACGGCGGCCCGTGCCATCGCCTCGGGCGAGGCCGACATCGTGCTCGCCGGCGGCTCCGAGTCGATGAGCCGGGCCCCCTTCGTACTGCCCCGCCCGGAACAGGCGCTGCCGCACCGCATCGAGACCGTCGACACCAGGCTCGGCTGGCGGCTGGTCAACCCGGCGATGAAGGACCTGCACGGCGTCCTGTCCATGGGGGAGACCGCGGAGGAGGTCGCCGAGCGGTACGGCGTCTCGCGCGAGCGGCAGGACGCGTTCGCGCTCCGCAGCCACCAGCGCGCGGCGGACGCCCGCAAGAACGGGTACTTCGACACCGAGCTGCTTCCCGTCGAACGCCCCGACGGAGTGATCGTCGACAGCGACGAATGCGTACGGGAGGACACGTCTCTCGACAAACTGGCTCGCCTCAAGCCGGTGTTCCGCGCCGGTGGCACGGTCACCGCGGGCAACGCCTCGCCGATGAACGACGGCGCCGCCGGTGTGCTCCTCGTCAGCGAGGAGGCACTGAACGAGCTCGGCCTGGAATCGCTGGGCCGGTATGTCGCCGGCGCCTCGGCCGGCGTCGAACCCGACGTCATGGGCATCGGCCCGGTGCCCGCGACCCGCAAGGCCCTCGGACGCGCCGGCTGGGCCGTCGCCGACATCCAGGAGGCCGAGTTCAACGAGGCGTTCGCCGCCCAGGCCCTCGCCTGCGTCGACCGCCTCGGCATCGACCCCGACCTCGTCAACCCGACCGGCGGCGCCATCGCCCTCGGCCATCCGCTCGGCGCGTCGGGCGCCCGTATCCTCACCACTCTGCTGCACCGCATGCGCCGCACGGGCGCCGAGCGCGGCCTGGCCACGATGTGTGTCGGCGTGGGGCAGGGCAGCGCGGTCCTGGTGGAACGCCACTGACAGTGGATCGCCACTGACACCCGCCCGGGACCCACGTCCCCCGGGCGGGACCCTCGTCCCCCCGGCGGCACCCACGTCCCCCGGGCAGGACCCACGTCCACTGGGCGGCACCCACGTCCCCCGGGCGGGAAGCGTGGGCATAGCATCGGCCCCCGCATGAACACGATGACGCTCTGGCACATATCCATGGGGGAGTTCGCCGCTCTCGCCGTCGCGGCTCTGCTCGTCGGCTTCTCCAAGACCGCCGTCAGCGGCGCCAACACGGTCAGTCTGGCGGTCTTCGCCGCCGTACTGCCCGCCCGCGCCTCGACGGGCGTCCTGCTGCCCCTCCTGATCGTCGGCGATGTGCTGGCCGTCGTCACCTACCGGCGCCACGCCCACTGGCCCACGCTGTGGCGTCTGTTCCCGGCGGTCGCCGCCGGTGTCGTCCTCGGCACCCTGTTCCTGGTGTGGGCCGACGACGACGTCGTACGGGTCTCGATCGGCGCGACCCTGCTGCTGATGACCGGGATCACGCTGTGGCGCCGCCGGGCCGCCGTGCAGGACGAGGAACCCGACGCCGTCGTGACCCCCGCGGGCCGCGTCAAGGCACGTTCCTACGGCGTCCTCGGCGGCTTCACCACGATGGTCGCCAACGCGGGCGGCCCCGT
Organism: Streptomyces sp. NPDC005281; assembly: GCF_040607495.1. Lineage (NCBI taxonomy): Bacteria > Bacillati > Actinomycetota > Actinomycetes > Kitasatosporales > Streptomycetaceae > Streptomyces > Streptomyces sp. NPDC005281. The sequence continues at coordinate 79,678 of NZ_JBEXGX010000005.1, read as the reverse complement.
CATGTCGATGTATCTCCTCTCGGCGGGCTTCCGCAAGCTCGGCTTCCTCGGCACCTCGGCCTTCTTCTTCCTGATCGTCAACGTCTCCAAGCTGCCGTTCAGCGCGGGTCTCGGCCTGATCAACGGCCGTTCGCTGCTGCTGGACGCGGCCCTGGCCGTCTTCGTCGTGCCCGGAGCGTTCCTCGGGAAGTGGGCAGTCAAGCGCATCAACCAGCTGCTCTTCGAACGCCTGGTGATCGCGGCGACGGTGGCCGGCGGAGTGCAGCTGCTGCTCCGCTGACACCACCCTTGCGCCCGCCTCGGTGGCCCGGTCAGCTCCTCGAGGCCGACGTCAGTTCCGGTGGCTGTTCGGGCAGCCCCTGGGTGAGGTCCTCGACCAGCAGCCGCTTGGCGATCGAGTCGACCGCGGCGTGCAGTTCCGCGCCGGAAGGACGGCCGAGATCCTGCTCCACCCGTCCGGCGAGCCATCGGCCCCAGGCCTCACTGATCAACCGCGCCTCACGCTCGCCCGCAGCCGTGTGCGAGAACAGCGATCCGTGCCGGGTCAGATATCCCTCCTCGACCATGCGGTCGAAGACCGGGACCAGAACCTCGGGAGGCAGCCGGCGCCGGGCGGCGATCAGCGCGAGACCGGCGTGGCCGACCATGCGGGTGAAGAGTTCCACCTGCATCACGGCCCAGGCGCCCGCCACGTCCAGCCGGGTGTCGGACCCGGACACGATCCGGCGCGCGGTGCTGATCTCCGTGGTGCCGATGATCTTCCCGACCGCCGCCTCCAGCAGCCTTCGGGAGTCCGCGGTGGACGGCGACGCGAAACCCTCGCCCATGTCCGTCGAGCCCATGCGCGCGCTGTCGCGCAGCTCGACCTGCTTGAGGAAGAGCGCCACGACGAAGCCGAGGACCGCGACCGGAACGGTCCACAGGAACACCGTGTGAAGGGTGTCGGCGTACGCGTCGATGATGGGCGCGGCCGCCCTCGGCGGCAGTCGGTGCAGTCCCTCCGGGCTCTGCGCGGCCTTGGCGATGACGGCGGGTGGGGCCGCACCCGTACCGGCGGCCGTCCTGACCCCTTCGGCCAGGTTGGGCTTCAGCGCGTTGGTGTAGATCGTGCCGAAGACGGCCGTGCCGAACGAACTGCCCAGTGTGCGGAAGAAGGTGACCCCGGACGTCGCGGTGCCGAGGTCGGTGTACTCGACGGTGTTCTGCACGGCGATCGTCAGCACCTGCATGCACAGCCCGATCCCGGTGCCGAGCACGAACATGTACAGCGACTCGAGCCAGGCCCCGGTCCCCGGCCCCATACGCGACATCAGATAGAGCCCGACCGCCATCACGAGGGAGCCGACGATGGGGAAGATCCGGTACTGCCCGGTCTTGCTCACCACGTTGCCGCTGAAGACCGACGCGATGAGCAGCCCGATGACCAAGGGCAGCGTGCGCACTCCGGAGACGGTGGCCGAGTCCCCGTCGACGTACTGGAGGTAGGTGGGCAGATAGGTCATCGCGCCGAGCATCGCGAAGCCCACGATGAAGCTGAGGACCGAGCAGACCGTGAAGACCGGGTTGGAGAACAGCCGCATCGGCAGCATCGGTTCCGCCGCGCGGTTCTCCACGAGGCAGAACAGGCCGAGCGCGATCAGACCGCCCACGAAGAGGCCGATGATGACCGGAGATCCCCAGGCGTACTCGTTGCCGCCCCAACTCGTCGCCAGGATCAGGGAGCTGGCCCCCACCGCGACCAGGGCGATGCCCAGATAGTCGATGACCGGCCGGGTCACCGACTTCACCACGGGGATGGTGCGCGCCGCCGCGATCACCACGAGGATCGCGAGGGGCACATTGATGTAGAACGCCCAGCGCCACGACAGATGGTCCGTGAACAGGCCGCCGAGCAGCGGTCCGATGACGGTGGCCACACCGAACACGGCACCGATCGCGCCCTGGTACTTGCCTCGTTCGCGCAGCGGGATGACATCCGCGATCAGCGCCATGGAGGTCACCATCAGACCCCCGGCGCCGACGCCCTGCAATCCGCGCCAGGCGATCAGCAGCGACATGTTCGTGGCGAGCCCGCACAGGAACGACCCCGTGATGAAGATGATCGCCGACGCCTGGAAGACCACCTTGCGGCCGAACAGATCGCCGAACTTGCCGACCAGTACGGTCGCCACGGTCTCCGCCAGCAGATACGCGGTCACCACCCACGACATGTGCTCGGCGCCGCCCAGATCCGACACGATCGTCGGCAGCGCGGTGCCCACGATCGTCTGGTCCAGGGCGGCGAGCAGCAGGCCGAGCGCGATCGTCACGAAGACGATGTTGCGGCGGCGCCTGTCCAGCACCGGCGGTCCGGGCGCCGCCGCCGGGGCCGGCGCGGTGTCCTCCGTGATCGTCACATTTGCCACCCTCACACCGGTGGGCTCCCCGTGCATGCGGGGCGACCCGCCCGGTGTACAGGACGGCCGGGGCGCCCTACGTCCCCGGATTCCTGCGCAGCAGATAGGTGTCCATGATCCATCCCTTGCGCTCCCTGGCCTCGGCGCGCAGCCGCTCGATCCGGGGGGCGGTCTCGGCCAGCGGACCGGAGGCGAGGATCTCGTCGGGGGTGCCGATGTAGGCGCCCCAGTAGATGTCGATGTCCTCGTCCGCGTACTGACGGAACGTCTGGTGGGCGTCGAGCATCACGACCACGTCGTCCACCCCGTCCGGGAAGCCCTCCGCGAGACGCCGTCCGGTGGTGATCTGGACGGGCCGGGCGACCCGGTTCAGTCCCGTACGGTGCCGGGCGACCAGCGCCGACACGCTGCTGATGCCGGGCACCACGTCGTACGAGAACGCCACCGCGCCCCGGTCCAGGATCTCCTCCAGGATGCCGAGCGTGCTGTCGTACAGAGCGGGATCGCCCCACACCAGGAACGCGCCGCTCTCGTCCTCGCCCAGGTCCTCGGTGATCAGCCGCTCGTAGATGGCCGCGCGGGCGCTGCGCCAGTCCCCGACGGCCGGCGAGTACGCCGAGCCGCCCGCGGTCCGGTCCCGGTCCGGGTCGCGCGCCTCGACCAGGCGGTACGACCCCTCGGGTATGTGCGCGTCGAGGATGTCGCGGCGCAGCCGGACGAGGTCCGACTTCACCTCGCCCTTGTCCAGGATGAAGAACACGTCCGTGCCCCTCAGCGCCTTGACCGCCTGAAGCGTGAGCTGATCGGGGTCGCCCGCTCCGATGCCGATGACATGAATCTTTCGCACACCGAGAGTCTGCCCCACGCCACTGACAGTGGACGCACCGGCCGGGTCTCCGTCCACAGGCAGCGAACGGCACGGGCCGGGCTGTCGGGTCTCCGTCCACAGACTGCGGACGGCACGGGCCGGACTCGCGGGCCTCCGTCCGGTGACGGCGGACGGCACGGGCCGGGCTCCCTGGCCCTTCGTCCACCGACAGGGGACCCACCGGCCGGGCCCCGGGCCTCCGTCCAGTGACCGCTGACGCACCGACCCAGCTCCTGGGCCCCCGCCCACCGACAGTGGACCCACCCGCAGGTCCCCCGGGCCCGCGCAGCCCGCCCCGGGTGCCGAAGGCGCGCCCCCGTCAGGTGGGCCGGCCGCGCAGCCGGGGCGATTCCCGGGCCGCGTCCAAGGGCTCGGCGTCGCGCTCGACGACGGCCGCCAACTCCCGTGCCCAGCCGGTGATGTCCGCGAGGTCCAGGTCGTACGGGCGCGGCCGTCCGGTCGCCGACGTCCACTCCTCGACCTCCCCGGCGCCGCGCCGCAGCAGCCGGGCGCCGCCCGTCACGTTCCCCCGCGCCGCATGGGTGAGCCCCACGGCGAGCTGGGCCAGCCCGCGCCAGAGCCCCCGCTCCTCCGCGGGACCGGCCTTCCAGGCGTCCTCGAAGACCTCGTGCGCGTGGAACGGCCTCCCCGCGTCCAGCAGCGCCTGCGCCTCCGCGACGGTCGCCTCGGGACGGCGTACGACGCCCTCGGGCGCTCGCTCCACCCCGTCCGCGCCGTACGGCAGCGGGCGCCCCAGTCCGTCGCGGGGCCGGGCGTTCCGTGCCCGTCCCTCGGCGTCCCGGTCGCGTCCGCCGGCCCGCCGCGTCTCAGATGTCCCGGTCATACGCCGATTGTCGCGCGCCCCGTCCCCCTGCGGAGCGGCACCCCGGCGTGGGGTAAAGTTCTGTTCGCACGATCACGCGGAGCACCGCGGGTGAAGGCACCGGGACGTGGCGCAGCTTGGTAGCGCACTTGACTGGGGGTCAAGGGGTCGCAGGTTCAAATCCTGTCGTCCCGACTTGCAACGCAGGTCGCAGGCCGTTTCCGCAGACGCGGGAACGGCCTTTCGGTTGTGATGCGGGTCACTGTTCCGGCGCTTCGGCCGGGGCGTGCGTGATCATGACCGGATGGACGCTCGCTTCTCCGGTATCGCCGAGCTGGTCGAAACCCCGTCCGTGGCGGTCGTGGTCGACGTCATGCGTGCGTTCACCGTGGCGGCCTGGGCCTTCGCCCAGGGCGCGGAGAAGATCGTCCTCGCCGCGTCGCTGGACGAGGTCCTGGCGCTCAAGGCCCGCCACCCGGACTGGGTGGCGCTCAAGGACGGTCCGCCCGCTCCCGGCTTCGACACCGTCAACTCGCCGGGCCTGCTGCGGTCCCTCGACCTCGGCGGACGGACCGTCGTGCAGAAGACCACGGCGGGGACGGTCGGCGCCCTCGCGGTCAAGGACGCCTCGCTGGTGCTGTGCGCCGGTTTCGTGGTGGCGGAGGCGACGGCCCGGCTCCTGCGGGCCCGCGCGTGCGACAGCGTCACGTTCGTGGTCACCGGCGAGGACGGACGCGCCGACGAGGACCTGGCGTGCGCTCAGTACATCTCCCGGAGGGCCACCGGGGCCGGGCCCGGTGGCGAGACCGGGGCGGACGCGGCCGAGTTCCTCCGCCGCGCCGCCGAGTCCCGCGCCGCCACCGAGCTGGCGACGGGAGTGCGTCAAGGAGTTCACCCCGACGACGTCGCACTCTGTCTCGAGCTCGACCGTTTCCCCTTCGCCATGGTGGCGGCCTCGGAGGACTCGCTCATGGTCCTGCGCCCGGCCGCCGTGCCCCGGCCGGCCGGCGACGCGCGGATCTGACCGGTTCCGGCCCGCCGGTCAGGCGATCCGTCCGACGTACGCCAGTGCCTGCCGCAGCAGAACGCCGTGACCGCCCGGCATGTCGTCCGTGACCACGGGGGACAAGGCCTCCTCCGGACTGAACCAGACCAGGTCGAGGGCGTCCTGCCGGGGGCGGCAGTCGCCGGTCACCGGCACGATGTACGCCAGGGACACGGCGTGCTGGCGCGGGTCGTGGAAGGGCGTCACCCCCAGCGTCGGGAAGTACTCGGCGACGGTGAAGGGCTGGAGCGAGGCGGGGATCCGGGGGAGGGCCACCGGGCCGAGGTCCTTCTCCAGATGGCGCAGCAGAGCGTCGCGGACCCGCTCGTGGTGCAGCACCCGGCCGGAGACGAGGGTGCGGCTGACGGTCCCGTCCGGACCGATACGGAGCAGGAGCCCGATGTGGGTGACTTCGCCGTTGTCGTCGACGCGCACCGGTACGGCCTCGACGTACAGGATCGGCATACGGGAGCGGGCCGATTCCAGTTCGTCACGGGACAGCCAGCCGGGCGTGGTTTCGGTCAAGTCAGACATTGCTTGATCATACTTTCCGTGCGTCCGGTGCGGGTGTGATGCTCCAGGTCAACGATGCCCCACGAAAAGGGTCATTGTGTGTTCTTCGGCGCCGGCCGCGATGTTTCGGCCCGCCCGGCACAGACCCGGCGCGGGGGGCACGGACACGGCGCGGGAGGTTCGCCGGCCGGCGGCCGTGCGGCCCCGAGGCCTCGTAGCCTGGTGCACGCCCGGCAGCGCGGCCGGCGGAACCACGGGAGCGGCATGGCCATGGATTTCACCACGGAGATCACCGACGCCGTCGTCGAGAGTTTCGCGGGCACGGCCGATCCGAGGCTGCGTGAGCTGCTGGGCGCGCTCACCCGCCACCTGCACGCCTTCGTCCGCGAGACCCGGCCGACCATGGGGGAGTGGGAGAGCGCCATAGCTTTTCTCACGGCGACCGGGCAGATGTGCACGGACACCCGGCAGGAGTTCATCCTGCTGTCGGACGTGCTCGGCGTGTCCATGCTGGTGGAGACCCTGAACGGCCACGACGACCCGGGCGCGACCGAGTCGACGGTCCTCGGGCCGTTCCACCTGACGGAGTCACCCGTACGGGAACTCGGCGCGAACATCGACCTGGTGGGCGCCGGCGAGCCGTGCGTGGTCAGCGGCCGGGTGCTGTCCCGGGACGGCACCCCGCTGCCCGGCGCGGTCCTCGACGTGTGGCAGGCGGACGGCGAGGGCTTCTACGACGTCCAGCGGCCCGACGTCCGCCCGCCCGGCCACTGCCGCGGCCTCTTCACCGCGGACGCCGAGGGCCGCTTCCGGTTCCGCACCTGTGTACCGAGCCCGTACCCGATCCCCGTCGACGGCCCGGTCGGCGCCCTGCTCGGGGCCACCGGCCGCCACCCCTGGCGCCCCGCCCACATCCACTTCATCGCCTCGGCCGAGGGCCACGCCACCGTCACGACGCACATCTTCGTGGCGGGCAGCCCCTACCTGGACTCCGACGCCGTCTTCGCCGTGAAGAGCAGCCTCGTCCAGGACTTCACCGAGACCGACGACCCCTCGCCGGCAAGGGAGTTCGGCGTCGCGAACCCCTTCCGGCACGCCCGCTTCGACCTCGTGCTGGAGCCGAAATGACCACCCCGCCGACCACCCCGCTCGACTTCGCCTACGAGACCCGGCCCGTCCGGGTCGTCTTCCGGCCCGGCGCCTCGGTGACCGCTACGCCCGGGGAGGTCGCGCGGCTCGGGCTGCACCGGGTGCTCGTGGTGTGCGGGAACCGGGGCGAGGAGGCCGCGCGAGCGGTGGCGGACTCGCTCGGCGACAGCTGCGTGGGGGTCCACACCGGTGCCCGGATGCATGTCCCCGCCGAAGTCGCCGACGAGGCCGTCGAGGTGGCGCGGGCGGCGGGTGCCGACGGGTGTGTCGCCGTCGGCGGCGGATCCGCGATCGGCCTCGGCAAGGCGATCGCGCTGCGCACCGGTCTGCCGCTGATCGCCGTGCCCTCCACCTACTCCGGCTCCGAGATGACCTCCGTCTGGGGCCTGACCGAGCAGGGCGTCAAACGCACCGGACGCGACACCTCCGTACAGCCGCGCTGCGTCGTCTACGACCCCGACCTCACCCTCGGCCTCCCGGTACCGCTCTCGGTGACCAGCGGTGTCAACGCACTCGCGCACGCGGTCGAGGCGCTGTACGCACCCGACGCCTCCCCGCTGGTCTCCCTGATGGCGGAGGAGGGCGTCCGGGCGATGGCGGGCGCGCTTCCCGGCGTGGCCGCGGACCCCGGCGATCCGCAGGCGCGCGGCCGGGCCCTCTACGGCGCCTGGCTCTGCGGTTCCTGCCTCGGCGCGACGACCATGGGCCTGCACCACAAGCTGTGCCATGTCCTCGGCGGCACCTTCGGTCTGCCGCACGCCGAGACCCACACCGTGCTCCTCCCGTACACCCTCGCCCACAACGCGGCCGCCGCTCCGCAGGCGATCGCCGTACTGGCGCGGGCCATGGACACCGACGACGTCCCCCGCGCCCTCAAGGAGCTCGCGGGAAGCCTCGGTGCTCCCCGTACCCTGGCCGAACTCGGCCTGAAGGAAGCCGACTTGGCGCGAGCGGCCACGATGGTCGCCGCCGAGTCCTACCCCAACCCCCGTGAGGTCACGGCGAACGGCGTGCTCGGGCTGCTGACTGCCGCGTACGAGGGCTGGGAGCCGCGGAGCGAGACTCCTTAGGGGCGGCGGGGGCGCTTCCGCCGTTCCGGGAGCCGGCGGGCTGGTTCCGCCGCGCGTAGGGGCCGGGCCGGGGGCCGTCGATCCGTCTCGTCTCCGTTTTTGCTGACGCTGTGTCATATGCATTGCGGTACACGTTGGTTGAGCGGTCGACGACTCTTCGGGTCGTTCCGGACAGGGGTGGCGCACATCACCCTGACGGGCGCTGAAACGCGCCGCGGGGTTTCACGGGTTCATGACACTCTCACCTCTGGTTACCCGTCGGTAATCCTCAGCCACCCCCCACCCTCCTCAAGGACTGACCTTGCGTATCCGCAAGCGGCCCTCGCGGGCCGTCGTGCCCGCGCTCGCCGCATCCGCCCTCTTTCTCGCCGCCGGCTGCTCCGCGAGCTCCGCGGAACCGTCCTCCCGGGCCGACCACGCCCGGCCGGCCGCGGCCTCCTCCTCCGCGGAGGCCGGGCAGCCGCTCGCCGTCGCCGCGGCCCCCGAGGCGGCGGCCACCTCGACCGCCGTGGCCCGTCCGGGCGCGCCGGGCGGCCGGGCGCACCGTGCCGCGCTCAAGGTGACGTCGTACGACAGCAAGACCCGACGAGCCGTCATATCGCCTGTGGGGAAGAGTGGTTCAGGCGTCAGGGTCACTGAATCCCCGTTCCCTTCCCCGTCCGCCGGGAGCACGGCGAAACCGCACGGCACCACCGTGGGCGATGTCATCGCCAGCGCTCCCGCGCCCGGTGCCCCCGACGGTCTTCTGGCGAAGGTGACCGAGGTGATCGGCGAGAGCGGTGACGGCACCGAGGTGCAGACCGCCCCGACGACCCTGGACGCCCTCCTCGGTGACGACGACGCCAAGGGCTCCGTCCCCGTCGACCCGGCGTCCTTCGACGTCGAGAAACTGCTGCCGGACGTGCAGGTGTCCTGGGCAGGGTCCGGAGACGTCCACGTCGGCCCCGAGGGTGCGAAGGTTCCGCTCGGCAGCCTGCGGATCGATGTCGGCGCGAAGGTGGCGACGGCGCCGGGGGCACCGGCGTCGGCCGCGGCATCCGTGTCCGGGTTCGTGCAGGTCGCACCCGATGTCGACTTCTCCTACGGCGGTGACGTGGCCCGCTCCGGGCCCGGAGCCGCCTACCTCGGTGTCTCCGGCGACTGGGACGCGCAGTGGGCGGTGAAGGGGCGTGCCGCCGCCTCCGCGCAGCCGCAGCGGGTGCCGTTCGCCAAGCTGCACGCCGACCCCGTTCTCCAGGTCGGCCCGATCCCCGTCGTGGTGAACCTCGATCTGACCTGCTACTTCCAGATCGGCGCCGACGGAACCGTCACGGTCGACGTCGAGCAGCATCTCAAGGGTGACTTCAAGGCCGGCGGCACCTTCGGTCCTGCCCAGGGGTGGACGCCGGTCGACGAGTCGCACATGACGAGCAGTCCGGTGCGTACCTCCGTCACCGCGGCGGGACGGGTGAAGGCGGCCCTTGGCGCCGAGGCCACCGTCGGCCTCTACGGTGCCGTCGGTGTCACCGCCGACCTGGCCCCGTATCTGCGGGGCGAGGCCGCGGGCTCGGCCGAGGCCGCGACCACGACTGGGTCCACGGCGAAGACGGACGTCGCCGCGACGGGTGACTGGGCTCTCTACGGCGGTGTCGACCTGACCGGAACCCTGCGGATGCAGTTGTCCGTCTTCGGTACTCCCGTGTTCCAGCGTGTCATTCCCCTGGGTGTGTTGCACCGGGAGTGGAAGCTCGCCGACGGCCATGGGTAGGTCCCGGACGCGTCCGACGCCCGCCTGAGGCCTGCATCTCCCGTGCTCACCAGTAACCACGCTGATGGGCATGGGAGTTGGGCCACGGTGAAACCCGAATGCCCTCAACGGCTCTTTCGCAGACACCCGTTGGGAGATCCTTCATCGCACCGAGACCCGCGACCTCTGGTGCTTTCCAGGCACGCCGGGGAGGCTGACCTGGGCATGCCAAGATGACCGCCTGGTCTGCCCTGCCCCCACGCCGCGGTCGATCTGGAGGAAGCAGTGAGAAGAAGCTCGCGGACCCGCAAGGTCTCGCTCGTCCTCGGCAGCGCCGTCGCGCTGGTCGTCGCCTTCCCGGGCAACGCCCTCGCCGACCCGCCCACGGCCCTGCCCGGGAACGCGGACGCGCTGGAGAGCACGTTCCAGCCGGCCTTCGACTACGACACCGACGGCTGCTACCCGACGCCCGCCATCGGCCCCGACGGGACCGTCAACCCCGGCCTCAAGCCCTCCGGGGCGCTGAACGGCCACTGTCACGACCCCTGGGACCTCGACAACACCAACGGCTACTCCCGCGAGAAGTGCAACAACGGCTGGTGCGCCATCATCTACGGCCTCTACATGGAGAAGGACCAGGCCGTCGTCGGCAGCGGCCTCGGCGGGCACCGCAACGACTGGGAGCACGTCGTCGTGTGGGTCCAGGACAACGAGGCCAAGTACGTCTCCACGTCGGCCCACGGCAACTTCAACATCTACGCCCGGGACCGGATCCGCTGGGACGGGACGCACCCCAAGGTCGTCTACCACAAGGACGGCATCGGCACCCACTGCTTCCGGCCCGCGAACACCAACGACGAACCGCCGGAGAACAGCTACCACACCTGGCAGTTCCCGACACTGGTCGGCTGGAACGGCTACCCCGCCGGACTGCGCGACAAGTTGACCTCGTACGACTTCGGCAGTGCCCACTTCGGCCTCAGGGACGACAGCTTCAGCTCCCACCTGGCGAAGGCGAAGCCCGCAGGCATCGCCTTCGACCCCAACGCCTGATCCGCCCCCGGGGAGGCCGGCCGCTCCGCCGCGCCCGGCGCCGACCCCGGCTGCGCTGCGACGATGACCGTGTGTGCGCGGACGTCCACCGACGTGCGGTAAGGTTCGGATGCGCGAACACACGGGCAACCGTGTGCGAGACGCATCGGGACGTGGCGCAGCTTGGTAGCGCACTTGACTGGGGGTCAAGGGGTCGCAGGTTCAAATCCTGTCGTCCCGACTGTTGAAGTCGTGGCCGGAGGCCGTATCGGAATTCCGATACGGCCTCCGGCTTTTCCGCGTCCACCGCGGGTGCGGGGCCCGGCCGGCGCTGTCCGCCGGCCGCCCGCGAAGGGCTGATCAGGCCTGGTCCAGCAGGGCGACCAGGGCCTTCCTCAGTGTCGTGCGGGGGTCCTTGGACGGCCCCTCGGACCGCCAGGCGACGAAGCCGTCGGGGCGCACCAGCACCGCCCCTTCCGCGGTCACACCGTGGACCTGCGCCCAGTCCGTGTCACCCGCGGGCACCAGATCCGCCTCGGGTCCTGCGCCGATCCGGTACGAGTCGAGCGGGACCGACAGCTGCCGGGCCGTGTCCTTCGCCGCCGCGTGCCAGGCGTCGGCGCCGTCCGCCGAGCTCAGCAGCACCATGGAACGCTCGTACAGGTCGAGGGTGGAGATCCGGGCACCGGCGCGGGTCAGCCACAGGTGCGGCGCCCGGCTTCCCGGCTCGCCCGTCAGCCGTACGCCGTCGGGCACGACCGGAGCGGCCGCGTCGGCGCCGATGACCGCGCCCCGCGGGTAGCGGTAGGCGAGCGCCACATTGAGGATCCCGCCCTTCCTGCCGCCGGGGCCGCCCTGGCCACCCGCTCCCGGCTCCGGGGTGTACCCGGGGTGGCTGTGCTCGACCGAACGCGACGAGGCACGCGCGCTCGTCGCCTCCGCGACCGGCCGGCGCTCGGCGTCGTACGACTTCAGCAGTCCGGGCCCGGCCCAGCCGGCCAGCACGGCGGACAGCTTCCAGGCGAGGTTGTGGGCGTCCTGGATACCGGTGTTGGAGCCGAACGCCCCCGTCGGGGACATCTCGTGGGCCGAGTCGCCGGCCAGGAACACCCGCCCCTGCGCGTACCGTTCGGCGACCCGCTCGGCCGCGTGCCAGGCCGCCCGGCCGGTGATCTCCACGTCGAGATCCGGCACGCCGACGGCCCGCCGGATGTGCTCCACGCACCGCTCGTCGGTGAACTCCTCGAGCGTTTCCCCGTGTTCGGGGTGCCAGGGAGCGTGGAAGACCCAGTGCTCCTTGTTGTCGACGGGCAGCAGAGCCCCGTCGGCCGCCGGGTCGGTCAGATAGCAGACGATGAACCGGCGGTCACCGACGACCTCCGCGAGGCCCCGCGAGGTGAACGTGAGGCTCACGTTGTGGAACAGGTCGCCAGGACCGGTCCGGCCGATGCGGAGCGTGTCGCGGATGGGGCTGCGCGGACCGTCCGCCGCGACGAGGTAGTCCGCGCGGATCGTCGTGTGCTCGCCGGTCTCCCGGCTCTTGACCTTCGCCGTCACCCCGTCGGAGTCCTGCTCGAACGACATCAGTTCCGTCGAGAACCGAAGGTCGCCGCCCAGCTCCCGGGCGTTCGCCAGCAGCACCGGTTCGAGGTCGTTCTGGCTGCACAGGCACCACGCCCCCGGGCTGAAGCGGGCCAGCCCGCCGCCGGGGTCGATCTCCTTGAACAGCCATTCACCTGCGTCGCCCACCAGCGTCGGCGTCTGGAGAATGCCGTGGTTGTCCGCGAGGACGGACGCCGCGTCCTCGATGCGCCGCTGCACCCCGGCCACCCGGAAGATCTCCATGGTGCGCACGTTGTTTCCCCGCCCGCGCGGGTGCCTGGACGTGCCCGCGTGGCGTTCGACCAGGACGTGCGGCACCCCGAGACGCCCCAGGAACAGCGAGGTCGAGAGGCCCACCAGTGAGCCGCCGACGATGAGGACGGGCGTGTGGAGACCGTTCTCGCCGGCCTCTTCGAATGCGTTCATCGATTGCCTCCAGCGCCGCCTGGGACGCGAGTCAGGGATGGGTGTGCAGGTTCCATGCCCGGTGCGGGCCGGTTCGCTCGGCAGGGGCACCCGGATGGCGCGCGGTTCACTCGCCTGACCCGCGGGGCTCGCGCAGTCCCGGGCACGCGGCAACGATCAGTTCATGGCGGCCCCGGCGTTTCGGATACCGCGGTCGTTCCGGACTTCCGTGACGAAAAGGAGAGGTGTGCCGCAATGTCCAACTCGGGACGTATCGCGCAGTCGGCCTTCGACGGATCGAAGCTTCGGGTGATCCTGCTGCTCGACCTGTACGAAGGCGCCCAGCAGCAGTTCCTCGACGCGTACGAACTCATGCGCAACCAGGTCGCCTCGGTCCCCGGTCACCTCAGTGACCAGCTCTGCCAGTCGATCGAGAACCCCTCGCAGTGGCTCATCACCAGCGAGTGGGAGAGCGCCCCGCCCTTCCTCGCCTGGGTGAACAGCGAGGAGCACGTCGAAACCGTCCGGCCCATGCACAGCTGCGTCCGGGACACCCGGTCGATGCGCTACAGCATCCTGCGCGAGACCAGCCCCACCGAGCCGCTCACCCCCGAAGCGGCCAGGCCTGCCCGGCAGGTCGAGGCCCGCGTGGGCAACGGCGTCGCGCGCCACGCCCTCACCTTCACCGTCAGGCCCGGATCCGAGTCGAAGGTCGCGGAGATCCTGGCCGGCTACCAGTCGCCCCAGGCCCAGGTGGACGACACCACCCGGCTGCGCCGCACCTCGCTCTTCATGCACGGCAACCGGGTCGTGCGGGCCGTGGAGGTCGAGGGCGACCTCCTCGCGGCACTGCGCCACGTCTCGCGCCAGCCCGAGGTCCGCGCGGTCGAGGAGGCCATCAACCCCTACCTGGAGCAGGACCGGGACCTGAGCGACCCCGACTCCGCGCGGGTCTTCTTCACCCGTGCGGCCCTCCCCGCCGTCCACCACGTGGTCTCGGGACGCGAGGAACCCGCCAAGGTGACCAGGCACGCGCTGTTCTACCCGGCCCGGCCGGGCTGCGGAATGGAACTGGCCAGGCTGCTCGCCCACCAGGACGAGGCGGCGGCCGACGCCAAGGACAGCCCGGTGTACAGCAGCACCGTCTTCCAGCGCGACGACATCGTGGTGCGGCTCATCGACATCACCGGTGACCTCGACCTCGACCCCGTCGCCTCACTCGGCCTCAAGGGCGCCAAGAAGGCCGCCGAACTGGAGCGCCTCCTCGACGGCGCGGCGATCGGCGTCGAAGGCTCCCTGGGGACGGAACGCAACATCAACCGCCTCCTGTCGCACGCCGACATGCTGCCCATCACCGACCGGAGCTCGGCGGACTCCTGACGGAGCGCCGCAGCCCCCGTCCCCGGACGTCCATCCGGCGTCCACGCCACACCCGGAGGTTGAAGCATGACCCAGCACCATCCACGCATCGTGGATCTGAGCGAGACGGAACCCAACCGTAGGCGCGGAGGAGACATCCGGGCCCTTCTCACACCCGCCACGGTGGGTTCCACCAGCGGCTTCATGGGCCTGGCCGTCATCCAGCCCGGCGAGCGCATCGCCGAGCACTACCACCCGTACTCCGAGGAGTTCGTGTACGTGGTCAGCGGCGCCCTCGAAGTGGACCTGGACGGTGAGGCGTTCACGCTCAGGCCCGACCAGGGCCTGCTGATCCCGATCGACATGCGGCACCGCTTCCGCAACGTCGGCCACGAGGAGGCCCGCATGGTCTTCCACCTCGGTCCGCTCGCCCCGCGTCCCAGCCTCGGCCATGTCGACACGGAGGCCACCGACGACACCGTGCCGAGCCCCGAGTTCATGACCACCGTGCCCAACCTGTCCGCGCCGGACCACGGACAGCCGTCCGAGCGAAGCGGGGCCATAAAGTGACGCGGCGGGTGGCCGTCACCGGCATCGGTGTGGTCGCTCCTGGAGGCACCGGGACAAAGGCGTTCTGGGACCTCCTCGAAGGCGGCCGCACCGCGACCCGGGGCATAACGCTCTTCGACCCGGCGGGCCTGCGCTCGCGCATAGCCGCCGAATGCGACTTCGACCCGCTCGCGCACGGTCTGGACCCGGAGCTGATCGAACACGTCGACCGGTACATCCAGTTCGCCGTGGTCGCGGCCGACGAGGCCGTCCACGACTCCGGCCTCGACACGGGCCGGGAAGACCCATGGCGCGTCGGAGTCTCCCTGGGCAGCGCCGTCGGCGGCACCACCCGTCTCGAACACGACTACGTGCGGGTCAGCGAGTCGGGCCGGCGGTGGGACGTGGACCACCGCGCGGCCGACCCGAAACTCCACCTCGCGTTCGCGCCCAGCACCCTCGCCTCGGTCGTCGCCGAACAGTTCGGGGCGCAGGGACCGGTGCAGACCGTCTCCACCGGATGCACCTCCGGACTCGACGCGGTCGGATACGCCTTCCACACCATCGAGGAAGGCAGGGCCGACGTCTGCATAGCCGGGGCGTCCGACTCGCCGATCTCCCCCATCACGATGGCCTGCTTCGACGCCATCAAGGCCACGTCGCCCGACAACGACGACCCCGAGCACGCCTCCAGGCCCTTCGACGCCAACCGCAACGGCTTCGTCATGGGCGAGGGCGCGGCCGTACTGGTCCTGGAGGAGTACGAGCACGCAAGGGCCCGCGGCGCGCACATCTACTGCGAGATCGGCGGCTACGCCACCTACGGCAACGCCTACCACATGACCGGTCTCACCAGCGAGGGCCTGGAGATGTCCCGGGCCATCGACAGCACGCTCGACCAGGCACGCCTCGACCCCACGCTCATCGACTACGTCAACGCGCACGGCTCCGGCACCCGGCAGAACGACCGGCACGAGACCGCCGCGGTCAAGAGGTCCCTGGGCCAGCACGCCCACCGGACGCCGATGAGCTCCATCAAATCCATGGTGGGCCACTCGCTCGGCGCGATCGGCGCGATCGAGGTCGTCGCCTGCGTCCTCGCGCTGAAGCACCAGGTGGTGCCGCCCACGGCGAACTACGAGACCCCCGACCCCGAGTGCGACCTGGACTACGTGCCGCGCACCGCACGCCCGCGGAAGCTCAGGAACGTGCTCTCCGTAGGCAGCGGGTTCGGCGGATTCCAGTCCGCGGTGCTTCTGACCGGGCCGGCTGGGAGGACACGATGAGCACTCAGCGTCCCCGGAACGCGGTCGTCACCGGCATCGGTGTCATCGCGCCCAACGGACTGCGCGCCGACGCGTACTGGAAGTCCGTCAGGGAAGGCCTCAGCGTCCTGGACGGGATCACCCGCGAGGGATGCGGACACCTGCCGCTGCGCGTCGCCGGCGAGGTGCGGGCCTTCGACGCCGCGGACCTCATCGAGGAGCGCTTCCTCGTCCAGACCGACCGCTTCAGCCACTTCGCGATGGCCGCGACCGTCCTCGCCCTCGACGACGCGGGCCTCGGAGCGGGCGCCCCCGAGGACGCGTACGACATCGGCGTCGTCACCGCCGCCGGATCGGGCGGCGGCGAGTTCGGCCAGCGCGAACTCCAGAAACTGTGGGGCCAGGGCTCCAGATACGTCGGCCCGTACCAGTCGATCGCCTGGTTCTACGCCGCCAGCACCGGCCAGATCTCCATCCGCGGCGGATTCAAGGGGCCGTGCGGAGTCGTCGCGAGCGACGAGGCCGGGGGACTGGACGCCGTCGCGCACGCCGCCCGCGGTGTACGGCGCGGCACCGGCGCGATGCTCGTCGGCGCCGCGGAGGCGCCGCTCGCCCCGTACTCGATGGTCTGCCAGCTCGGCTACCCCGAGCTCAGTACCGTCGAGGACCCCGGTCGCGCCTACCGCCCCTTCACCGAGGGAGCCTGCGGCTTCGTACCCGCGGAAGGCGGCGCCATGCTCGTCGTCGAGGACGAGCGGCGTGCGCGCGAGCGGGGAGCCGAGGTCCGCGCCCTCGTGGCCGGACACGCGGCCACGTTCACCGGAGCCTCGCAGTGGGAGCGGTCCCGGGAAGGGCTCGCCCACGCGATCCGGGGCGCCCTCGCCGAGGCCGGCTGCGCCCCGGAGGAGATCGACGTCGTCTTCGCCGACGCGCTGGGCGTCCCGGCCGCCGACCGCGCCGAGGCCCTGGCCATCGCCGACGCCCTGGGGGCGCACGGCACCCGGGTACCCGTCACCGCACCCAAGACCGGCATCGGACGGGCCTACTGCGGGGCACCCCTGCTGGACACCGCGGCCGCGATCCTCGCGATGGAGCACGGCCAGATCCCTCCCACCCCCAACGTGTTCGACATCTGCCACGACCTGGACCTGGTGACGTCGAACGCCCGCCCCGCCGAACTGCGCACCGCCCTCGTCCTCAGCAGGGGACTCATGGGGTCCAACGCGGCCCTGGTCGTGCGCCGAGGTGGAGACCGCGCCCGGTGATCCGGGCCGCACGTGAGGAGAACCACCGCATGATCACCACCGAAGTGACCGTCGACGAACTGGCCGCGCTCATGAAGAAGGCCGCCGGGATCACCGTCGACCCCCACGAACTCGCGCAGTCCTTCGACGCGCCGTTCGGCACCCTCGGACTCGACTCGCTCGGTCTGCTCGGCATCGTCGGCGAACTGGAGAACCGGTACAGCCGGCCCCTGCCCCCCGACGCGGAGCGCTGCAAGACCCCGCGGGAGTTCCTCGACCTCGTCAACGACACCCTCAAGGCTGGAGCCTGAAGTGGCCGGACACACCGAGAACAGCATCGTCATCGATGCCCCGCTCGACCTCGTGTGGGACATCACGAACGACATCGAGAACTGGCCACGGCTCTTCAGCGAGTACGCGTCCCTCGAAGTCCTGACCCGGGACGGCGACACGACCACCTTCCGTCTCACCATGCACCCGGACGAGAACGGCAAGGTGTGGAGCTGGGTCTCGCAGCGCACCGTCGACCGTCCCGGGCGGACCGTCCGGGCGCGCCGCGTCGAGACCGGGCCGTTCGCGCACATGAACATCCGGTGGGAGTACGAGGAGACGCCGGCCGGTACGCACATGCGCTGGGTGCAGGACTTCGCGATGAAGCCCGACGCCCCGGTCGACGACGCCTGGATGACGGACAACATCAACCGCAACTCCGCCACGCAGATGGCCCTCATCCGGGACCGGATCGAGCAGGCCGCCCGCGAGCGCCGCAGCCCCGCCGCCATGCCCCGCTGACCGCCGCAACCGGCACAGGAAAGGACACCCGATGCATCACGCCCTGATCGTCGCCCGCATGGCGCCCGACTCGGCTCCGGCGATCTCCGACGTGTTCGCCGCCTCCGACCGCGGTGAGCTCCCGCACCTCATCGGGGTCAGCCGGCGCAGCCTCTTCCAGTTCGGCGACGTGTACATGCACCTCATCGAATCGGAACGGGACCCGGGACCCGCCATCGCGAAGGTGGCCGGACACCCCGAGTTCCGGAGCGTCAGCGAGGAACTGTCGGCGTACGTCAGCGCGTACGACCCGAAGACATGGCGGAGCCCCAAGGACGCCATGGCGCACTGCTTCTACCGCTGGGAGCGGGACACCGCCTCCTGAGGCACCGTGACACAACCCGAGGCCGCCGGCTCCGCGACGAAGCGGAACCGGCGGCCTC
The DNA here is from genome assembly GCF_040607495.1 of Streptomyces sp. NPDC005281. Lineage (NCBI taxonomy): Bacteria > Bacillati > Actinomycetota > Actinomycetes > Kitasatosporales > Streptomycetaceae > Streptomyces > Streptomyces sp. NPDC005281. The sequence goes on along the minus strand of NZ_JBEXGX010000005.1, from coordinate 61,418 downwards.
GGGTTTTTCTCCGTGCGCCGCCTGTCAGCCGGGGACGGTGCACTCGAAGGCGTGCAGATAGGGGTTCACCGGGCGGATCTCGCCGATGACCAGGCCCGCGGCGGTGAGCCGGTCGACCATGCTCTGGCGGGTGTGCTTGGCCCCGCCGACATTGAGGAGCAGCAGCAGGTCCATGGCCGTCGTGAACCTCATCGACGGAGTGTCGTCCACGAGGTTCTCGATGACGACGACCCGGGCGCCGGGCCGGGCCGCCTTGCGGACGTTCGCGAGCGCCCTGCGGGTGCTCTCGTCGTCCCACTCCAGGATGTTCTTGATGATGTAGACGTCCGCCTGGACCGGGATGTCCTCACGGCAGTCCCCGGCCACGATCCGCACCCGGCCGGCCAGCGCCCCGCCCTCGCGCAGGCGAGGGTCGGCGTTCTCCACCACGCCCGGCAGGTCGAGCAGGGTGCCGTGCATGCCGGGGTGCTTCTCCAGCAGACTGGCCACCACGTGCCCCTGACCGCCTCCGATGTCGGCGACCGCCTTCACGCCCCGCAGGTCGAGAAGGTCGGCGACGTCCTTGGCCGACTGCGAACTGGACGTCGTCATGGCCCGGTTGAAGACGTGAGCCGACTCGGGGGCGTCCTCGTTGAGGTACTGGAAGAACTCCTTGTCGTACACGTCCTCGAAGACGTTGCCGCCGGTGCGGACCGCCTCGTCGAGCTTCGGCCAGACGTTCCACGTCCACGGCTCGGTGCACCACAGGGCGATGTAGCGCAGGCTGTTGGGGTCGTCCTCGCGCAGGAGCCGGGACATCTGCGTGTGCGCGAAGGTACCGTCGGGGCGCTCCGTGAAGACGCCCTGGCAGGACAGGGCGCGCAGCAGCCGGCGCAGGGTCCCCGGCCGGGTCTTGACCGCGGCGGCCAGTTCCTCGGCGCTCATGGGCGTGTCGTCCAGCGCGTCCGCCACACCCAGCCGGGCCGCGGCGCGTACGGCGGCGGCGCGGGCCGCGCCGAAGACGAGTTCCCTCAGCTGCATGGACGGCGGGGGACTCTGTTCGACAGTTGTCATTCAATGCCTCGTTTCTGATGTCGGCTCTGATGTCGTCGTTTCCGATGTCGTGCCGTACGGGGAGGACTCAGCACATGCCGGTGGGCTCGGAGACCTTGCAGCTGTTGCCCCGGAACGTGTTGCCCTTGCCTGCGGTGTCGCGGTTGGCGATGTCGGAGGGACCGTTGCGCAGGACCACGTTGTCGCGCACCTCGTTGCGCTCGCTGAGCGCGCCCACGAAGCTCTTGAACAGCACGATGCCGCCCGACAGCGGGGACGTGCCCACGTTGTCCTCGACCCGGTTGTGCGTGACCCGCGTGTCCTCCGCGCCGGTGAGGACGATCCCCGAGCCCTGGAGGGCGGGCAGCCGGGCGGTCTTGGGGCAGGACCTGTTGTTGGCGTGGATGTAGTTCCCGCGGACGGACAGGTCGCCGACGCGCGGCTTGTTCTCGTCGCCCACGACGAACACCGCGGTGCAGTTGGCGGTGGCCTCGTTACGGGCGATGGTCAGGTTCCGCAGCCGTCGTACCGTGATGCCGATCCGGTTGCCGCTCAGCAGGTTGTGGGCGACCACCGTGCCCCGGGTGTCGCGGGCTCCCTCTTCGGTGGCGACCGTGTTGGAGAGGAACACGCCGGCGTCGCCGTTGTCCTTCGCGACGTTGCGGACGAACCGGGTCCGCACGGACCGCTCCTCGGCGATACCCCACTGTCCGTTCTTCTCGGCGGTCACCCGGCGCACCGTCAGTCCGTCGGTCCCGGTCGCCCACAGGCCCTGCTTGGAGAAGCCCTTGACGGTCAGTGAGGCGACGGTGACGCCGCTGACGCGCTTGCTGTCGGTCCCGGTCACACAGATGCCGTTGCCCGCCTTGGCGCAGGCGTCGGTGGCGGCCGTGTTCGGCACGATGACGGTGGACCGGGCGCTCGCGCCCCTCAGCGTCAGGTCCTTCACCGTGATGGTGACGCTCTCGCGGTAGGTGCCGGGGGCGACGACGACGGTGTCGCCCGCGCGCGCCGAGTCCACGGCCTTCTGGATGGATTCACCTTGGCGTACCAGGTGCACCGACGGGTGGTCGGCGGGCAGGGCGGCGCCCACTCCCGACGCCACGACGACCGCGGTGCAAGCGAGGTATGCCATCTTTTGTCTGGTCATGGGCCGAAGCTATGAACCGCCGTTCCGGCCCGCCACCGGTGCTCCACCAGGTGGCCCGCTCCGGTCACCGTGACGCGCCGAACGACACCACGGGCACGCACGGGAGGGCGCCGCCGGGACAGCCCGGGGCGCCGTCACCGACCTGGGCCCGCGGAACACGGGCCGGCGTCACCGCACCGCGCGCACGGCGGGCGCGTCCGCCCCGGCCCGGCGTTCACGGCCGGACGAGCGGCAGCTGCCACGGGGCACGCCGGATGGGCGGGGCGGGTAACTCCGTAACCCTGACGTCGAGCAGGGAGTGGGTGCAGCGACAGTTGGGAGCGGTGTCGACGAGGAGCAGATACGTGATGGTCGTGCCGCTGCCGATGCGCCCCGGTCCGATGCTCAGCCGGGAGCCGTCCACCGAGGCCGGCGGAGGCTGCGCCGCGCTCGGCTCGGACTCCGTGCCCACCATCTCCAGGTAGGGCACGTCGAGGTCGACCTGGAACGGCTGCCCCTGGTCGAAGGCGCTGCTGGGGATGTCGCGCCGGCCGGGGTTGGCGAGCACGAGCCGCACCAGATGGGGGTCGGCGAGCAGCGTGCCGTCGCGCCGGATCTCCAGCCGTCCGCCGACGAGCGGATCGACCAGCGGATCATGGCCCGTCGAGTAGGTCAGACGCCACCTGGGATGCGAGGCGCGCAGTGCGGCCCAGATCGCGCCGGCGCCCGTGAGGACGGCGACGCCGACCCCCGTCGCGGCCCAGAAGGTGCTCGCGGTGTAGAAGGCGCCGGACGCGACGGGCGCGAGATGGTGAACGTCGTACACGGGCAGCCCGACGCGCCGAGGGGCCGGCCGCGCGTCGTACTCCATTCGTACGTGCGGCAACTGTTCCGGTTGTTCTCTCACCGCCCCGGCCCGCCGACGGTCCTGCGCCGACGGACGGTCAGGCCCGGCCCTGACGGCCGAGACGGGCCCCGTCGAGGAACGCGGTCCAGCCGGCCGCCGAGAAGACTAGGGCCGGGCCGCGGGTCCTTTTGGAGTCCCGGACGGCGACGGCGTTCCCGACGAGGGCGACTTCCACGCAAGCTCCGTTGCCGGAGCTGCGGCTGCTCTTGCGCCAGTGGGCGTCCCTCAGGTCGACCTGCCGGGCGAACCGCCCGTCGTGCCCGCTCATGTGCCGTACATCTCCCTTGCGATCGTCTCCAGGACCGAGCGCGTCTCCTGCGGATCGGGAGCCGCCGCGCGCACCAGGTCGAAGGTCTGGATGAACGTCCGGACGTCCCGTTCCTTCTCCAGATACACGTTTCCTGCGATGGAGTTGACGTAGACCACGGTCGGGGTCCGGGGCTCGAACTCCAGGAGCGAGAACATCCCGGCCAGTGCCGCGTGCGCGCCCTTGGCGGTCGGCATGATCTGGATCGTGACGTTCGGCATCGCCGTGGCCTCGGCCAGGTACGCGAGCTGCGCCGCCATGACGTCGCTCCCGCCGACCGGTCGCCGCAGCGCGCTCTCCTCCAGCACCACCCACAGTTCCAGGGGCTCGGGCTCCCGGGTGAGCAGCGACTGGCGCTCCTTGCGGAAGCTCACCAACTGGTCGACCTCGTGGGGATCGTTGGGCCTGGCCGCGGCGATCACCGACCGGGCGTAGTCCTCGGTCTGCAACAGGCCGTGCACGAAGGTCGGTTCGTAGGAACGCAGGGCGCGGGCGTCGGACTCCAGGCCCGCGTAGGTGGCCATGCCCGAGGGCAGGACCTCTCCGTAGTGTGCCCACCAGCCCTGCTGCTGTGCGTCCCTGTGGATCTGCATGACCGTCTCGGTCTGCGCCGAGTCCGTGACCCCGTACCACTCCAGCAGGTCCCGGACGTCTCGTGCCTTGATGGGCGCCTGGCCGGTCTCCACCCGGCTGATCTTGGACATCGAGCACTCCAGATGCGCGGCGGCGTCCTCGATCTTCTTGCCCGCGTGCTCACGCAGCCGACGCAGCTCGGAACCGAGCTGGCGGCGCCGGACGGTCGGTCCACCGACTGGAGGCATGGCCCCTCCTCACACCGGACGTGGTGGTGTATTGCTCCACGCAAGTGTGCCCGTACTCCAACTCCCTTGTCATTCACTTCACTTGATTCGAGACAGGTGGCTGACGCACTTGCGTGGAGGAAGTCACTCTGTCGCGCCGGGGGCGTGCGCCTCTGCCATGACGACAACCGCCCCGGTCGGAGGATCCGGCCGGGGCGGTGTGTGCGGAGGTGTGTCCGCGGGGTGGTGCGGTGGGTCAGGCGAGTGTCGCCAGCGTCTCGTTCCAGGTGGTGGACGGGCGCATGATCTTCGCGGCCTTCGCGGGGTCGGGCTGGTAGTAGCCGCCGATGTCGGCCGCGTTGCCCTGGACCGCGTTCAGCTCGCCGACGATCGTCTCCTCCTGCGCGGCCAGCGTCTCGGCGAGCTGGGCGAACGCCTTGGCGAGTTCGGCGTCGTCGGTCTGGCCGGCCAGCTCCTGCGCCCAGTACAGGGACAGGAAGAAGTGGCTGCCGCGGTTGTCGATGCCGCCGACCCGGCGGGTCGGGGACTTGTCCTCGTTGAGGAAGGTCGCCGTGGCGCGGTCGAGGGTGTCGGCGAGGACCTGGGCGCGGGCGTTGCCGGTGGTCTTCGCGAACTGCTCGAGGGACGGCACCAGCGCGAAGAACTCGCCCAGCGAGTCCCAGCGCAGGTAGTTCTCCTTGACCAGCTGCTGGACGTGCTTCGGCGCGGAGCCGCCGGCGCCCGTCTCGAAGAGGCCGCCGCCTGCCATCAGCGGGACGACCGACAGCATCTTGGCGCTGGTGCCCAGCTCCAGGATCGGGAACAGGTCGGTCAGGTAGTCGCGCAGCACGTTGCCGGTCACCGAGATGGTGTCCTCGCCGCGGCGGATGCGCTCCACCGACAGCTTGGTGGCCTCGACCGGGGCGAGGACGCGGATGTCCAGGCCCTCGGTGTCGTGCTCCGCGAGGTACTCCTCGACCTTGGCGATCAGGTTGGCGTCGTGGGCGCGGGACTCGTCCAGCCAGAACACGGCCGGGTCGCCGCTGGCGCGGGCGCGGGTGACGGCGAGCTTCACCCAGTCCCTGATCGGCGCGTCCTTGGTCTGGCAGGCGCGGAAGATGTCGCCGGCGGAGACCGTCTGCTCCAGGACCGCGATGCCGGCCGCGTCGACCAGGCGGACCGTGCCGGTGACCGGGATCTCGAAGGTCTTGTCGTGGCTGCCGTACTCCTCGGCCTTCTGCGCCATGAGGCCGACGTTCGGGACCGAGCCCATGGTCGAGGGGTCGTAGGCGCCGTTGGCGCGGCAGTCCTCGATCACGGCCTGGTAGACGCCCGAGTAGGAGGAGTCCGGCAGCACCGCGAGGGTGTCGGCCTCCTGGCCGTCCGGGCCCCACATGCGGCCGGAGGTGCGGATCATGGCCGGCATCGAGGCGTCGACGATGACGTCGGACGGCACGTGCAGGTTGGTGATGCCCTTGTCGGAGTCGACCATTGCGAGGGCCGGGCCCTCGGCGAGCTCGGCGTCGAAGGACGCCTTGATCTCGGCACCGTCGGCGAGGGCCTCCAGGCCCTTGTAGATGCCGCCGAGACCGTCGTTGGGGGTCAGACCGGCGGCGGCGAGCGTCTCGCCGTGGCGCGCGAACGTCTTCGGGAAGAAGGCGCGCACCACGTGACCGAAGACGATCGGGTCGGAGACCTTCATCATCGTGGCCTTGAGGTGCACCGAGAACAGCACGTCCTCGGCCTTCGCGCGGGCGATCTGCGCGGTCAGGAACTCGCGCAGCGGCGCGACGTGCATCACGGACGCGTCCACGACCTCGCCCGCGAGGACGGGTACGGACTCACGCAGCACGGTGGTGGAGCCGTCGTCGCCGACCAGCTCGATGCGCAGCGTGCCGGCCTCGGCGATCACCGCGGACTTCTCGGTGGAGCGGAAGTCGTCGACGCCCATGGTGGCGACGTTCGTCTTCGACTCGGACGACCACTTGCCCATGCGGTGCGGGTGGGTCTTGGCGTAGTTCTTGACCGACGCGGGGGCGCGGCGGTCGGAGTTGCCCTCGCGCAGGACCGGGTTCACGGCGCTGCCCTTGACCTTGTCGTAACGGGCGCGGATGTCGCGCTCCTCGTCCGACTTCGGGTCGTCCGGGTAGTCCGGAAGCGCGTAGCCCTGAGCCTGAAGCTCGGCGACCGCAGCCTTCAGCTGGGGGATCGACGCCGAGATGTTCGGCAGCTTGATGATGTTCGCGCCGGGCGTCTTGGCCAGCTCACCGAGCTCGGACAGGGCGTCCGCGATGCGCTGGTCCTCCTGGAGGAACTCCGGGAAGAGGGCGATGATGCGCCCGGCCAGCGAGATGTCACGGGTCTCCACAGTGACACCCGCCTGAGAGGCGTACGCCTGGACCACCGGCAGGAACGAATACGTCGCCAGGGCCGGGGCCTCGTCAGTGTGCGTGTAAATGATGGTCGAGTCAGTCACCGGGTGCTCCGCTCCACGTCTGCAACATTGCTCGACATCAAGATATCTCGTGAGCGCCCCCGGCTCGACAGGGGTCCACTCCGCGTCGGACCCGGCCCGCTGAAAATCCGCCGTCCGCACCGGCCCGGACCCGCCGGAGGCGTACCCGGGGCCCTCCGCGCCGGCCCGCACTCGCCGGGGGCGTACCCGGGGCCGGTCCGCGCCGGCCCACACACGCCTGACGCGTACCCGCGGCCGTCCGCCCGGCCCGCACTCGCCGGACGCGTACCCGCGGCCCTCCGCCCGGCCCCGCGTTGTGAACGCGCGGGCCGGAGTGAATCGGGCGGTGCCCCTCGAAGGCAACCGGGCCGCCCGCCCAGGAGTACAGGAAGTGATCGCGCACTTGCATCCTGCGGCGGACCTCCCGGCACTCCGTCGCCCGAACGAAAGCGAACCATGAGATATCGCACCAGAGTGACGGCCCCCGCGGCCGCGCTGCTCGGTACCGCCGTCGCGCTCGCCGCCGCCCCGACCGCCTCGGCGCGGCCCCTGACCCCACGGCCCGATGAGGGCACCCCGGGCGCGGAGACCCTGGGCGACTCCGTCTTCCCGGCCCTCGGCAACGACGGCTACCGCGTCGAGGCGTACCACCTCGACTTCTCGTACGACGCCACGACCCGTCTGGTCGACGCCAAGGCGATCCTGATGATCAGGGCGACGCAGGACCTGTCCCGCTTCTCGCTCGACGCGCTCGGTCTGGATGTCCGCGCGGTGCGGGTCGGCGCCGTCGCGGCCGGCTTCGAGCAGGTGGGCGAGAAGCTGCGGGTCACCCCGGTGCGGACCCTGCCGGAGCACTGCGCCGTCGCGGTCTGCGTCGAGTACGGCGCCGACCCGGCCAGGAAGCTCGCGCACACCGCCTGGGTCCCCACCCCCGACGGCTTCGCGACCTGCCCCCAGCCGGACGCCGCGCACACCGTCTTCCCGTGCAACGACCACCCGGCGGACAAGGCGGACTTCAGCTTCCGCATCACCGTGCCGAACACCCTGCGCGGTGTCGCGAACGGCTCGCTGATCCGCACGGAGAACCTGGACGGGGACCGGACCGCGTACACGTACCGTTCGGCCTCCCCGATGGCCACCGAGCTCGTGCAGATCACCGTCGGCGACTACACGGTCAAGGAGCGGCAGGGGCCAGGCGGGCTGGGGCTGCGCGATGTCGTCCCGACGGCACGGGCCACCGCGCTGGAACCCGCGCTCGCTCTCACTCCCGGTCTCGTCGACTGGCTGGAGCAGCGGCTCGGCGCCTATCCGTTCGAGACGTACGGGCTGCTGCCCTGCAACTCCGACGACCCGAACGCCTTCGACTTCACGGGCCTGGAGACCCAGACCCTGACGCTCTACAAGCCGAACTTCCTGCTCCAGGAGGAGAAGAAGATCGGCTCGCACATGATGCACGAGCTGGTCCACTCCTGGTTCGGCAACAGCGTCAGCCCGGCCGACTGGGCCGATCTGTGGCTGAACGAGGGCCACGCCGACTTCTACGGGCTGCTCTACCGCTACGAGCGCGGCTGGCCGGACTCGCTCGGCCTGACCACCATGGAAGCCCGGATGAAGGACACGTACGCCAAGGGCGACCAGTGGCGTCAGTCCTCCGGGCCGGTCGCCGCGCCGAACGCCGTCAACCTGTTCGACAACCAGCGCTACCTGGGCGGTGTCCTGGTCCTCTACGCACTGCGCGAACTCATCGGCGAGGACGTCTTCAACCGCGTCGAGCGCACCTTCCTGGAGCGCCACCGCAACCGCGCGGCCACCACCGCGGACTACATCGCGGTCGCCTCCGAGATCTCCGGGCAGGACCAGGCCGGATTCCTGAACGACTGGCTGTACGGGACGAGGACACCGCGCATGCCGAACCACCCGGACTGGACGGTCACCCCGGTGGTGTCGAGCCTGGTCGCCCCGCGCAACCGCGCGCCCGGCCACTACCCGGACTCGACCGCCACGCTCTGACCGCGCGGCGAGGCGGCCGGGGCCGGGCGGAACACACCGCCCGGCCCCGGCCGCCTCGGTCCCGGCCCGGTCTCAGGGCCGCTTCGCGGCCTCGCGCTGATGCGGTATGACGGTCTCCAGGAAGCCGGCACCGCCCGGCTGGAGCGCGACCGTCCGGGCGGGCGACGGAATCCGGATGCCCTCGTCCCGGTAGCGCTTGTGCAGGCGCTTGATGAACTCGTGCTTGATCCGGTACTGGTCGCTGAACTCGCCCACCCCGAGGATCACGGTGAGACCGATGCGCGAGTCGCCGAAGGTGTGGAAACGCACGGCGGGTTCGTGCTCCGGGACAGCGCCGTCGATCCCGGTCATCACCTGGGCGACGACCTCGTTCGTGACCCGCTCGACGTGGTCGAGGTCGCTGTCGTAGCCGACGCCCACCTGCACGGTGAGCGTCATCCGCTGCTCGGGCCGGGTGAAGTTGGTCATGTTGGTGCCCGAGAGCTGGGCGTTGGGGATGATGACCAGGTTGTTGGACAGCTGACGGACCGTGGTGTTGCGCCAGTTGATGTCGACGACGTAACCCTCCTCGCCGCTGCTCAGCTGGATGTAGTCGCCCGGCTGGATCGTCTTCGACGCGAGGATGTGCACGCCCGCGAAGAGGTTGGCGAGGGTGTCCTGGAGCGCGAGGGCGACGGCCAGACCGCCCACGCCCAGGGCGGTCAGCAGGGGCGCGATCGAGATCCCCAGGGTCTGGAGGACGACCAGGAAACCGATCGCCAGCACCACGACCCGGGTGATGTTGACGAAGATGGTGGCCGAACCGGCGACACCCGAGCGGGACTGGGTCACCGACCGGACCAGGCCGGTGATCAGCCGCGCCGCGGTGATCGTCGTGACCAGGATGAGCAGGACGGTCAGCGACCGGTTGACGGTGCGGCCGACCGGCGCGGTCAGCGGAAGCACCGCGGCGGCCGCGGCGACGCCCGCGGCCACCGCGGACCACGGCACGACGGTGCGCAGCGCGTCCACCATGATGTCGTCGCCGCTCCAGCGGGTGCGCTCGGCGTGCTTGCCGAGCCAGCGCAGCAGCATCCGCAGCAGGAACGCCGCAAGCAGTCCGGCGGCCACCGCTATTCCGGCGATCATCAGGTCGTCCAGGGTGACGGAGCGCTTCATCGACGGCCTCCTCGCGGGCCGGGACCGGGGGGAGGGCCCTCGGGCCGAATGTGCTGTGTCGTCACTTGCCACCTGCTCGAATCCGGGAACGCGCGATCATGCCCGGACGGGTGATCGTCTTCGCCCGGGAGGACCGCTCATCCTGCCGCATCCACTTACCCCTCCGTCACCACCCCTGCCGGACAGCACTCTTGAGGACCTACGACGGCCGGCCCGGCCAACTGCCGTGACCGGTCTGGCCGGACGGACCCCGGAGCCGCTCTCGTGGTCTGCCCCGGCGCCGGGCAGCCCTCCGGTGAAGGCGCCCCCGCCAACGGCCTTTCTCCGGACGGACTTTCGCCGGGCGGGCTTTGGCCGGGGATGCCGGGCAGGGTTCCTGGCGAAGGCGCCCCCGCCAACGGCCCTTCACCGGGGCGGGTTTTCACGGGGGCGGGCTCTTGACGGACGGGCTTTCGCCGGGCGGGCCTCTGCCGGTGTCACGGCCGAGTGCCCGCCACCGGTGTCACACATCGCCGAAGGCACCGTGCCGGCCCGCACCGGACGCGAACCGGGCCGCACCCTCCATGCTCTCCTCCAGTACGCCCATGCCGTAAAGGAGTTCGGTCCGCATGGCCTCCTTCTCGATCAGGCCTTCCTGGTCGAGGACCGAGGCGCGGTCGCTGCGCAGACAGGACTGCGGGAAGCCGGCGATCTCGGCGGCCAGCCGCTCGGCCTCGGCGCGGGCCCGGCCGACCGGGACGAGACGGTTCGCGAGCCCCATCTCGTACGCCTCACGGGCCTCGACCGGGCGGCCGGTGAGAATCATGTCCATCGCCCGGCTCGTGCCGATGAGCCGGGGCAGCCGTACCGTGCCCCCGTCGATCAGCGGCACACCCCAGCGGCGGCAGAACACGCCGAAGACGGCGTCCTCCTCGGCGACGCGCAGATCGCACCAGAGCGCCAGCTCCAGGCCGCCGGCCACGGCGTGACCCGCGATCGCGGCGATCACCGGCTTGGTCAGGCGCAGCCGGGTGGGACCCATCGGCCCGTCACCGTCCTCGGCGACCTCGTTGCCGTGCTCGCTGCCGATGGCCTTGAGGTCCGCGCCCGCGCAGAAGGTGCCGCCCTCGCCCCAGAGCACGGCCACGCGCGCCGTCTCGTCGGCCTCGAACTTGCGGAAGGCGTCCGCGAGTTCGGCGGCGGTCGGCCCGTCCACCGCGTTGCGGGCCGCGGGCCGGGAGAGGACGACGGTGGTGACGTGACCCTGACGTTCGATACGGACCGGCATCGCGCTGTCCCTTTCGGCGGCCGGCGCGCCACACCGCACGCCGTGGTTACTCCTCGGTATCACAGCACGCGGCGCGACGCACGGTCCGGGGGCGGGGCCCGGGGCTCCGCGCTGTCCGGGGCGACGTGCCGTTTGGGGCGACGCGCAGTCCGGGGTGACGAGCGTCCGGGGTGTGACGCCCGGTCCGGGGGTGACGCGCCGATCCCGCCCCGGAGCTTCGGCTCCCGCGCGTCAGATCACCTTCCACCGGACCAGCACGCCGAGCGTGAGCGCCCCCGGTACCAGCGGCACCCACACCGTGATGATCCGGTAGGCCAGCACCACCGCGGTCGCCACGGCCACCGGGCCGCCCGCCGCGACCAGGGCCACCACCAGCGCGGCCTCCACCGAACCGAGCCCGCCGGGCGTCGGCACCATCGCGACCGCGATCGTCGCCGCCAGATACGCGATCATCATGTGCGTGGGCGACACCTGAAGGCCGAGCGCCCGTCCCACCGAGGCCAGTCCGGCGGCCTGGAGCAGCGGGAAGGCGAGCGAGCCGCCCCACAGGGCGATGGCCCGGGACGGGCGGGTGTGCACCGAGCGGGCCTCCCCGAAGGCGGTGCGCAGGAAGGAGAACACTGCCGTGCGCAGCCGTCGTACGAGAGCGAGCACCGCCAGCGCGGCGCACAGGGCCAGGACGACGCCGAGCAGCAGTGGCCCGACCGCTCCGTCCGGAAGCAGGCCGTCGACCCGTAGCGCATCGGGGAACGCGATCAGCAGGCCGAGGAGCAGGGTCAGCCGGGCGACCGACTCGGCCATCAGATAAAGCGCCAGCGCGGCCGACGAGCGGGCCAGCGGCACCCCGCACACCGTCATGAACCGGAGATTGACCGCCCCGGCGCCGAGCCCCGTCGGCAGCAGATGGTTCGCGGCGCCCGCCGCGAACTGCGTGGCCAGCAGTCGGCGGGCGGGCAGCCGTTCCATGACGGCGCCCTGGCGGGTCACGGCCGCGGCGACCCAGGTCAGGCAGGTCGCGGCGGCCGCGGCGATGAGCCAGGGCCACTCGGCAGACCTCAGCTGACCGAAGCCCTCGGCGAGCACGGACCGGTGGCGTGCGGCCACCACCAGGACCAGTGCGAGCGGGAGCAGGCAAAGGACCGGCCGGACGGCGGGCCGCAGGATGAGTCGACGGGGGAGCCGGGGCAGCGCCCGGGGAAGTCGTACGGCTGTCACATCGGGAGAGGCTTTCCACACCGCACCAACGTGAGGTTGCGGGCGCGGGGACGGCGGCTGACACCCGGGGCAAGCCGCGGGAGACGCGGGCCTCGGAAGCCCGGCGCCGGCCTCGGACCCGGTGTCCACGGGGGACCGCCGGCGCGAACGCTCCCGTACGAGGGACCGCCCGTGCGAGTACTCCCGACCGGGCCCGTTGACCTCAACAACGCTTGAGGTCCTACTGTCTCTTTTATGAGCATGGAGACCACAGCCTGGACACAGTTGCACAGTGTCATGAACGCCCAGCAGGAGCGTCGTCCCTTCGACCGTGCGACGCTGCGCCGCATCGCCGCCTTCGCCCGCCCGCACCGCCGCCGTATCGCGCAGTTCGTCCTCCTCAGTGTGGTGACAGCGCTGCTGGCCGTCGCGACGCCGGTGCTCGCGGGGCACGTCGTGAACACCATCGTGGCCCACGGGGCCGAGAGCACAGTCATCCGTCTTTCCGTGCTCATCGCCGTCATCGCGCTCGCCGAGGCGGGCTTCGGGATTCTGGCCCGCTGGCTCTCGTCGACGCTCGGCGAGGGACTCATCCTCGATCTTCGGACGGCTGTCTTCGATCATGTGCAGCGCATGCCGGTCGCGTTCTTCACACGTACACGTACGGGCGCGCTCGTCAGTCGACTCAACAACGACGTCATCGGCGCCCAGCGCGCGTTCAGCAACACCCTGTCCGGAGTCGTCAGCAACGTGGTGACGCTGCTGCTCACCCTGGTCGTGATGCTCACCCTGAGCTGGCAGATCACTCTGCTCGCGCTGGTCCTGCTGCCGGTGTTCGTGCTCCCAGCCCGGCGGATGGGCAGCCGCATGGCCAGGCTCCAGCGAGAGGCCGCGGACCTCAACGCCTCCATGGGCACCCGGATGACCGAACGTTTCTCCGCGCCCGGCGCCACCCTCGTCAAGCTCTTCGGGCGGCCCGGGGAGGAGTCCGCCGAGTTCGCGGCGAGGGCCCGGCGGGTGCGGGACATCGGGGTGCGTACGGCGATGGCACAGTCCGCCTTCATCACCGCCCTGACCCTCGTGTCGGCCCTGGCGCTCGCCCTCGTCTACGGGCTCGGCGGCTGGTTCACGCTGAAGGGCACCCTGGAGCCGGGCGCCGTCGTCTCGCTGGCGCTGCTGCTCACCCGTCTGTACGCGCCGCTCACCTCGCTGGCCGGGGCGCGCGTCGAGGTGATGAGCGCCCTGGTCAGCTTCGAGCGTGTCTTCGAGGTGCTCGACCTGAAGCCGCTCATCGAGGAGAAGCCGGAGCCCCGGGCGGTCCCGGAGGGTCCCGCGTCCGTCGAGTTCGACGACGTCCGCTTCGCCTACCCGTCCGCCGACAAGGTCTCCCTCGCCTCCCTGGAGGAGGTCGCCGCCCTCGACACCCGGGGCGGCGACGAGGTCCTGCACGGCATCTCCTTCCGTGCCGATCCCGGTCAGACCATCGCGCTCGTCGGCTCCTCCGGCGCCGGCAAGTCGACCATCGCGCAACTGCTGCCCCGCCTGTACGACACCGACGCGGGCGCCGTGCGCATCGGCGGGGTCGACGTCCGCGACCTCAGCGCCGACTCGATGCGTGCGACCCTCGGCATGGTCACGCAGGACGGTCACCTCTTCCACGAATCCGTCCGCGAGAACCTGCTCCTCGCGCGGCCGGGGGCGACCGAGGACGAACTGTGGGACGTACTGGGCCGGGCCCGTCTCGAAGATCTCGTACGGTCCCTGCCCGACGGCCTCGAAACCGTGGTCGGCGAACGCGGCTACCGGCTCTCCGGCGGCGAGCGCCAGCGCATGACCATCGCCAGGCTGCTGCTCGCCCGCCAGCGGGTCGTCATCCTGGACGAGGCCACCGCCCACCTCGACAACACCTCGGAGGCGGCCGTCCAGGAGGCGCTCACCGAGGCCCTCGAGGGCCGCACCGCCATCGTCATCGCGCACCGGCTGTCGACGGTGCGGGCCGCCGACCTGATCCTCGTGGTCGAGGCCGGCCGGATCGTGGAGCGGGGCACCCACGAGGATCTGCTTGAGGTGGACGGGCGCTACGCGGAGCTGTACCGGACGCAGTTCAGGTCCGCGCGGGCGGACGCCGAGGAGATCGCGGTCGCCGTGGACGCGACGCCGTAGGCACCGTGCGCGCGGGCCGGGCCGGGCCGCGACAGGACGGGAGGGGGTGTCCGCCGGTGTACGGCGGGCACCCCCTCCCGTCCTTCCAGGGCCGTCCGGTCAGGCGGTGAACCGGTGGCGGCCGGAGCCGACCCGGTACACCGCGCAGCCGTCCTCTGCACGCAGGAAGGTCGCCCGGGTGTGGGAGACCGCGTCCGGTCCGGTCGCGGGGATCCACACCTCGGCCGTGGTGTTGGCGGGCACGGCACAGGTCAGGTCGAAACCGCCGGAGCCCTGCCGCCAGTGCGTGGAGACGGGTCCGTACACCGAGGTGAACGTGGCACGGGCGGAGGTGACGTCACCGCCCGGCCGGGGGCGTACGACGATCTCCCGGTAACCGGGGCGGCCCGGCGAGATTCCGGCGATGTTGGCGTACATCCACTCGCCGACCGAGCCGTAGGCGTAGTGGTTGAAGGAGTTCATGCCCGGGGTCTGGAAGCTGCCGTCGGGCCGGATGGAGTCCCAGCGTTCCCACATCGTGGTGGAGCCCTTGTCGATCTGGTAGCCCCAGCTCGGGAAGGAACGCTGCCCGAGCAGCCGGTAGGCGACGTCGGTGTGCCCGGTGTCGGTCAGGACGGGCAGCAGCCGGGGCGTGCCGAGGAAGCCGGTCGACAGGTGCCAGTCCTTCGCGCGGATCAGATCCACGAGGCGGCCGGCCGCCGCCGTGCGCAGGCCGTCCGGCAGCAGGTTCATCGACAGGGCGAGCACGTACGCCGTCTGTGTGTCGCCCTTCACCCTCCCGTCTGCGCCGACGTAGGCGTTCTGGAACGCCTCGCGGACGCGCGCGAAGAGACTCGCGTGGGGCGCCGGGTCCTCGCCGAGCTCGCCCGCCATCCGGGTCGCGAGATCGGCGCTGTGCGCGAAGTACGCGGTGGCGACGACGTCCTTGGGTGTCTCGTCCGAGACGTTCAGCCAGTCCCCGTATCCGTCCGCCGGCCGCAGCAGACGGTCGCTGTGCCGCTCCAGGTAGCCCAGCCAGGCCTGGACGGAGGGCCAGGCGTCGGCCAGGACCTGCCGGTCCCCGTACGCCTGGTACAGCGACCAGGGGACGGTGACACCCGCGTCGCCCCAGCCCGCGACGCCGTTGCCGACCGTTCCGACCATGGGCGCCACATCGGTGAACGCGCCGTCCGCGGTCTGGCCGTCGCGCAGGTCCACGAGCCACTTGGCGAGGAAGCGGGCCGACTCCATCGTGTAGGCGGCCGTCGGCGCGAAGACGTTGATGTCGCCGGTCCAGCCGAGCCGCTCGTCGCGTGCGGGGGTGTCCGTCGGGACGGACAGGAAGTTGCCGCGCTGACCCCAGGTGATGTTGCTGTGAAGCTGGTTGAGCATCGGTACGTCGGTCTCGAACTCAAGGGTGAAGGGCGCCGACGTATGCATGACACGGCCGGTCACGGCCTGCGCTGTGGGAGTGCCGGGGAACCCGGTGAGCTCGACGTAGCGGAACCCGTGGAAGGTGAAGCGCGGCTCGTACGTCTCCTCTCCGCCACCCTTCAGGGTGTACGTGTCCGTCGCCGCGGCGGAGCGCAGGTTCGCGGTGTACAGGGTTCCGTCCGGGTTGAGGACCTCGGCGTGTCTCATCCGCACGGTCGTCCCGGCGTCGCCCGAGACCTTCAGCCGGACCGAACCGACCATGTTCTGGCCCAGGTCGAAGACGAAGACCCCCGGCGCCGGCTCGGTCACCTTCTCCGGGGGCCGTTCACCGGCCACGCGCACCGGGCCGTCGACCTGCGCGACGATCCGGCCGGGCGCGCCGTCGCCCGCCGCACGGACCGCGAGCCAGGTCCGGTCGTCGAAACCGGGTGACGTCCAGCCGGCGGTCTCCATCCGCGCGTCGTAGGTCTCACCGCCGAGCAGGTCGGCCGCGACGATCGGCCCGGCCGACGCCCGCCAGTCCGTGCCCGAAGTGACGCGCTCACTCGTCCCGTCGGCGTACTCGACCTCCAACTGCGCCAGCAGCGCCGGGCGTTCACCGTACTGGTGGGGCCCGAACATGCCGACGTTGCCCGCGTACCAGCCCGGTGCCACGTACGCGCCGATGGCGTTGGCGCCGGGCCGAAGCAGGGAGGTGACGTCGTACGTCTGGTACTGGACGCGTTCGCGGTAGTCGGTCCAGCCGGGGGCGAGCTGGTCGCGGCCCACCCGGCTGCCGTTGAGGTGTGCCTCGTACAGGCCGAGGGCCGTGGCGTACAGGCGGGCGCGGGCCACCTTCTTGTCCGGCAGCGTGAACGCGTGCCGCAGCTGGTTGGCGGCGAACGACGCCGGGACGACCCTGCCCCAGGGGCCCGCTCCCCAGGCGGCGGCCGGCTTCGCCGCCGGCCAGCCGCTGTCGTCGAAGCCGTCCCCGCGCCAGTCGCCCGCAGGCTCGGCGTCCGCCGCCTTCCAGGAGGTGTCGGTGACGATCCGCCGCTCACCGGAGGCCGTGGTCAGGCTGAGCACGGCGACCAGACCGGCGGGCCCCACCGTCGCGTTGGCCGCCGCGACCGCGAGGACGTTCCGGCCGGGGCGCAGCCGTCCGAGCACGTCGACGACGGCCGGACGGCGCCAGTCCTCGTTGTCCGTCGCCAGGTCGGTACGGGCGACTTCGGCGCCGTTCACGGAGAGCGAGAAAACGTTGTCAGCGCTGATGGCGATCTTCGCCGCCGTGACCCCGTCGGGGATGTCGACGACCCGCCGGAACCACCGTGTGGCCGCCGGGGCGCTGCTCGCCGGGTCCCCCTCGGGGAACCAGATCCAGGAACTGCCTTCGAGGGAGGGCGCGTCCGTGAGGACCGGGGGAGCGGAGACCCAGTCCGCCGACCACTGCGCACGGTCCATGAGCCCGGTCTCCCACCAGGACGGCGCACTCCAGCCGGAGGCCGCGCCGTCGGTGTCCCAGACCCGTACGGACCAGAAGTAGCGGGTTCTCGGCGCGAGTTGAGGACCGGCGTACGGGACGAGGACGGAATCCTCCGACGTCACCTTCCCGCTGTCCCAGACGTCCGGATGCGACAGGCCCGACGCGCTGGAGGCGACACGGATCTGGTAAGCGGCCTGGCGCATCCCCGGCTTGTCCGAGGTCATCGGCCAGCTCAGCCGAGGGTGTCGGGCGTCGAGGCCCAAGGGGCGGTCGACGTATTCGACGGTCGGGGTGGTGACGCGAGGTGCTCCGCGCCGCGCGGCCGACGCGGACGTCGACGCCGGTGCGGACGTGGGCGCGGCGGTGGCCGGTCCCGTTCCGGCGGCCGTCGCGGCGACGGCACCCGCCGCGCCCGCCAGGATGTTCCTCCTGCTGATCAATTGCGGCCCCTCACCTAGGAGTTGTGCATCGCTATGAATCGATTCACGTCGGTGAAGGTAGGGGTGCGTGGGGGAGGGGTCAATGAGTGCGCAGGGTATTTCCGCGATCCGGTGCCGTTGATTCGTGTCATCAACGAGATCTGGCTGGTTCGTGACCCTTGGGGATTGAACGTTTCAATCGGCGGGCCTGAAGATTCCGTCGCACCCCGGGACCGGTCGTGGCGGTCACGGGGCACGACGAAGCGCGCGTTTCACCTCAACAGGCGTGCCGGGCAGCGAAGTCGACGAACGCGGTCCAGGCGTGAGGGCCGAGGCGCAGCGCCGGTCCCGCCGGGTTCTTGGAGTCCCGTACGTGGGTGAGGCCCTGCCAGGGGGCTATTTCGACGCACTCGCCCCCTTCGCCGCTGCTGTAGCTGCTCTTGCTCCAGGCCGACTCGGGCACGATCGCAACAGGGTCCACGGCGTTCATCTCTCCCCTAGCAACTTCTCGACGAAGGCCAGTGATTCGCGCGGGGTGAGTGCCTCGGCGCGCAGAATCCCGTACTGCTCTTCGAGTTCTCGGACCGACTTCCGCTCCGTGTAGAGGCGGCTGTCCTTGTGCACTTCCGCATACGCGATCCTCCGCCCTTCCGAGGTCTCGATCAAGGTGAACGGACCCGCGAGTCCGGCATGGTCCTCGCACTCCGTGGGCATCACCTGGAATTCGACGTTACGCCGATGACCGTGGAGCAGCATCTGCTCCAACTGGCCTCGCATCACTGGCCGACCGCCCAGGGGACGCCGTAGGACTGACTCCTCGATCACGAAGCTGATCGTGGGCAACGGCATGCGGGCGAAGATCTCCTGCCGGGCCAGGCGTGCGGCGACCCGCTGTTCGACGATCTCATCACCCAGCAAGGGGCGTCGCATGGCGAATACGGCGCGTGCGTAGTCACCCGTCTGCAAGAGTCCAGGCACCGCCTGATTGGCATAGACGTGGAGTTCGACGGCCTCCGTCTCCAACCGGGCCGCGTCCCGGAAGAAGGCCGGATACTGGGCCCGCGCCACCTCTTCCTTGCCCGCCCCCAACACCCCGCCCGTGTCCAGCACTTCATCGGCGCGGTCGATGAACTTGGGTGGCGGGATCCGTCTCCCCTGTTCGAAGGAGGCGATCGTCGAGGCCGAGTACCCCGTCCGCGCCCCCAGTTCCGTCCGGTCGAGCCCGGCCCGCTCCCTGCACAGCTTCAACTGCCGCCCGAACACGTGCAGGATGCCCGCCCCGGACTCGTACTCACCCTCCGCCCGCTGCTCCTCCACGCCCGGCACCTCCCGTACCCGCCGCCACCGAACACCTCGCGGTCAACCCGCCGCGCGGGAGGCAGGTCACGCCTCGCCGCTCGTACAACCACGCACCGGTCACGTACAACAGGCACCGGTCCGCGCGTCGCGCCTGTTCAAAGCTACGCACGGGCCGCGACCGTTCTCCCCATGAAGCCGGAAATTCCTCCGTACAGCCCTCTGCCGCAACGCATGCTGATCGCACGGGAGTTCGCGATGCGGTTCACGTCGACCCCGCGGGGCGCGCGTCTCGCCCGGCGGCTCGTCTCGCATCGGCTGAACGAGTGGGGCCACCCGTACACGTCACCGGCCAACGAGAGGGTCACCCTGATCGCGGCGGAGCTCGCCGCGAACGCCGTCCGGCACGGTCATGTCCCCGGCCGGGACTTCCGTCTCCGGCTCGCGGCGACGGGGCCCGTCCTTCGGGTCGAGGTCGCGGACACGCGGGCCGAGCGGCTTCCCGTCCCGGCGGCGCCGCACCCGGCCGGGGAGTCCGGATACGGCCTGCTCCTCGTCGCCGCCCTCGCCGACGACTGGGGGGTCGCCCCGCGCCCGGCGGCGCCCGGCAAGACCGTATGGGCGGAGGTGCGCCTCCCCGCACCGGCCTCGTCGGCGCAGCACGGCGCGTGCAGCTCGCCGTCGGCGCCGCGTCCGTCGCCGATCTGCTTTACTACCGCGGGGCCGGCGCGGTGGGCCCGGCCGACCCCTCCCTGATCTGTTCAGCGTTCCCGTGGTGAACGTCCTGGGCTCCACGCTCCTCATGGCAGCCGGCAGGGGTTCGACCTGTACCACTCTGCCCGTGTATAGTCATTTTCGATCGATCTCGATCGCAGGATTGTTACTCCCTATGGATGCCGTCGTCGTCGCCCTGTGCGATGCCGGGCGGCGTCCAGCTCGACGGGAGGCAAGGCCTGGGTAGCGCCTCGTGCGCGACCCGGGCCTTTTTTGTTGCCACGGTCCGGGCGTGAGAGGTCGCGGACCGACGCGATATCGAGAACCAGAGGGATGCAGGGACGCCGCATGAACACACCCACACCCGGCACGCTGGCGGAGGAGATCCTCCGCGGCGTAGGGCGTGGCCCGCATGACCATGGAGGCCGACGGGGCCGCGGCCTGAGGCCGCGGCACGGTGCGGATCCGGCCTATTTCGACAGTTCAACCTTGAACAGACACGTCCGCTCTGAGCAGGCACGCTTCATGATCACCTCTGATTCGAAGTGAGGCGCGTCACGTGCCATGCGGAGCGTGAGCGACTCTCGACACACAGTTCGAATGCGCCGTGCCGATGCCCGCCAGCGGTCTTTACCACTCGTTGACCAGTTCCGGAGCCGGCCGGACCGCCGACTCGGGGGCTTGGCCGACTCGCCGATGCGACCCGCACGTGTTGACCGCCCCGGGGCACGAGAATAATGTTCGAGCCATGGTTGACACGGGGGAAGTCGCTACCGCTTGCGGTGGTGCGGAAAGTGCCTCAAGGGGCAAGACGAGAATCATTGATCAGGACGCCCCTCGAGGCCGTCCGCTGTGATGGATGCCGTCCCATTTCCTCATTCGTTTCGATTCTCCCGCGTCTGATCTCCGGGCTCAAGATCCCGGAGCCGGCGCGGTCGATCGGTCGATATTTCGGTGCCGCGACCACGGCGCCGAAATTCCCCTGCACTCCTTGCCGTGACGGAACAGTGCTGTCCCGTCACCGAGGTGTGTCTGCGCTGAGTACTCAGACGTGGGAGTGAAAATGGAGATCCATCTGCTGGGCTCGTTGGAGATGAGCGACGAGCATATATCGCTGAAGATTCCGGGGGAAAAGCTGCGCGCCATCGTCGCGACTCTCGCCCTCACCCCGAACCGTCCCGTCTCGCGAAACGACCTCATCGACGAACTGTGGGGAGAGAACCCTCCGCGCGACGCAGAGAATTCACTGCACGGCCACATGGCCCGATTACGCCGAATTATCGCGGCACGCACCGGGATGGGCAGCCGACGTGATCTGATCGGCACCTCGAACTTCGGCTACGTACTCTCGATGCCGGACCGTCAGATCGACGCCCTGAACTTCTGCGACCTGGTTCGCAGGGCGATGATCCTTCAGGAATCCGATCCCGGCGGCGCGGTCCGGCTGCTCACCGACGGGCTCGCGCTGTGGCGGGGCCCCGCGCTCCTCGACACCGGCCACGGCATGCTGTGCCGGATAGCCGCCACCCGCTTCACCGAGACCCGGCTGACGGCCTACGAACAGCTCTTCGAGGCCCAGTTCGTGCTCGGCATGCACCGCAGTGTGATCACGGAGCTGGAGCAGTTGCACGCCCAGTACCCGTTGCGCGAGCGCTTCTGCGAGCAACTGATCACCGCGCTGTACAGCTCGGGCCGGCAGGCCGAGGCGCTCGACGCGTACCACCGCACCAGGCAGCGGCTCTCCCAGGGGCTCGGTCTGGAGCCGGGGTACTCCCTGCGCGCCAGGTTCCAGGAAATCCTCCGCCAGGAGCCCCTGGCGAAGTAGCCGGCCGCCGGCGAAGCACCCGCGTCGCGCGATGTCACGAACGTCCCCTGGCCCGGCGCCGGGCCAGGGGACGTCGGCTTCACCGGGGGTCCGGGGGCCGGCTCAGACGGACTTGGTCACCCGCAGGATCTGCCAGATCGCCCCGAACCGGGCCCGCCCGTGGAAGGCCAGATACTCGGGCAGCACCAGCTGCGGCGCCCACTTCTCCTTGTACGCCAGCTGGCTGGCGGAGGGGTAGACCTTCTCTCCGTGGTCGGCGAGGAAACGCATGAACCAGCCCGTCACGGGACTGGCGGCGGAGACCTCGACAGAGGGATCGAGGCGGGTGAACGGGGTGAAGCCGAAGTGGAGCCACTCGGCGCCCTCGGTACGGAAGGTCTCGATGGCGTGGGCGTTGACCGCCTCCATCACCCCCGGGGACACCTCGTTGTCGCGGCGGCTGAGGTCGTGCAGCCAGCCGGAACGGGAGCCGTACGCGGGGGAGTAGGAGATGTACGCGACCACGGCGCCCTCGACGCGGCCGACGAACAGCCGGCGTTCGCCCTGCGCGGGGCCGCCGCACTGGCCGACGAGGAACTCGATCTCCTTGACGTGCTTGCCCTTGCTGCGCAGCCAGCGCTGGTCGAGTGCGGCGATCTCGCCGGCGACGTCCTCGTACGCGACCTCGTCGATCTTCAGGCCGCTGCGCTTGGCGCGGGAGATCTTATTGCGCAGCTTCATGAACTTCGAGCCCTTGAGCGTGAACTCGGGCAAATGCAAAGAGAACGATGATCCGACCTGGTTCACGGTGAATCCGCAGCGTGCGTAAAGATCAGCGTCCGAGCGCTGGAGCTGGATGGCGCAGACTTTGCGCCGCTTGCCGCGCGCAAAGTCCAGGAAGGCGTTGAGAAGCTTCTCCTGTTCACCTTCGGGACCGAACACCCCGCCGAACTGGACCAGATAGCCGCCCGCCGTGCGGTAGGCGATGAAGCCCTCCGTGCCGGGTGCGAAGAAATACTCGGTCCCGGTGTTCGTCGCCAGGAAGGCGCTCGCGTTCTCGGCGTACTTCCGTAGCGGCTGCGCAACGGAGTCGAAGGCTACCGATTCCTCAGTCGTTGACATCTCGCTCCCCTGTCACCAGGCCATACACGGACTTAAATCCACGTCCCTTTCCCGCAGATTCTCGGACTGCCGGCTTCGATGCTCCTGAAACGGTCGTCTCAGCTCCGTCTCAGGGCCCTCTCAGCCCCCGCTGGGAGATTACTGAGCGCAGCCGGAAGAAGAATGTGCCGGCTGTACGAAGCGTTAGAAGAAAGCGGGGACCGTGTGAACGGCACGCAATTGGCGGGGGGTGCGCCGCTCACCCATGAGGATGTCACTCTCGCCCCTGGGGCCTCGACGTATCTCTCCTATGTGGACGGAAAGAACATTCCGAGTACGGAATGGGTCTACGTCCTGGACGCGGCGGCACTGCTCGACGACGCGTTCACGAATCTGACCCTGAAACGGAAGCTGGAACGCGGCCAGTGGCAGGGCGGTCCGGCCGGAGGCGAGCTGCCGCCCACGATCGTCGCCCGGGTCGCGAAGGCGGACCGCGAGACGGTCGAACACGCGCTCCAGGCCGCCGCCCGGGCCGGCCGCGAGTGGTCCGCCGTGCCCCTGGACGTACGCCTCGAACAGCTCGGCACGCTGCTGCACGACCGGCTGGCCGAGCGGGCCGGGGAGATCATCGACATCCTGGTGAAGGAGGGCCACCCGCTGGCGCTCGCCCGCTGGCAGGTCTCCGGCATGCTGGAGTGCTTCGGACCCGAGTCGCTCGGCTTCTACCGCACACAGATGCTCCAGGAATTCCGGCACGGGGCCCGCGAGATCTCCGTACGCAGGCAGCCCGACGGGGTCGTCTGCCTCAACCCGCCCCAGAACGCGCCACTTTCGAGCGCGCTCCTCGGCGTGACCTCGCTCTTCGCGGGCAACGCCCTGGTCGTACGGGCCCCGCGCAGCGCGCCGCTCGGAGTGATGTACGTCCTGCACGAGGTGGTGGTGCCCGCGCTGGAGGAGGTCGGGGCACCGCCCGGCACCCTCGGCGTGGTGTGCGGCGACCCGGGACCGATGCTGAACTCCTGGCTGAGCAGCCCGCACGTCGACGACATCATGTACTTCGGCAGCAGCGAGAACGGCCTGCGGTTCCAGGAGCGCT
Organism: Streptomyces sp. NPDC005281; assembly: GCF_040607495.1. Taxonomy (NCBI): domain Bacteria; kingdom Bacillati; phylum Actinomycetota; class Actinomycetes; order Kitasatosporales; family Streptomycetaceae; genus Streptomyces; species Streptomyces sp. NPDC005281. The sequence goes on along the minus strand of NZ_JBEXGX010000005.1, from coordinate 37,688 downwards.
GCGTCGCCGCCGGCAAGAAGCCGATCCTCGAACTCGCGGGCAACGACGTGGTGGTGGTCTGGAAGGACGCCGACGTCGCCCTGGCCGCCGAGGCGCTCACCGAGAGCTTCTACGGCTCAGGGCAGCTGTGCATGATCCCCAACCAGGTGCTCGCCCACCCCGACGTCGCCGAGTCGCTGACCGCCGAACTCGCCCGCCAGAGCGCCCTGGTACGCCCGGGGCGCGCCGGTGACGAGGGCGTACTGCTCACCCCGGTGCTGCGGAACGAGAAGTTCTTCTCCTGCCTCCAGGACGCCCTCGACTCGGGCGCCGAACTCGTCTGCGGCGGCCACGCGATGCAGCTCGACGGAGTCCGGGACTCCTCCGGCATCTTCCTCGAACCCACCGTCGTCCTGGTGCGCGGTCTCGAAGGGGCACGCGACGTACAGGCGGTGGCGCACGAGACCTTCTTCCCGCTGCTTCCGGTGGTCGTCGCGGAACGCGCCGACGGCGACGACGAGGAACTGCTGGAGAAGTTCATCGACTGGGTCAACAGCAACGCCTACGGGCTGCGCAACTCCTTCTGGGCGGACGACCGTTCGGTGATCGACCGGTTCACCGCGCGGGTCACCAAGGGCGGGCTGCTGAAGGTGAACGACTCGCACATCGGCTTCCTGCCCTACCTGCCCACGCACGGCGGCACGGGTCTGACCGGCGGAGTGTTCGGCGAGGCCAACTACCCGATCCTGCGCACCTCCCACGTGCAGGGAGTCAGCGTCAGCCCCCAGGGACCGCGTCCCCGCGAGGCCGTCTTCGGCGGCGGCCGGTCCGGGTGACACCGGCCGCGGCGGTCCGCGGCGCTGTGTCCTCGTATCCCTTTGTCACCGTATTCCTTTGTCTCCATATCCCAGAAGACCACCGACCCTGAGGAAGCCCATGCGTTCCCTGGACGCGGCCCGGGAGATCTGCGAGAGCTATCTGCCCGGCCTGCTCAAGAACCTCGATGACATTCCGTTCGCCGATCTGGAGAAGCCGGAGAGCCCCGGCCTCACCCACTTCCGTACCGCCAAGGGCCCGGGTCTGGTGATTCCGAAGGAGTACCAGGGCGCCGGCGCCGACCCGTTGCAGGCACTCGCCGTCGTACGGGCCATCGGCGCTGTCTCGCCCTCGCTGGCCGTCGCCACCACCATGCACCACTTCTCCGTGGCCACCCTTTTCACGCTGGCTGACTCCATCAAGAGCAGCGGCATGGAGTGGGCGCTGCTCGAAGGCATCGCCGAGCAGAACCTCCTGGTCGCCTCCGGGTTCGCCGAGGGGAACCCCTCGCAGGGCATCCTCACGCCGACCATGCGGGCGAAGCCGGCGGAGGGCGGGTTCGTCATCAACGGCTCGAAGAAGCCGTGCAGCCTCTCGCAGTCGATGGACCTCCTGACGGCGAGCGTGGCGCTTCCCAAGCCCGACGGAGGCTCGGAGATGGCGGTGCTGCTGGTGCCGCGCCTGACCGACGGCATCACCAGCCACCCGTTCTGGCGGAGCTGGGCGCTGGCGGGCGCGGAGAGCAACGAGGTACGGCTGACGGACGTGTTCGTCGACGAGCAGCTGATCATGCGGACCGAACTCGGGGAGGCCGGCGAACTCGACGAACTCCAGACCGTCGGGTTCATCTGGTTCGAACTGCTCATCTCCGCCGCGTACGTGGGCATGGTCTCCGCCCTGGTGGAGCGCGTGTACCGATCGGGCCGCGGCAGCGAGTCGGACCGGTCGAACCTGATCACGAAACTGGAGACCGCGAACCTGCTGCTCGAAGGCGTCGCCCGGATGGTGATGGACGGCGAGCGGGGCAACGACGCGCTCGCGAAGACCCTGGTGGCCCGCTACGCGGTGCAGGACGCGCTCGGCGAGGCGGTGAACCGGGCCGTGGAGCTGCTGGGCGGCATGGCCTTCATCAACTCCTCCGACGTCGCCTACCTCGCGGCCGTCTCGCACGGACTGACCTTCCACCCGCCGTCCCGCGCGAGCTTCCAGGCCCCGTTCCTCGAACATGTGGCGGGCAAGCCGCTGCGGCTGGCCTGAGGAGGCACCGTGACGATCACTCCTCTCGCACCGGACGTCCTGCCGGACCGCCACGAGCTCGGACGGCTCTACCGCAACCGGCTCAGCAAGGGCCGCGCCACCCTCGGCGAGATGTTCGGCGGCCATGTCGAGGTCGCCTCCGAGGGCGCCCGGGTCACCACGAGTGACGGCCGCTCGTTCCTCAACTGCGGTGGCTACGGCGTCTTTCTGACCGGGGCGCGGCATCCCGCCGTCATCCGCCGGGTCGCCGAACAACTGCACACCCACCCCGTCGCCACCCGCATCTTCCTGGAGCCGCAGGCCGCGCTCGCCGCCGACGCCCTGGTGTCCGTCGTACCGGAGGGCCTGAGCCGGGTCCACTTCGCGGGCTCGGGCGCCGAGGCGGTGGAGACGGCCATCAAACTGGCTCGCACCCTCGGCAGGACGAGGCTCGTCGCCACCGACGGCGGATACCACGGCAAGACGATGGGCGCTCTGACGCTCACCGGGAAGAGCCTCTTCCAGGACCCCTTCCGCCCGCTGCTGCCCGGTACGACACACGTGCCCTACGGGGACGCCGAGGCGTTGCGGGACGTGCTCGCGCGCATTCCGGGCGAGGGCTGCGTCTTCGTGGAACCTGTGCAGGGCGAGGCCGGAGTGGTCATACCGCCGGCCGGCTATCTGACCCGAGTCGCCGCGCTGTGCAAGGAGTTCGACGCCCTCCTGGTGCTGGACGAGATCCAGACCGGCCTGGGGAGGCTCGGTACCTGGTGGGGCGCGGACGCCGAGGGCGTGGTGCCGGACGTACTGCTCGTCGGCAAGGGGCTCAGCGGCGGCGTCGTTCCCGTGTCGGCGGTCGTGGCCACCCCGGTGGCGTTCAAGGCCTTCGACCAGGACCCGTATCTGCACACCTCCACCTTCTCCGGCGCGCCGCTCGCCATGGCCGCCGCGCGCGGGGCCATCGAGGCGATCAAGGACAACGACCTCGTCACCCGCTCCAGGACACTCGGCGAGGAGATCCTCACCGAACTGCGCTCGATCGTCACCGGCCACTTCGGCGAGGTGGTGCGCGAGGTACGCGGGCGCGGGCTGATGCTCGGCATCGAGTTCGCCGAGCCGGGACCGGCCGGGGATCTGCTCATCGAGCTGATCCAGCAGGGCGTCATCGCCAACCACTCGCTCAACTCCCATCTGGTCCTGCGTCTCACTCCGCCGGCCGTGCTCGACAGCGCGGACCTGGAGTTCCTCTACGAGGCGATGGACCGTGCCTGCCGGATCCAGGCCGCCCGCTACACACCGACCTCAGGAGGTGTCTGACCATGCGCAGCGCACAGGTCACGATCCGCGCCGTCGCCGTCGCACCCGTCGATGCGTTCGACCGCGTGAAGGACTTCGCCGCCTATCCCGAACTCTCACCCGTCGTACGCTCCGTGACGGTCACTCAGACAGCCTCGGGACCGTCGGGCGGGGCCGCCGAGGAACACAGCGACTGGGAGGTGTACTTCCGCAACGGCATCCTGCGCTGGAGCGAGACGGACACCTTCGACCGCGCCGGCCTGAGCATCGCCTTCACCCAGACCGACGGGGATTTCGCCGAGTTCGCGGGTACGTGGCGGGTCCGCGCCGACGGCGAGGACAGCCTGATCGACTTCTACACCGAGTTCGACTTCGGGATCCCGAGCCTCGCGGGCATCCTCGACCCGGTCGCCGAACGGGTGTTCCGCGAGACGATCGGCCTGGTCGTCACGAGCCTGTTCCCCAAGGCGGAGGTCATGGGCGACGAGGCACTCGTGCGGGCCGTCGAGCTGGCCCGCGAGCGCGCCGCGGAACTGCGGACCACTCACCACGCGTCCGCCGTGAGCACTGTGGGGGCGATCTGATGGATGCCAAGAACACCTTCGACACGCCCGTCACCTACCGGCTGATCCGCGTCGAGTACGCGGTTGGTCTGGCCGTCGCGGTCGCCTTCTTCCTCGCGCACATCACCGAGGTGCGGTGGCTGCCGGCCGTGGCCCTCTTCCTCTACATCGACCTCATCGGCTACATCCCGGGCGCGATCGCCTACCACCGCAGCGAGGACAAGGCGATCTCCAAGGCCTACTACGTCCTCTACAACACGATGCACAGCCTGGCCACGCAGACGATCGTCGCGCTCGCCTGGATCTGGCTCTTCGGCGCGGAGTGGGCGTTGCTCGTGCTGCCCATCCATCTCTTCGGCGACCGGGCCCTGTTCGGCAACTTCCTCAAGCCCTTCGCCCTGGACTTCGAACCGGTGGCGAACCCGCCGTTCGAGCGCTTCAGGTCCGAGTTCGCCGCCTCCACCGCCGACCGCGCACGCCTCATCGAGCAGCTCGACGCGAGGTCGACGACATGACGTCCCCGAGCGCGACGTCTGCGAGTACGACGTCCACGGGTACGCGGACCGGCGCCGCCCGCTGGCCGGCCGGCAGCCGCACCGCCTCCGTCCGCGCCACCACCCGGAAGTTCGCCACCGGGGTGACCGTCCTGACGTGCGGCCGTGACGAGGGCACCCACGGCGTCACCGTCAGCACCCTGACGCTCGCCTCGATGAAGCCGCCGATGGTCTCGGTCGCCCTGCGCCGGGACAGCCAGGGCCTCGCCGCCCTGCTGGCGGCCGGCACCTTCGCCGCCAACGTCCTGGGCAGCCGGCAGGATCCGCTGGCCCGGCACTTCGCCCGCTCCGACCGGGGCGAGGGACTCATCCGCCCAGGCCGCGGCGTCTGGGCGGGGAACACCGCGGACGGGGTGCCGCTGCTCGGCGGCGCCGTCGGCTGGCTCCAGTGCACGGTGACGCGCACCGTGCGGGCCGGCGACCACGAACTGGTCCTCGGTCTGGTGACCGACGCCCGGCTCGGTACCGCGGAGACCCCGCTGCTCAACTTCGCCGGAACCCTGCACCGGCTACCGGCCCCTTCCGACCCGGCCGACGACACCAACCGGAGCTGACCATGACCGACGCACCCACGGGGACGGCCCCCGACACCACCGTCCCGCCGGAAGCCGACTGGAACCGCGCGCCGTCGCTGGTCGACGGTGCCGGGTCCCTCGAACTCACCGCTGCCGAATGTGACTTGCGGTACTGGCTGCGTGCCGTGCCGCAGGGCACCCTGCGTGGCAAAGTCCTCGGCCACGACGAGAACGTACGACCGCACGAGGTGACCCGGCGTCCCGGGCCGCTGAACGAGGCGCTCACCCAGGAGCTGGCGTTCCGTTCCATCGCCGAGGACAAGGCGACGCGGGCGCTCGGCTACATGGTGGCCCTCGCTCCCGACACGGCCACGATGGAGTTCTACACGACCCAGCTGATGGACGAGGCCCGGCACGCGATGGTGTTCCGCAGCCATCTGATGAGCCTCGGTGTCGCCGAGCGCGACCTCTTCGCCACCATGGACCGGCTCGCCGCCGCCGACCGTGACGCCGTGCTCGTGCCGTTGGAGAACCTCGGCCTCGAAGTCCTGCGCGACCAGCGGGACTTCATCGGCGGGGTGGTCGTCCTGACGATCCTCGTCGAGGGCGTGCTCGCGCCCGCCGCGCAGCTCTCCGAGCTCAAGTGGCGTGTCTTCGACCCGGCCGCCGCCGACGTCGAGCGTGGCGCGGGCATCGACGAGATCCGCCACCTCACGGTGGGCAGTTCCGTCGCCCGCGAGCACCTGCTCGCGCACCCCGAGGACAAGGAACGCGTCCTCGAACTGATCACCCGTGGCCGCAAGCTGTGGGAGAACCTGCCCGCCAGGGAGATGACACTGCGCCGCGAGACCCTCTTCCAGAAGGGCCTGGACGCGCACCGCGACCTCGCGGGCGACTACGAGATCTGGCCGGGCCGCCGCCTCGTCGACACATCCGTCGAGGAGCGGGTGGGGACCGCCCACGAGTGGTCCGAGACGATGCAGCGCAAGCGGCTCGTCCACATGGGCCTTGAAGAGGCGATATGACCACCGTCAACGAGAGGGGAGTCCGGGACGCAGGCGGTTCCGGCACGCTGGAGGAGATCACCCGGCTCGTCAGGGAAGCCGGCCTGATGGACACCCGCCCGAGCTGGTACGTCTACAAGATCGCGTTCAACTTCGTTCTTCTGGCGGCGGGTTGGACGGCCTTCGCGCTCCTCGGCGACACCTGGTGGCAGCTGGCGGTGGCCGTGTTCCTCGGCCTGATGTTCGGCCAGACCGACCTGGTCGGCCATGACGCGGGCCACCGGCAGATCGTACGGACCCGCAAGGCCAGCGACATCATCGGCTATGTGCACGGCAACCTGCTCACGGGCGTCAGCTTCGGCTGGTGGGTCAGGCACCACACGGCCCACCACAACTATCCCAACCACCTCTCGATGGACCCCGACGTCCTGCGCCGGCAGGTCATCTTCGAGGCCGGGGACCGGGTCAAGCGCACCACGCCGTTCCAGCGGTTCGTGGTCCGCCACCAGTCCTGGATGTTCTTCGTCCTGATCACGCTGGAAGGCCTGCGCCTGCACATGTCGGGCTATGTGGCCGCGAGCAGGGGCGCGCTCACCAAGTACAAGAAGTCCGAGCTCACCGTCATCACCCTGCACCTGGTGCTCTACGTCGCCGCGCTGTTCTACGTGCTGCCGCCGGGCAAGGCGATCGCGTTCCTCGCCCTGCACCAGGCCGTGTTCGGCTTCTACATGGGCCTGATGTTCGCCCCGAACCACAAGGGCATGCCGGTCCGCGACGGCGAGACGGAGGAACTGGACTGGCTCACCCGGCAGGTGGTCACCTCCCGCAACCTCAAGCCCAGCCGGTTCAGCGACTTCTTCTACGGCGGGCTCAACTACCAGATCGAGCACCACCTGTTCCCGTCGATGCCACGCACCAATCTGCGCAGGGCACAGCCGATCGTGAAGGAGTTCTGCCTGCGCAGCGGACTGCCTTACGTGGAGGTGTCGATCATCGAGTCCTACTCCGAGGTGGCCGGCTACCTCGGCGAGGTCAGCCACGAGGTGGCGCGGCTGGAGAGCGGGGCCTCATGACCGGTACGGGCGCCGGCCGGTCGGCCGTCGTGTGCGGGCTCGGCACCTTCGTCCCCCCGTACGCGCTGACCAACGGGGAACTCGCGAAGCTCGTCGACACGTCCGACGAATGGATCCGCAGCCGCACCGGCATCGGGCAGCGTCACATCGCCGACGCCTCGACCGCGACGAGCGACCTCGCGGTCGAGGCGGGCGGCCGGGCCCTGAAGTCGGCCTCCGCGGCCGGGGGTCCGGAAGCCGACGCCGTCATCGTGGCGACGACCACCCCCGACCGCCCCTGTCCGGCGACCGCCCCGCTGGTGGCGGCGCGGCTGGGACTGGGCACGGTTCCGGCGTTCGACGTGGCGGCGGTGTGCACCGGCTTCCTCTACGGGCTCGCGGCCGGGGCGGGGCTCATCGCCGCGGGCACCGCCGAACGCGTCCTCGTGATCGGCGCCGAGACCTTCTCGCGCATCCTCGACCCCGAGGACCGTTCCAGCCGCGCCATCTTCGGCGACGGCGCCGGAGCGGTGGTGCTGCGGGCCGGGGAACCGGACGAGCCGGGCGCGCTCGGCCCCTTCGACCTGGGCAGCGACGGCACCGGGAGCGATTTGATCACCGTGCGCACCGGGGGATCCCGACTCCCGCACACGACGGCCGGGGACGCGGCGGACCCGTACTTCCGGATGAACGGCAAGGCGGTCTTCCGCAACGCCGTCGAGCGGATGACCGAGTCCTCGCGCAGGGTGCTGGCCCGCACGGGCTGGAGCGGAGGGCGGCCGGATCTGGTCGTGGCGCACCAGGCCAACCTGCGGATCCTGTACGCCGTCGCCGACCGGATCGGCGTCGACCGTACGGACTGCTTCACCAACATCGACCGGGTCGGCAACACCGCCGCCGCGTCCATCCCGCTCGCCCTCGGCGACGCGGACCGCTCCGGGGCCCTGAGCGTGGGCCGGCGCGTCCTCCTGACCGCCTTCGGCGGGGGTCTGACCTGGGGCGCGTGCACGTTGACCTGGCCGGACATCCAGTCTGCCTGACCAGCAGCGACCAGTAGTGATCACTTTCGATCAAGTGGAAATCAATCGCGATCAACGCGATCAGAAGGGGATTCAGTCATGAGCGACGTCTACAACCGTATGGTCAAGCTGCTTCAGGCCGGCTTCGGTCTGGAAGCCGACGAGATCAGCCCCGAACAGACCTTCAACGACCTGGAGCTGGACTCGCTGGCCATGGTGGAGCTGTCCCTGGCCGCCCAGGAGGAGTTCGGCGTGCCGGTCAACGACGAGGACATCAGTTCGCAGGACACCATCTCCCGCGCGGCGGAGGTCATAGAGGCGAAGGGCGTGACCGTCTGATGGCGGGTCCCTCCCGCTTCGACGCCGCCGTCACCGGGGTCGGGATGGTGAGCTGCGCGGGGATCGGCGTCCCGGAGTCCTGGGAGCGCATCCGTGCCGGAGAGGGCACGGCCGCCGGTCCGGTCCCCGCGCTCGACGGCACGCCGGCCGACTTCGGCTGCTCCGTGCCGGACTTCGACCCGGCGAAGGCGGTCGGCAGGCGCAAGGCCTGGCGCCTCGACCGGTGCAACCAGTTCGCGATCGCCGCCGCCGCGGAAGCCATCGCGGACGCCGGCCTCGACCCGTCCACCTGGGACGGCACCCGAGTCGGCGTCGTCCTCGGAAACGGTATCGGTGGCGCCGCCGCCTGGGAGAAGCAGCACGACGTCCTGCGCGACGAGGGCCCCCTCAAGGTCTCGCCGCTGCTCATCCCGATGCTGTCCATCAACATGTCCGCCGGCTATGTGGCGATGGAGTGCGGGGCGCGCGGCCCCAACTTCGTGACCGCCACCGCCTGCGCCTCCGGGACCACCGCGATCGGCATGGCACGCGAACTCATCCGCAGCGGCCGGTGCGACATCGTCCTGACGGGCGGCACCGAGGCTCCCCTCGTACCGTCGATAGTCTCCGGATTCAGCCAGATGGGCGCCCTGTCCAAGCGCCGCGACGACCGGTCCTCGGCCTCGCGCCCCTTCGACGCCGACCGCGACGGTTTCGTCCCGGCCGAGGGCGCCGCCGTCCTCGTCCTCGAACGCGCCGAGCACGCGAAGGCCCGCGGCGCCCGGATAAGGGCCATGGTCAGCGGTTACGGGGCCTCGGCCGACGCCCACCACGCCACGGCCCCCGATCCGCAGGGCGCCGGTGCCGAACTCGCCGTACGCGGAGCCCTGTCGGACGCCGGAGTCGTCGGCGCGGACGTCACGCACGTCAATGCGCACGGCACCTCGACGCCGCTCAACGACGTGTCCGAGGCACGCATGATCCGCCGGGTCGTCGGACAGCACCCGGCGGTAACCTCCATCAAAGGGGTGGTCGGTCACGCACTCGGCGCCGCGGGCGCGATCGAGGCCGTGGCCACCGTGCTCACGATCGAGAACGGCTTCGTCCCGCCCACCGCGAACCTGGAGAGCCTCGATCCGGAGGTCGACCTGGACGTGGTGGCCAAGGCGGGCCGCGAACTGCCGGTCGAGGTCGCGGTGAGCAACTCCTTCGGGTTCGGCGGCCAGAACGCCGTACTCGTGTTCACCAGGGCCTGACGCGAACGGGAGTCGTGGGACGTGTCCGAGGAACGCAGATGGCAGGTCGAGGAGAGTGTGCTGGTGCACGCCACTCCCGAGCGGGCCTACCGCACGATCAGCGACGTACGGAAGATGGGCACGTTCTCCCCCGAGTGCGTCGGGGTCTGGCTGCACGGCCGCGGTCCGGTCACCCGGGGCACCAGGTTCACCGGGTTCAACCGCAAGGGCCTCTGGCTGTGGTTCACCGACTGCCGCGTCGTCCGCGCCGAGGAAGGCCGCGACTTCGCCTTCCGCGTCACCAGCTTCGGCCTGCCGATCGCGCTCTGGGGCTACCGGTTCGCGGCCGAGGGCGACGGCACACGGGTCACCGAGTACTGGGAGGACCTGCGCACGGGACGCAGGGGCCGGCCGGCCGAACTGCTCGGATTCTTCACGGGCACCAAGCCGGCGATCCGCCACCGGGCGAACTCCGCGGGCATGCGGGCGACCCTGGAGCGGCTGAAGACGGCACTGGAGCGCTGAGAGGGCACGGCCGGTCGCCGTTGTGGGCGACGGGTACGCCGGGTCAGCGCCGGAGGTGAGGGGCGTGCCGGGTCAGCGTCGGAGCTGACGGGGCGCGCTGGTTCCTTGCCGGAGGTGACGGGGCAGGTCCGGTTGCCGTCGTAGGCGGCTGTACGCCGGTTCCGCGCCGATGGCGGGGGCGTGCCGGTCCGCGCCGGAGCTGACGGGGCACGCTATTTCCCCGCCGAGGACGACGAGGCACGCCGGTTTCTCGCCGGAGGCGTAGGGCACGCTGGATTCCCGCTGGAGGCGACCGGCGTGGAATCGGCGTGCCCTTTTCCTACTTCCCGAGCAGGCGCCCCATCGTCCGGACCACGGCAGCCGCCGCCACCGCGTGCCCCCTGCTGCTCAGCCGCCCCGCGCGCGCACCCCACAGGTCGGCTGAGTCGGCGCCCTCGTGCTCGGCGAGGTCGACATGTACGCAGCCGTGCCGCAGGACCACCGATTCGATGCGCTCGGCCAGCAGGCGCTGCCGGGCCCGTACGGTGGTGCGCTGGGCCGGGGGCACCTGACCGGCCCTCGTCAGGTCGAACGGGCTGACCACCAGGACCACTTGGCAGGTCGCGCCGCGCAACGCGGCCAGGATTCTGCTCAACTCGAACTCCACGGCGTCCGGGTCGAAGGTGCGCGCAGTCAACTCCGGCCCGCCGCAGGCGAGTAGCGCGATGTCACCGTTGAAGTCGAGGGCATCCCCGAGCTGGGTGGACCTGACGTGGGCGAGCGGCAGGTCCCGCCTGCCCCGGGGATGGAGACAGGCGAACTGCGGATGCGCGTCGCGCAGCGCGGCGGCGACGCGGTCGGTCCACGTGGCGCGTGCCCAGCCGGGTACGACGGTCATCCCCGAGGAGTCGGCGGTGCTGTCGCCCAGCACCACGGCCCGTCGCCAGCCGGCGTCGGCGAGCAGCCCGGCGCCCTCGCCCGGACCCAGACACCGCGGATCCGCGTGCTCGCCCGGAGCGCCCGCGGTGGCATCCGCGGCCGCGACCGCCGGCCGCGGCGCGCCGCCCGGCGCCCGGACATCCCGCCGTTCGGTCAGTGCCCGTGTCCGTACGGGGCCTCTTCCCTGTCCTGGTCCGTCCATCGGCCCTGCCCCCTCTCGGTCGACGGCCGCCCGCTCGCCCCATGAGCCCCCCATGAGCCGGGCAGGCCGCGGTCATGCGTGCGCGTACGCCGGACGCACCCTGTTCTCATGACTCCCGCGGCGCCCGCGAGACCCGCCGGAGCCGGTCCGTATGCCCGGGGATGTGGTCCTCGGCGCGCATGCGCACGATCTCGCCCCACGGCACGGCCCCGCTGAACAGTTCCTCGCCCTCGTCGCCGACGAGCCGCACGGCGACCGGCGTGGCCTGCTGATCCTGTCGCATCCGGGCGACGAGGCCAACGAATTCGGCGGCATTGCGGCGGACGAGGTCGATGAGGACGTCGCGGTCGACCGAGGACGTCAGTTCCTCGATGGCCTTCGGATCCATGGCCGGGCCGTTGTCCAGCCCCGCCTCGGCTCCCCCCAGCACCTGTCGTGCCGTCGAGGCCAACAGCCGGTCGCTCAAGGCGATATGGGCAAGAGTCCAGTCCGTGTCGCGGTCGCCCGGCCGCGGCACGGACGCCTGGTGGCCGACCATGGCGGAGGTCGCGGCGGTCGCGGCGGCGATCAGGCCCACATAGGCCTCCTCCAGAACTGCGGTCTCCATCGCTGTGCCCTTTCGGAAGTCTCGGATCTCGCCGGTCGCACGGGTGTCCGCGGCCGGGCGCGAGGTGTGGTCGTCGGTTCCGGCGAGTGCCAGGTTCACCAGGCGCCGGACCTCCTCGGGACGCAGGGTCTCGAGGCGGCTGAGCAGGTCGACCGCTTCCGGATCGCCGCCGCACGCGAGGAACTTGGCACGGGCGAGCGCCGCGTGGTCGGTGCCGTCCGGGCCGCTCGCCGCACCCACGGCGCCGCGTCGTTCGGCGCGCAGTTCGCGGCCGTCGCGCAGCCGGACGGTGACACGCGCGCCGAGGTTCTTGGTGGCCCACCGGAAGTCGGTCTCCGGTTCCAGCCAGTCGGGCGGCAGGGCCTCGGCCGCTCGGGCGTCGATGGCGCGTACCCAGGCCTCGGCCCGCTCACCCGCGCGGCGCAGCGCCTGGCCCAGCGGGGCGGTGGCCAGCAGTGCGTGCCGGCTGAACGCCGGGTCGTGCTCGGTGCGTACGCGGGCGGCGACTTCCCAGCGGTCGGGGCGGTCCACCGCCGGGCGCGTCAGGTCGGCGGGGAGCAGGGAGCCGGTGAGCAGGGCGGTGGCGACGTTGTAGGGGAGGGAGAAGTTGAGCGCGGCCACGCTGGAGCCGGGGCCGATCCGGTGCTGCCGGGCTATGCGGTCGAGTCCGGCGGTGAAGATCGAGCCCTCCACGACGACTTCGGCGATCTCCCTGTGGTCGACTCCCGCCAGCGCGTTGTGCAGTTCGATCGCGCAGTCGACGGCGGCACTGGTGTAGGCGCTGCCCGGGTGGATCTTGTACGAGAAGGTCTCCGTGTGCCAGAGGCTGCCGAGCCCGGCCAGTGCCTCCTCGGGCAGCGGTATGTCCGCGAATCGGTGCAGGAACCCTTGCGGGTGCTCCAGTACGTCCTCGGGCCCGGTGAGCCCGAACCGGGCCCCGTCGCAGGCGCTCAGCCCGATCTGCACCGGCACCGCGGCCACCAGCAACTTGGCGTCCGTACTGAAGAATCCGCGTGACAGGCTCCACGTCGGCACCGAGAACGCCATGCCCAGCGCGTGGGCCCAGGTGTCGGCGGAGGCGTTCTCCGCGCGCAGCCGCCCGGCGACCGCCCCCGCGAGATGGGTGTGCCCGGCGGTCTGGCCGCGGAACGGTCCGAGGGTCGCGGCGGCGGTGATACGGGCGGCCGTCTCGTTGGCCGCGAGTACCGAGGTAAGCAGCTGCCGCCCGTCGAGGCCGAGCGAACTGGCGTAGATCAGCGGGACGTTGACGGTGGAGTGCGACAAGTGGCCCGCGTAGGCGGTGTCGTCGAAGTCCAGACAGACGGTCGCCATCGAGAGCGAATGCACGGCGTGCTTCGGATCGTCCTGGAGCGGACTGCCGTAGGCCTGGCCGATGCGCCTGCCGAGCGGGTGCCCGTACCCGGCGCGGGCGGCGCCGAGCTGGCTGAGGATCTGGCTCTTGAGGTGCGCGACGACCCGGTCGGGTGCGTCGCCGAGGTCGAGCCTGCTGCCCCAGCGGGCGAGTCGGCGGATGATACTGGCGTCGCCGGATGCGCCGCGCCCGTCGGCAGCGCCGCCGGGCGTCCCGTGGGGCAGGGTGCCGAAGGCGTCCTGCCCCACGGGAGCCGTTCCGGAGCCGGACATCAGGAGTGCTGTCCGGCGGTCTCGTTCTCGGCCGGAAGGCCGTTCTGCCCCTGGTCGCCCGCCGCACCGGACTCGGCGCGAGCGGCCGGCCGCCTTCCCTTGAGGAAGATCAGCGCGCACAGCCCGCCGACCAGGGCGCCGGTTCCGGCGATCTGCATGGCGAGGTGCATGCCGTCCACGTAGACCGGTCCGACCGCCTCCATGACCGTCGCCCGGATTCCCGGCGGGAGGGCGGCGACGCGGGACAGGTCGCCGTCGCCGAGCAGTGCGACGGCCTTGGCCTGCGTCTGGGCGGGCACGTCGGTGCCGGCCAGCGCGTCCGGCATCGTGTCCCGCAGGTGCCGCAGGAGCAGGGCGCCGGCGAGGGCGACACCGAAGACCGTACCGACCTGGCGGAAGGTGTTCGAGACGCCGGAGGCGGTACCGGCCTGCTCGGCCGGCACGGACCCGAGGAGCGCGACCGTGGCGGGCGCGCCGGTGAACGAGACGCCCACGCCGAGGAGGGCCAGCGACCACCAGTAGCTGCCGAATCCGGAACCGACCTCCAGGACCGTGAGCCCGAAGAGGCCACCCGCGGACAGCACGGAACCGATCGCGATCGGCAGCCGCGGCCCGACCTTCGCGGCCACGATGCTGGCGGCGAACGAGGCGATCATGATCGGCACCGTGAGCGCGAGGAACCGTACTCCGGTCTCGATGGAGCTGAGGCGGTTGATGCTCTGGAGATACAGCGTGAGCAGGAAGATCGCCGCGAACAGGCCGAACAGGCTGAGGAAGTTGACGATGCCCGCGACGACCACGATCGGGCTGCGGAAGAAGCTCATCGGCAGCATGGGGTCGGGGTGGCGCAGCTCCCACAGCACGAACAGCAGCAGCGTCACGACCGAGCCGGCGAACGACCCGAGGATGATCCCGGACGTCCAGCCCTTGCTGTTGCCCTCGATCAGTCCGTACGCCAGGGACGCGATCGCCGTGATGAACAGCAGCTGTCCGACGAGGTCGAGCCGGCGCTTGCGCGGGGAGCGGTTCTCGGTGAGGAGCCTGGCCAGGACGACGGTCGCGATGATGCCGACGGGCACGTTGACCCAGAAGATGCTCTGCCAGCCGTAGTGGTCGACGAGCACACCGCCGAGCACGGGGCCGGTCGACAGGGCGATGCCGCCGACGCCGGCCCAGATGCCGATCGCCTTGGCGCGGGCGGCCGGGGCGGTGTACGCGGCGGAGACCAGTGCCAGCGAGACCGGGATCATGATGGAACCGCAGACCCCCTGGAGGGTACGGCCGACGAGCAGCACGCCGATCGAGTGGGACAGCGCGCAGATCACGGAGCTGAGGGTGAAGCCGGTCAGGCCCGCGAGGAAGATCTTCTTGCGGCCGAGGATGTCGCCCAGGGTGCCGGAGGTCAGCAGCAGACAGGCGAACGTCAGCGTGTAGGCGTCAATGATCCACTGGAGCTGGGTGATGTCCGTGGACAGGTCCTGCTGGATGTCGGGCAGCGCCACGTTCACGATCGTGGCGTCGAGATAGACCATGAACACGCCGAAGCAGAGGAAGGCGAGCAGAAGCCCTTTCCGCTGGCCCGGGGCAGTGGTGTCGCTCATCGCGGTTCCCTCGTGTCAAAGGTTGGGGGACGGGTCTCGGGGACGGTGAGGGGGCGGGTCTCGGGGACGGTGAGGGGCGGGTCCGCCCGTGTGCCAAGGCCCTTCGAGGCTAATGACCGACGGTCAGTCAGTCAACTGACCGGCGGCCAGTCAGTGGGGGAGGTAGATTTGGGGAGGCGATCCCCGCGAACCTGACGGAGGGTCCCCGGACAGGAGGCGAGTCCATGGCGACGGCTGCGACAGCAGAGACGGACCCCGGGAAGCCCGCGCGCCGCAAGCGCCGGACCATGAGCCCCGACGACCGCCGCTCGGCGCTGATCAGGGGCGCTTCCGAGGTCTTCCGGGAGAAGGGCTTCGCGGCGGCCACGGTCGCCGAGCTGGCCGAGGCGGGAGAGGTGGCCAAGGGCACCTTCTACCTCTACTTCGACTCCAAGGACCATCTGCTCGGAGCCATGTGGGAGGAGTACGTCGACGGCTTCCTGCGGGACACCCGCGCCATGCTCGACGAGGGCGGCGCCTGGTGGCCCAGCCTGGACCGCCTGATCCGCACCATGGTCGAGCACGCCGTCGAGAACGCCGCCCTGCACCGCGTCGTCTACCGCTCCGCCAACGCCAAGGCCCTGGAGCTCTGCCACGCCTCCAACCAGCGCGTCGTGGACCTGATGTGCGACTTCGTCGCTCGCGGCTCCCTGGTCGGGGCCTTCCGCGCCCGCGACACCGGCCTTGCCTGCCGGCTGGTCTTCCATGCCGCGGACGGTCTGCTCGACGACCTGATCAGCCGCGACGAGCCGATCGACCTGGAAGCGGTCACCGCGTCCATCCTGGAACTGGCCCACCGCGGCCTGGGCGACCCGGACCTCGACTGAACCGGGAGACGGTCCGGAGGGGAGCGGGGCGCGTCCGGCCAGGGCGCGCCTTTGCACGTTTTCCACCACGCAGTCGATCCAAGAGCGCCGTACTGCGAGCCTCCTGAGGCGTCCGTCTCAGCTGGATGTCAGCAGGATGTCAGGTGGTTGCGGAACAGTCTGCGGTGCACCGGGGAACGGACGAAAGCCCGCCGACCGGAGCGTGGAGAGGTACCCGAAGCGGCCCAACGGGGTACCGAGGCAACTTGGTTCGGGTTTCGGCCCGCGTAGGTTCGAATCCTGCCCTCTCCGCGGTGCACCGGGGAACGGACGGGAGTCCGTCGACCGGAGCGTGGAGAGGTACCCGAAGCGGCCCAACGGGGTACCGAGGCAACTTGGTTCGGGTTTCGGCCCGCGCAGGTTCGAATCCTGCCCTCTCCGCAGAGTGTTCCCGAGCGGCGCCGCCGGACTCCGGCGGCGCCGCCGCGTTGTCCACCCCGGCTTGGAGTGCCCGTCGTCATGAGCGCCCCGTTCGCATCGGTCCTGGTGATAGCCAACCCCGCGTCGGGCACGTACCTGCCCGGGACGGCCGAGGCGGTACGGCGCCGGTTCGCCGACGCGGGCCGGACCGTCACCCTCGTCGTCACCGAACAACCGGGACAGGCAGGCAAGTTGGCTGCCGAGGCGCTCGCGTCCGGCGGCCCCGCCTTGGTCGTCGCGCTGGGCGGAGACGGGACGGCGCACGACGTGGCCGCCGGCCTCGCGGACGGCGACCCCGAGTCCTCCCGGGGCTCCGCCCGGCCCCCGGCTCTGCTGATCCTCCCCACCGGCACCGGCAACTCCTTCTACCGCGAGATCTGGGCCGACCGCCCCTGGCGTGAGGCACTCGAACTTGCCGTGACGGCACCGCACTTCCGCGAGATCGACCTGGCGCGCGTCGCGGAGAACGGCGCGCTTGCCCTGCTCGGCGCCTCCACCGGCGTCGTCGCCCAGTCCCTCATCACGGCCCGCGACATCACCGACGCCGGCCGCGAACGGTACGAGAAGGCGGTCGCCGAGTCCCTGCGTACGTTCACCCCGTACCCGGGCCGGGTCCTGGTCGACGGCGAGGTGGTCCAGGAGGGCCCGACCGTCTTCGCGAACGTGGGCGGCGGCCGGCACCGCGGCGGCCGGTTCAAGTTGCTCCCGGACTCCGTCATGGACGACGGCCTCCTCGACGTCTGCGTCGTCGGCACCGCCCTCCCGCTGCGCGAACTCCCGGCACTCTCCCGCGACGGCGGCCACGTCGGCCGCGAGGGCGTGGTCTACGCGCGCGGCCGGAACATCGTCGTGGAACGCACCGACGGACAGCCACTCGTCTTCGAGTACGACGGTGACGTACTGGAGATGCCGGGGGAGCGGTTCACGCTGGACGTACTGCCGGGGGCGCTGAGGGTCGTGGCACCGTCTCCGGAGGCGTAGCCGAAGTCGCCCCGGGCGAGGGGGTCCTGGTCAGGCCGCCAGGAAACCGCGCCGGGGCCCGTGCGTGCGAGGGCCCCGCCGGGAACGGATCCCGGCGGGGCCACGAACTCCCGTTCACGCCACAGGCTTCTCCGGGACGCACTCCGCGTCGCCCGGTGGAATCCCTTCCCTGGCAACGACTTTGAGACATCGTCACCTGCTCCACCTGCTCCACCTGCTCCGCCATCTGGAAGACCGACGGGGTGATGCAGTCGGCGGCGGAAGGGCAGGGAAGTACGGATTCTCGGCTCACGGTCGCCGCAATTGCCGGTATCCGGCCAGGGCGATAAAAGCGTGCCTTCCGCCGACTCCGATTCCCCGCCATGTGCCGCGGACGACGAAACGGCTTTCGGAGCCGTACACGGGTCAGTCCCGGCGGGCCACCAGGCGGTAGGCGTTGGACACGCCGAGCCGGTGCGCGAGCGGGCGGACCGCGAACCGGTCCAGCAGCGTGCCCAGGACCAGGGCCGGGATCGCCGCGACGAGCAGGGTCGTGCGCCCGGCCCGGCGCAGCGCGCCAGGCGGCCTCGGCAACCAGGGCGCGTCCTCGCGCGGAGCGGCGTGGTCCAGCGCCAGCCAGACGGCGGCGAGCAGGTCCACCGGATCGTGAGGCTCGGCATGCTGCTGCGCCACCACCGTGAACCCCAGCTCCGCCAGTCGGTGGCGCAGATTGGCGACCGGCGCGAAGTGCAGGTGCTGCGGCTGGAGCCAGGGCAGCCACCAGCGGCCCAGCAGCCGGGCGTAGCGGCTCTCGGGATCCGGGACCTCGATGAGCAGATGGCCGCCGGGCCGCACCGCCTGCCACGCGGCCCTCAGTTCACGGTCGGGGTCGGTGCTGTGCTCCAGGTAGTGGAACATGCTCACCACGTCGTAGCGGGCGACGAGTTCCGGTGCCAGGTCGGGGAAGGCACCGCGGTAGCCGTGCTCCACCCGGCCCTCGTGGGCGGCGAGTTCGACGCCGTCCGTGAAGTCGAGACCGTCGAACGCCGTGCCGGGCAGCATCTCGTGGGCGGTCGCGCAGAAGTGGCCGTGCCCGGTGCCGACGTCGAGCCAGTTCTTCGGGGCGGAGTCGTACGGCAGGATCGACTCGGCGCGGTCGCGATACATCCTGGTACGGCCGCCGAAGGTGTCGCCGAGTCTCTTCTCGCCGAGCCCGTCGTAGAAGTCGCGGTAGTAGAACTCCAGCCCGGCCTCGCTCAGCCGGGGGTTCTGGAAGACGTGCCCGCAGGCGTCGCACTTGTCGAGGACGAACCGGCCCGGCTTGTGCTGGAGCAGGTCGGTGGTGCGCAGGCGGGTGGTCAGCGGGCCTGAGCCGCACCAGGGGCAGGTGGTGCGCGGCGGCTCGAAGAAGCGGCCCGTGCCCTCGGCCAGATCGGCCAGGTAGACGGGGCGCAGCCCGGCCACCCGCTCGGCACGGCCGGCCTCCCTGACCGGTTCCCTTGCGTCCTGCTCGCCGGCTTGCCCGGTCGGTCCATCCGTCAGCTCACTCATCGGTGCTCCCAGGCGAGTTGTTCGAGGCTGTCCGCCGCCGCGGATGCACCGCCGGCGGCGCGGAACGCCGTACCGATCCGTTCGGCGGCTGCGCGGTGCCCGGGTTCGTGCAGTACGGCGTCGAGTGCGGCGCCCAGTCGGGCGGCGGTCACGCGGCCGAACCTGACCCGGACGCCCGCCCCCGCGTCCACCACCTGACCGGCCACCACCGGCTGGTCGTCGCGGATGGGCGCCACCACGAGCGGAACCCCGTGCCACAGCGCCTCGCACACGGTGTTGTGTCCGGCGTGGCAGACCACGGCGTCGACCCTTTCGAGGAGGGCGAGCTGAGGTACGGAGGGCAGGACCAGCAGATCCTTGTCGTGGCCGGGCGAGGGGTGAGCGCCGTACGGAGCCCCGGTGCCGTCCGGGGACGGAATGTCGCCCCGTGACCGGGCGGCGACCGCGCCCAGCGTGTTCCCCGGGTCGACGACGACCCCCTGCACCCGGTCGGCGCGTGCGCGCAGGGCCTCTCGGCAGACGGCGAGAAAACGCCCGCCGGCGTCCGCGTTCGCGGTGCCGAGCGTCACCAGCACCGTGGCCCGGCCGGGGTCCAGCCAGTCCCAGGGGAAGCCAGCCACGGCCGGTCTGGCCGTGATCGAGGGGCCGACCCAGCGGATCGGGCCGCCCCGACCGGCGGCCGGCGGACCGGCCAGCTCCACCGTGCTGAACGCCAGCACCAGATGCGGCGAGAACCGCGGATCGGTGTCGCCCGCCGGATCCCCGACGGACCCGCGCAGGCCCGCCAGGCGCTCCGCCAGCCATTCCGTGACCTTCGGCAGCCCGGCCAGCGGGTCGGAGAACTCGGCCGAGGTGGTCGCCGAGGTGGCCCACGGCAGCCCCGCCCGCTCGGCGACCAGCCCGCCCGAGAACGCCTGCTGGTCGGCGACGACCACGTCCGGACGGAACGTCTCGACCGCCGCCCGCACCCCCGGCGCCATGGCCTCGGCCAGCGGCAGCAGATACCACTCCCACAGGAACTTCAGCGCCTCGGGCCCCCGCAGATCGGGCGGCCGCCGCGCCTCGCCCGCCCCCGGTACCGTCCCGGCGCACGGGAACACCGGGGCCCGGTCACCCGCGAGGCGTCCCACGAGACCGGGGTCGGCGCAGGCCCACGCCACCCGGTGCCCGCGCGCGAGCAGCAGGTCGGCGACTCCGACGGCCGGGTTGATGTGCCCGACCAACGGCGGTACCACGAACAGGAATGCGCTCACCTGGCCTCGACCCCCACGCTACGGGCCGCCGAAGTCCCCTGGATCAGCGCCAGGATGTGACCGCCCACGGTCCCGGCGGCCTCCACCAGAACCGAGTGCTCGTGGCCCGGGATCACCACCGTCCGGCAGTCCGGCAGCAACGACCCCAACCAGGGCGCGAGTTCGGCGAGGTCGGAGTCACCCCCGTACACGCCGAGCACGGGACGGTGCATCGCGGCGATCTGATTGTCCGTCAGGACGCCACTGGCCGGGATGTCCTGCCCGAGGGTGGTGTCCCGGGCGAGCCGGGCCGCGCCTCGGGCCAGTCGGGCCGTGTTGTGACCACGGTTCGCCGTGATCCAGGCGAGGGCTTCGAGCTCGTTGTGCGCCAGTTGGGCCATCACCCGGTCGAGGATGCCGCCGAGCTTCGACGCCCAGGCGGCGGTGGCCGGTTCCGACTCGATCAGGGACACGCTGGCCACACGCTCCGGATGGCGGGCCGCGAAGCCGAAGGCGATCGTGCCGCCGTAGGAGTTGCCGACCAGGTGCACCGGTCCGGTCACCGCCAGCCGGTCCAGCAGCGCCCGGAGGTCGTCGATGCTGTGGTCCAGGGTGTAGCCGTCGGGCGGGCGTTCGCTGCGGCCATGGCCCCGCAGGTCGTACATGACGACGTCGAGGCCGGCCGCGGCGAAGGCCGGCGCCACGGTGAAGTAGTAGCTGGCCAGGCTGTCGGTGAGCAGACCGTGGATCAGCACAGCGGTGGCGGTGGCCGCCCGGTCGTCCCGGGGGCCGATCCGCTGTACGTGCAACCGGAGTCCACCGGTGTCGACCATCACCATGCGTCAGCTCCCCTCCGCCGCCTTCAGGCTGGTCACGACGTAGGCGACGAGCTGCCCCACGGTGAGCCCGATGATCTCGTCGAACTCCATCCCGGCCAGGAACTCGGCGAAGTTGACCCGCCCGCCGTACCGCTCCTCCAGCAGCCCCGACAGCGTCACCAGGTCGATGCTCTCCAGCTCCAGATCGCGGTTGAACGTGGTCGCCATGCCGATCTCGACGTCGTCGAGGCCGTACTCGTCCTCCAGGAGCCGGGCGAGCAGTCCGGTGATCTCGGCGAGCACCAGGTCCGCGTCTGCGGGGTGGGGCGTGGCGTCCGCGGGGTGGGGGGTGGCTCTCATGGGGCGTACTCCTCCTCGTGGGGGTGTCCCGTCGGCCCGGTCGGTCCTGTGGTCCAGGCCACGACGTAGGCCCGTTCGGTCAGTCGGGGCGGGTTCGCGGCGGGCGCGCACCGCACCGCGTAGGCGCGTTCCAGGCGCCCTGAGACGATCAGCTCGTCCCCGGCCGGTGCCGCCTCCAGCACGGCGAAGTCCCGCGGCCGGCCGCCGAAGCCGGTGCCCTCCGCCTTGGCGACCGCCTCCTTGGCGGCCCAGAACCGGGTGAACCACAGTGCCTCGGTGCCGCCGGTGCCGCCGGTGCCGCCGGTGCCGCCGGTGCCGCCGGTGGCGCACAGCGTGCGCAGCAGCCGCAGTTCCTCCACGCCGAGCACCGTCGCCATCGCCTGCGGGTCGCGGGCCGTGACCTCCTCGATGTCGATGCCGGGACCGGGAGCGGGCGTGTGCGGTCGTACGATCGCCACGCCCGCCTCGCCGCGGTGGGCGAGAGAGATGTCCAGCGGGGGCAGTTCCCGGCCGTGCACCCCGGTGACGTACGGGCGGCCCATGCCGTCGTTGCGCACCCGCAGCTCCGCGGGAAACACCGGGCCCTCGCCGTGGTCCCACAGCCATTGCCGTACGGCGTCCTTGACCGCGATCCGGCCCAGCAGCCACTGTCGCCGGCCGCGTGGCGGGTGCCCGGCGTAGTCCGAACGCTCCTGTCCGCCAAGCGAGTTGCGCATGATCAGGTCGCGCGACGCCAGATCCGGCCACCGTTCGTGCACCAGTGACCAGCCGCCCGGGCGGGCCTCGGACAGGGTGTTGCGCTCGGGGAAGCGCTCCACCGGCCGGGTGCGCGGATCGTTGTCGAACCGGCGGTCCTGCCAGCCGCGCAACTCCGCCCACACCGCCCCCGCCACCGAAAGCTGTACGTCGGCCTCCAGCACGGTGTCGGTGAGCGAGGTGATCCGCACCAGACACACCACCTTCGTGCCCGGGGCAGGGTGCGGGCCGTGGAAGCGCATCTCCCGCATTCCGACCGGGAACACGACCGTCCGCTCGGAGCGGGTCGCCATGATCCAGTAGCCGAGGATCTGGCCGACGTTGTCCAGCAGGGCGCCGGGCGCCGCCGGGGCGGTGATGATCCCGCGGATGTGCCGCTCGCCGAGCGCGGTGAGTTCGGTGACTCCCTGGAACGCCGGGCCGTGGAACATCCAGCGCTCGCCGTACAGGTGCGCCGCGGTGTGGAGGGGCGCGCGTTCGCTCGCGGGGTCGGTCCGCCAACGGTCCGGCGGCGGGGCCGGGTAGCCGGTGGCGAGTTCGACGGTGGCGCGGGCGCGGGGACCGAAGGACACGGCCAGGCGGTCCGGTGCCACGGGCTCCACCGTGACCTGTACGTCGACGGCGGGGGTGGCCGTCAGCCACTCCTCGAACCGGGCGCCGTGCACCGCGACCGGCACCTTGCCCGGCGCCGCCCTCCGGGCAGCGTCCATCAGGTGGTGCACGATCGTGGTCGCCGGGACGACCGGCCAGCGGTCGGCCACGTCCGGCCAGTTGGCCCGCTGGGGGAAGAAGCAGTGGTCGAGCAGGTACGGCATGGTCTCCGGAGAGACGCGGACGACCGAGGTTCGTACGTGGGGGCCCGTCGCCGCGTCGCCGACCGCCGTTCGCGTCTCGGTGACGGGTCCGGAAGCCGGCACGGAGACCGAGACGGGGACGGGGGCAGAGGCGGGGACGGGGGGAGGGGGCGTGGCGGCCGGTCGGCGGGTGGGCCGCGCGGCGATGAGCGCTGCCGCCGTGTCCGCGGTGTCCCGCAGCAGGGCCTCCAGTTCGGCGGCGGCGGGGAACCGGTCGGTGAGCCCACCCAGCGCGTACCGGGTGGCGGCGCCCGGATTGGGTACGGGAGCCCTCAACTCGGCCCGCAGGTGCGCCAGTTCCGGGCCGTCGAGCGAGATCAGCGCGCCGTCCAGGTCGAGACGCACGGGGGGCCGCGCCGGCAGCGCGCCGCCGTCGGTGGGTCCGGACCCGGCTCCTGAAGTGGTGCCCATGCGGGGCCCGGTGGGCAGGGCGGGGGCGACGGCCGCCCCCGCCGTCCACAGCGCGGCCGCCACCCGGCGCAACTGGGCGAGGCCGGTGCGCTGGGGGGAGTTGGCGGCCACGGTCAGATGGTCGCGGTCGCCGAGGGTGTCGCCCATGAGAGACCCGAGCTGCCCGGGGCCCACCTGGACGAAGGCCCGGTGCCCCGCCGCGTACAGGGCCTCGGTCAACTGCCGGAAGCGCACGGGTTCCAGCAGGTGCCGGACGAACAGCTCCCGTACCTCCGCCTCCCGTTCGGGGAACGGCGCCGCGGTCGTCCCCGACCACACCGGGACGGTCGCCGGATGCAGCCGGAACCGCTGCGCCGCCTGTCCGATCGGCCCGAGGTAGGGCGCCAGCATCGGTGTGTGGAAGCCGGAACGGAACGGCAGCACCTGGCCGAGCACACCGCGGGCCCGGAACGACCGGACGAATTCCTCGACCGCGCGGTCCGGCCCGCACACCATCGACTGGCCCGGCGCGTTGTCGTGGGAGAGCACCAGGCCGGCGCCCGTGAACTCCTGTTCCAGGGCGGCCAGTACGCGCTCCGCGGGCGCGCCGACGGCACCGAACGCGAGACCCGGCACCGTCACCGTGTCCGGATCGAAGCCCGCCATGAAGGCGTCGACCTCGTCCCCGGAGTACAGCCCGGCCACCGTCATCGCGGTCCACTCGCCGACGCTGTGCCCCGCGACCGCGTCCGGCACGACACCCAGGCGACGCAGCGCCGCGTCGAGAAGGCGTCCGACGGCCACCACGCCGAGGCCGTGCCGGCCCACGTCGCCGACGGGGTCGCCCTCGGGCGCCACCCGGGGCAGTCCGAAGTGCGCGGCCACGTCGTCGACGCGCGCGGAGAACTCGCTCTCCAGACCGGGGAAGACGAAGACGAGCTTGCCGTGCCCGGGACCGAGCAGGGGGCCGGGCCGGAACCAGACGTCGCCCCGGCCGTGCCAGGCGCGGCCCCGGCCGACCGCCCGGCGGGCCAGCGCCAGCCGTTTCGCGGTCGGGTCGACGATGCCGAGCCGGGCCCGGCCCGCGGCCGGATGGGGAAGCGCGGGGTCGAGTCCGGCGGCGCGTACCGCGGCGTCGTCGGTGTCCAGCAGGGCGGCGAGCCGTTCCGGGCCGTCCGCGGCGAGCAGCAGGACCCGCTCGGGCTCGGTGACCCGCACGGCCGGGCGCCCGGCTGCCGGAGCGGGCGCCGTCGTGACGGGCGCCGGTGCCTCCTCCAGCACCACGTGGGCGTTGATCCCGCCGAAACCGAAGGCGTTCACGGCGGCCCGGCGCACCGGGTGACCGGGCGAGATCTCCCAGGGGGCCGCCTTCTCCAGCGTACGGAAGCGGGTCGCGGCCAGCGCCGGATGCGGGTCGTCGCAGTGCAGGGTCGGCAGCAGTGTCGCGTGGTGCACCGCGAGAGCGGCCTTGACCAGTCCGGCCACCCCCGCTGCGGGCATGGTGTGCCCGATCATCGACTTCACCGAGCCGATCACCGCGCGGTCCGTGCCGGATCTTCCGGCCGGGCCGAACACCGCGCCGAGCGTGGCCAGTTCGGCCGCGTCGCCGGCCGGGGTCGCGGTGCCGTGCGCCTCCAGCAGGCCGACCGAGCCGGGCGCGGCCGGGTCGAGTCCGGCGGCGAGCCATGCCTGCCGCACAGCACTCGCCTGACCGCCGGGATCGGGGCTGACCAGGCCGCCGGCCCGGCCGTCGCTCGCCACCCCGGTGCCCCGGATCACCGCGTAGATCCGGTCGCCGTCGCGCCGGGCGTCGGCCAGTCGCTTCAGCACGACGACCCCGGTGCCCTCGCCGACGAGGAGACCGTCGGCGTCCCGGTGGAAGGGGCGGATGCGCTCGCTGGGGGAGAGGGCGCGCAGTTGGGAGAAGACGCTCCACAGGGTGATGTCGTGGCAGTGGTGGACGCCTCCGGCGAGCATCAGATCGCAGCGCTCCGAGGAGAGTTCGCCCACCGCCTGGTCGACCGCGACGAGCGACGAGGCGCAGGCGGCGTCCACGGTGTAGGCGGGGCCGCGCAGGTCGAGCCGGTTGGCCACCCGGGAGGCGGCCAGGTTGGGCACCAGGCCGATCGCCGACTCGGGGCTGTCGGGGCCGAGCCGGTCGGTGAACGCCGTGCGTACACGGCTGAGTTGACTGTCTGTCAGCTCAGGTAACAGCTCGCCCAGGGTGCGCACCAGTTGCCCGGCCGTGCGCACCCGCTGGTCGAGCCGGACCAGGCCCGGGGTGAGATAGCCGCCCCGGCCGAGAACGACACCGACGCGCCGCCGGTCGGGAAGCCGGTCCGGGCCGCCCGCGTCCGCGAGGGCCGCGGCGGCCACGTGCAGCGCGATGAGCTGGTCGGGCTCGGTGCCGGCCACCGAGTTCGGCATGATCCCGAACCGGGTCACCTCCACCTCGGCCAGCGCGTCCACGAACCCGCCCCTGCGGCAGTACACCTGGTGGGCGACGGCCGGTGCGGAGGCGGTGCCGGGGTGGTAGTACCCGGCGTCCCAACGCCCCTGCGGCACCTCGCCGATCGCGTCCACGCCGTCCCGCAGGTTGAGCCAGTACGCCTCCAGATCCCGGGCCCCTGGCATCAGCACCGCCATGCCGACGATGGCGACCGGAACCTGCCGCCGCGTCATCAGCTCTCCCGCCGAGCCCACCGTCCGGTCCCTCGCCGCCCCTGCCGCGCCCGCCGCGGTATCCGTCACTGAACTCCTCACCAGCCCGAGGCGGTGTAGACGACGGCGGTGGTCGACGGGTCGCCCCAGGCGAGTTCACGCAGCAGGGCCGCGGTGCCTTCCTCGGGGTCGATCAGGCCGATGCCCCGGCGGCCGTAGGCGCGGGCCAGCTCCGGTCCGACCATGCCGCCGTGCCGGGCGGCGGGCGCCCAGGGCCCCCAGTGCACGGTCAGAGTCCGGTGCCCGGTGCGGGCGGCCCAGGCCGAGCCGAGGGTCTGGAGCGCGTCGTTGGCCGCCGCGTAGTCAGCCTGGCCCCGGTTGCCGAGGACACCGGAGACGCTGCCGAACAGCACACTGAACGCCGGTCCGTCGGGCAGTTCCTCCAGCGCGGTGAGCAGGGCACCGGCGCCGGTCGCCTTCGTACCGTAGACCCGCTGGAAGGACTCGGGGGTCTTCTCGGCGATGATCCGGTCCTCGATCACCCCGGCCGCGTAGACGACACCGTCGAGGCGGCCGTGCTCGGCGTGGATGTCCTTCACCGCCTGGAGCACCGCCTCCGGCTCCCGGAAGTCGACGCAGCGGTAGCGGACCTCGCTCCCGAGCGCTCTGAGCTCCGTCAGCGTCGTGGTGATCTCCCGCTGCGCGAGGAGGAGTTCGGCGGCCTGGTTGATCGCGGCCGGTCTCATCCCGCCGCGGGCGGCGAGCGCCGCGCGCAGTGCGGCCGGGGTACGGGCGGCGGCCGTGTCCGGGTCCTCCGGGCCGTCCGGCGCGGGCGTCCTGCCGAGCAGTTCGAGCCGGCACCGGCCGGCGGCGGCGATGGCCGCTGCGCACTGCGCGGTGATGCCGCGTGCCCCGCCGGCCAGCAGGACCACCGCGTCCCGGTCCAGGCCGAGCGCGGCGGCTTCGGCCGCACCGGCACCGGCCGGGCCCGCGCCGGTGCCGCCGAGGATCCCCAGCGGTGACTCGACGAGCTCCGGGCCGAACCGGCCCTCCGGCCGGCGCAGGACGACCGGGGCGAGGCCGGACGCGCACAGCTCGTCGACCAGCGCGTCCGCGAGCAGCAGCCCGTCCGCGACGGTCAGCGTGTCCGCGACGGCCGACGTGGTCACCACCTCCACCGTCCGCGCGACCGTCGACGGGTACTCCCGCGCCACGGTGCGGAAGAGGCCGCGCAGCCCGGCGGCCGCCGTGTTCGGCGTGTCCCTGCCGACGGCCCGCATGGCCAGCAGCCGGCGCGGTTCCAGGGCGAGGGCGGCCTTCAGGACGGGGAACGCGTTCGGCAGCACCGGCGCGCCACCCGTGACGAGGTACAGGACCCCGTCCAACCGCCCGTCGTCCTGGGTGAGCAGATGCTCCCGGTCGCGTACGACGACGTCGGCGCCGTACGAGGCGAGCCGGGCGCCGATCTCGGGGGCGTCGCCGAGGACGGCCCACCGCGTCCCGGAGAGCACGGCCGCCGGATCCGCGGTGTCACCCTCCTGCTGGAGGGGCACCGACCGCAGCAGGTACCGCTTGGGCGCCTCGCCGCTCACCGTCGCGGCGTTCACCGCATCGCCTTTCACTGCATCGCCGTTCACCGCGTCGCCGTTCACCGTTCGCACGGCCTCGACGGTCCCGGACGCCTCCGATGCCTCGAACGCCTCAGCCGACTCGGAGGCCGCAGAGGACTCGGCAGTGTCGGCCGCCGGGATCGTCTCGGCGTCCTCGGCGGGAAGCGTGGTCGGTTCCGCGGGGCGGGAGAGCCGCGCGGTCAGCCAGTCGGTCACCGCGGCGGCCGTCCGTGCCTTCGCCAGATCCTCCAACTCGGCGTCGTCGAGACCGGTGAGGTCCGCGCCGTCCCCGGCGCCGAGGCGCCGGGCCAGTTCGCCGGCTATCTCGGCCCGCTTGATGGAGTCGATGCTGAGGTCGGCCTCCAGGTCGAGATCGGGCTCGATCATGTCGAGGGGATAGCCGGTTC
The DNA here is from genome assembly GCF_040607495.1 of Streptomyces sp. NPDC005281. Taxonomy (NCBI): domain Bacteria; kingdom Bacillati; phylum Actinomycetota; class Actinomycetes; order Kitasatosporales; family Streptomycetaceae; genus Streptomyces; species Streptomyces sp. NPDC005281. The sequence continues at coordinate 9,680 of NZ_JBEXGX010000005.1, read as the reverse complement.
GCTCGCTGATGATCTCCAGGACCACCTGCTGGACGTCGACGTCCTGAACCGACGCCGACCCGGTGGCGGGTGCCTGGTCGGCCGGCAGCCCTGCGGCCCGGGGCGGTGGGGACATCGGCGGCTCCACCCGGGGCGCGGCGGCCGTCGTGTCCCGCGGTGCCGACGGGGCGACGGGCGCGGGTGGCGCGGCCGTCCGTTCCCCGGACACCGCTCCGAGGTAGGTCATCAGCACGTCACGCTGGGCTGCGACCATCTCGCGGCTGGTGCGCAGGAATTCGGAGATCAGCGCGTCCTGGGCGTCCTGGCGGTCCTGGTAGTGCACGCCGTTGCTGCCGTTGCTGCCGTTGCTGCTGTGCATGCCGTGGCGGCCGTCCCGGTCGGACGGGGCCGCGTGCTGGGGGTTCGTCGGCACCGTCGTCTCCACGACTCGTCGGGCCGGTGCGAGCGCACCGGGAAGGAGGTCTCCGGCGGCGGTGCGTACCAACTGTCCGTCGACCGTCCAGCCGGGCCGCTTCGGCACCGGCGTGCGCACCGCGTCGACCGCGTCGCGGCCCCGTAGCAGCCAGCCGGTGCGCACCGGCAGCCCGGCGACGGCCAGTCGGGCCAGGGCGTCCAGCCAGCCGCGCAGGCCGCTGTCCGGGCGCGGCTCACAGGCGACCGTTCGGTGCGGCCGGTCGCCGAGGATCTGTCCGACCAGCCCGGTCAGCACGGATCCGGGCCCGGCCTCGACGAAGATCCGCGCGCCCGCCTCGTACATCGCCTCGATCTGCTCGACGAACCCGACCGGGGCGCCGATCTGCGCGGCGAGTTCGGCCCGTACCGCGTCCGGGTCGGCGGCGTACGGCGTCGCGGTGCGGTTGGCCCACACCGGGAACTCCGGTGCGCGCACCGGACGGGCCGCGAGCGCCTCGGCGAAGCGGGCGCCCGCACCGGCGACCACAGGGCTGTGGAAGGCGCAGGCCACGGGGATGCGCCGGGCGTCGTACCCGGCCTCGCGCAGCAGACGCACGGCGTCCGCGACGTCGTCGGCCGGGCCGGATATCACCGTCTGACGGGGCGCGTTGCGGTTGGCGACGACCACGGCGGCCGGGGCCTCCACAGCCCGAAGGGCCGCGACGACCTCCGTGGCGCCGGCCGCGACCGCGGCCATGGTCCCCGGGTCCGCTCCGCGGTCCGCCCCGGCGGCCGCGAGGATGGCCGCCGCCCGTTCGGAGCTGAGCGCGAGAAGCGTCTCCGGGCTCAGGGCGCCCGCCGCGCTCAGGGCGACCAGTTCGCCGTAGCTGTGCCCCGCGGCCATGTCGGGCCGCACCCCGGCCGTGGTGAGCAGGGCGTGGGCGGCGAGGCCGGCGATGCCGAGCGCGGGCTGTGCGGCCCGGGTGTCGGTGAGCGCCGCCCGCTGCCGGTCGCGTGCGCTGTCGTCGAAGGCGGCGGGCGGGTACAGCCGCCCGGCGTGGTCGGCGCCGAGTTCGAGGTAGTGGCGCAGCTCGGGGAAGACGACGAACAGGTCGGTGAGCATTCCGGGGCGCTGGCTGCCCTGACCGGGAAAGAGGAAGGCGACCTTGCCCTCGGCCGGGTCCTGGGCAGGCGCCGCCGCAGGTGACGTCCGCCCGTCGCGTCGCGGCACCAGATGGACGCCGTGCGCGGGATCGTGCTCCCCGGCCAGCGCCCGCCGCAGCCGCCCGGTCAGCTCGTCCAGGTCCGCGGCCACGACCGCCACCCGTGCCGGATCCGGACAGACATCGGCCCGGCGGGCCGCGCTCAGCGCCAGGTCGCGCAGCCGCCACGGCCGGCCGTCGGCCTCGGCGGCCCCGAGCAGTTCCTCGACGGCCCGGTGTGCCGCCGCCGTGTCCCGGCCCCGGAACACGAACAGTTCGGCGGGCCATTCGTCCAGCGTCTGCGCCGGTGCCGCGCCGTCCGCGTACGCGCCGAGCACCACATGGAAGTTGGTGCCGCCGAAGCCGAACGCACTGACACCGGCGAGCCGTTGCGAGGCCGGAGCCGCCCAGGGCCGGGCCCGGGTGTGGAAGGCGAACGGGCTGCTTCCCTCGTCCCAGGCGGCGTTGGGGTGCTCCAGATGCAAGGTGGGCGGCCGGACACCGGTGTACAGCGCCAGGGTCGCCTTGATCAACCCGGCCAGCCCGGCAGCACACTTGGTGTGTCCTATCTGCGACTTGACCGACCCGAGCACACAACTCCCCGGCTCAGCCCCGGCCTTGCCGAACACCTCGCCCAGGACGGTCAGTTCGGTGCGGTCGCCGACCACGGTCCCGGTTCCGTGCGCCTCGACGAGCCCGACGTCGGCCGGTGACACCCTCGCGTTGCGGTAGGCCCGCTCCAGCGCCGAGCGCTGCCCCTCGGGGCGGGGCGCGGTCAGACCCAGGGAGCGGCCGTCGCTGGAACTGCCGAGGCCCTTGATCACCCCGTAGATCCGGTCTCCGTCCCGCTCGGCGTCCGCGAGCCGCTTCAGGACGACGCAGGCGACGCCCTCGCCGAGCGCGATGCCGTCCGCCGAGCCGTCGAAGGAGCGGGAGCGCCCTGTGGGGGAGAGCGCGTGCACCGAGGAGAACAGGACGTAGTCGTTGATGCCGTTGTGCAGGTCGGCGCCGCCGCACAGCACCACATCGCTGGAGCCGCCGACGAGTTCCTTGCACGCGACGTCCACCGCGGCCAACGAGGAGGCGCAGGCGGCGTCGACGGTGAAGTTGGCGCCACCGAGGTCCAGCCGGTTGGCGATCCGGCCGGAGATCACATTGGCGAGCATGCCCGGGAAGGAGTCCTCGGTCAGCCGGGGCAACTGGCCGTCGAGGCCCTCGGGGACGCGCCCGTGGTACGACGGGAGCACGGCGCGCAGCGTGGCCGCGTTGGACAGGTCGCTGCCGGCCTCCGCGCCGAACACCACGGAGGTGCGGGAACGGTCGAACTCCCTTCCCCCGTCGCCGTAGCCGGCGTCGTCCAAGGCGCGCCGGGCTGCCTCGAGGGACAGCAACTGGACCGGCTCGATGCTGCCGAGCGACGTGGGCGGGATGCCGTAGCGCAGCGGGTCGAAGGGAATACGGGGCAGGAAGCCGCCCCATTTGGAGGGGACGGCACGGCTGGAAGGGGCGGCCCCGCTGGAGGGAAGGGCACGGCTGGAGGGGGCGGCACCGTCGTCGCCCTGCGCGTAGTGCACGGCCGGGTCCCAGCGCTCGGGCGGTACCTCACCGACAGCGTCCCGGCCGCCGACGACATTCGCCCAGAAGGCGGGGAGGTCGGGCGCCTGCGGGAACATACAGGCCATCCCGACGACCGCGATGTCCAACGGAGGGGGCACCACCGGTTCCCGGTTCCCGGACCCGCCCGGCCGCTCGCCCAGCCGGTCGCGCAGCCCCACCGCCCGCCGCGTGAGGAAGCCGGCGGCGCTGGAGGTCACCGACTCGTGCAGCGCCGCGACGGTAGTGGTGGCCGAGCGCAACACGGCCACCTCCCCGGCCATGAACATGCCGTCGGTGAGCTGGCGCGCCTCGTCGACCGACCTCAGCGCCCCGCCGCCGTCCCGTTCCACGCCCTTGCTCGCGAGGCGCAGCCGCCCGATGTTGAGCTGCTCCAGTTCCTCCCAGATCCGCCGGTCGGTCACGCCCGCGGACCGCAGCCGGCCCTCGTGCTCGCGGTACCCCTCGGTGAACGAGCTCGGCACGCAGCGGGTGGCGTGGCCGGGGGCGGTCTCCAGGAGCGTGGTCCGCTCGGCGGCCCGCACCTGGCGCTGGAACAGCGGCTGGATCGCGCCGCGCGCGACCACCTCCTCGGTGAACAGGTACGCGGTGCCCATGAGGACCCCGACGGCGGCCCCGCGCGAGGTCAGCGGGGCCGCGAGCGCGGCGACCATCGCCGCCGAGCGCTCGTCGTGGACACCGCCCGCGAAGAACACCTCCAGCGCCTCCGCCGTGTCCCCGCCGTTCCCGTCGCCCGCATCCTCGCTGCCGCCCTTGCCGCCCCTGTCGTACCCGCTGCTCTTGCCGGCCGTGTCCTCCAGGAAGTCCTCCAGGACCGCGAGTTGGGCCTCCCAGAGCGGGAAACTGCCGCGCGGACCGACGTGCCCGCCGCACTCGGAACCCTCGAACACGAACCGGCGGGCCCCGGCCTCCAGGAACTGCCGCAGCAGCCCCGGCGAGGGCACGTGCAAGAACGTACGGATTCCGTCCCGCTCCAGCGCCCGCGCCTGGGAAGGCCGTCCGCCCGCGATGACGGCGTGCGTCGGCCGCAGCTCCCGTACAGCCTCCAATTGGGCGGCACGCACCTCCTCCGGCGCGAAGCCGAGCACGCCGACGCCCCAGGGCCGCCCGGCCATGGCGGCCCGGGTCTCGGTCAGCATCGCCCGGGTGCGCGCGCCGTCCGCCAGCGCCAGCGCGAGAAACGGCAGCGCGCCGGCCTCGGCGACCGCCGCCGCGAACTCGGCGCGGTCACTGACCCGGGTCATGGGTCCCTGCGCGACGGGCAGCCGGGTGCCGAGCGCCCGGCTCATCGCGGAGCCTGTGCCCAGTGCTCCGGCGGCCGTGTCGTCGCGTACGACTGCGCGCACCGCGTCCGTCAGAGCGCGTACCGTCCGGCGCGCGTCCCCCCAGCGCCGCGCGAACCGGGCCGCGAGGAAGCCGTCCTGACCCACCGGCAGCAACTGGGTACGCGGATCCTGTGCGCCCAGTGCCGCCGCCACCGTCTCCGGGTCGGTCCCGGTGATGCGCGGCGCGTCCGGTCCCCGCCGCAGCAGCACCCGGTGACCGGCCAGCACCGTCGTCTCCGAACCGTCCAGGGGCCGCAGTTGCGCGGCGGCCGCCTCTGGCAGGGAGGACTCGGCCAGCAGCGCGAGCTGGCTGTCCAGCACCACCCCGGCCGCTCCGCCGGCCATGGCGGCGGCCGCCGTCCGGGGGCCGATGCCACCACAGGCCCAGACGGGGAGCGGCAGGTCGGGCGCGGCGAGCAGCCGCTGGAGCAGGACGAAGGTACTCAACTCCCCGACCCGGCCGCCGCATTCGCTGCCCCGGGCGATCAGCCCGTACGCCCCGGCGAGCATCGCGGCCCGCGCCTCGTCGAGGTCCGTGACCTCCACCAGCACACGGTGGTCGGCGGTCAGGCCGCCGGCCTGCCACGGCGCGTCGACCGCGAGGACCACGGTGTCCGGCCGACCGGCGTCACCGGTCCCCGGCGCGAGGTCGGCGGGGTCCAGCCGGCAGCGGGCGCCGATCCGAACTCCGAACGGTCCCGGTGCCAGGCGGCGCAGGCGTTCCAGCGCGTCACGGGATCTTCGGTCCCCGTTGCCCAGGTCGAGGACGCCGAGCCCGCCGGCCCGGCACACGGCCGCGGCGAGCCGGGCGTCGGGTTCGCCGAACGGGGTGATGCCGATGATCATGTCCTCGGAACGCACAGCAGACGTCATGATTCTCCGAATCAAGCTGAGACTGCATGGTGGGGGATGCGGTACGACAACGATGGCGGCGCGTCGGATTCCAGCGGGACCTGCGACAACCCGGGGAAGACCGTTCTATATAGCCTGCTCGAAACGCGTTGAAAGGTAGCCCTGTTGTTACTGGCTGGTCAATGTTGAACCAGTGGGGCGGTGTGCGGGGGTATTGATTCGGTCAATCGTGGATGCCGGAGAAGGTGCCGGGATTCGGAGCAATTCCGCGATGGTGGCGTCTCGTTCACTCCCTTCACACATCATCGAAACGCCGATAGGTGAATGAGGAACTTTCTCTGGTGCGGCATGTCCGAATCGGGGCGCACTTTCCCTTCGGGCGGCGGGCACAGGAAAATTCCATGTGCCGATCTTGAATTGACCGGGAAAGGTCTGTGCAGGGATTTACGCGGGCGCTGTATGGGCATCGCATGGCCCGCGTGCGAACGCCCGTACGGGCATCGCGCGGCACGCGTGCGGACGCCGTACGCGCGGAAGCCAGGCGTGAGGCGGGGTCTCGGCCGGACGGCGCACCGGCTGCCGGGTGTTTCCGCGGGCTTCGCCCGCTCACACGCTGCGCCGCCCGGCTGATCGACTCCGGGGAACTCGACAACTGACATGCCAGGAGGGGGCCTTGGCCTCACACCCGGTCCCGGGCGTGAGACCTCGGGGGCCTCGTAGGTCAGATCGCGCCATCGCGAGCGACCCGCGGTCCCCGCACGGCCCGGGGCGTCTCCGCCGCGGTGAACGCGCTGGTGATCGGCGCGATGAGCGAGGCGAAGCGGCGGGCACCCTCATTGCCGATCGGCGCCCACAGTGCGGCACAGTGCTCGTCCGTTTCCACCTCGATCCGCTCCCGCTCCGCGCTGCCTGCTCGGGTGATCGTGGCGTTGGAGTCGAGCCAGCCTCGCGCGGCGAGACGTGCCGTCGCCGCGCTCCACTCCTCGTCGTCCCATTGCCGGGTCTCTCGCGCGAGAGCTGTCGGGAGGCGGCCCGTCGCGGTGTGCAGGACGAGGCAGTCGCACGGCCCGAGTCCGTTGTCGGCGAGCACGACGAGATGAGCGTCCCCGCGCCACTCGCGCACCACGGTGATCTGCTGCCACAGCGCGACGAGAGGGTCGGGTGGAAGCTCGACCGAGGCGTTCGCGGCGGCCAGCACCTTGCCGGCGTAGTCGGCGCCGGCGACGACCGGGTCGATCAACGAGCGCGCCTCGGCGAGGTGGTCGCCCGTGAGGCGCACGTCGACGCGCCGCATCGCCCGTCCGGCGGCCGAGAAGCGGGCGGCCTGCCACCGCTCGGGCGGCGCGGCGTCCCACACGCCCGCCATGGCCCGCACTGCCCGCGGGCTGAAGTTGTAGAAGGCCGCGAGGGTGACTTGCCACGGGACCGCGCCCATCGCGGCCGACCGGAAGGCCAGATACGCCCGTCCGCGGTCACTCACGCCGAGCTCGGCCGCGTTCAGGGCGCTCTCGGGGGCGAGATAGACGAACAGGTGGGCGGCGCTGACGGCGCAGCTGACGTCGCGGACGGCGTTCAGGTCCATCGGCCCGTCGCCGGGGCGGGCGGAGCCGCGAAGGTCGTAGAGGTGCGTCACGGTTGTCTCTCCGGAAAGTCGGGCGGTGCCGTCAGGCGGACGTTTCGGCGGTGGCGATCAACACGGCGCGCCCGAGCGTGTGTTGGGCCATCGTGAAGCCGAGGACGGCCGGGGTGGCATCGGCCGGTACGCCGGTGGAGGTGACGTCGAGGGCGTGCACCACGACGAAGTAGCGGTGCGGACCGTGTCCGGCCGGAGGGGCGGCGCCGATGTAGCGCGCTGCGCGGGCGTCGTTGGGCAACTGGTAGGCACCTTCGGGCAGATGTGAGCCGGTGTCGTCGCCGGCACCCTCGGGCAGTTCGGTGCAGGTGACGGGGATGTCGGCGACCGCCCAGTGCCAGAACCCGGACCCGGTGGGGGCGTCGGGGTCGTAGACGGTGACGGCATAGCTCTTGGTGCCGTCCGGGGCGCCGCTCCAGGACAACTGCGGGGACATGTCCTTCCCGCCGGGCAGGCCGGAGGCGTGCTGCCCGGGCGGCCAAGCGGCGCCGTCGGTGACGGTGGTGCTGGTGAGGGTGAAGGGCACCGCCTCGGGGAGGCGGGCGAAGGGGTCGTTGACGTTCACGGTGATGCTCCTCATCGGGGCTGTCCGGCGGGGCGGTGGCGCGGCCGGTCGGGGCGGCAGGGGCGACGGAACGGCACTGTCGTCGATGGCACGCCTCCAATGAATCGACAGTAACACTAATAATCGATTATCCAAGGGATCGTCTATGCTGACGTCATGACTGGCACGCCTGACAACCTCGCTTCCTCCGGGAAGCAGATGCTTTCCGAGCAGGTCCACACACGCCTGCGGGGCGCGATCATGCGCGGGGACCACGCCCCTGGCGACGCCCTCAAACCGCAGGATCTCGCCAGGGAACAGGGCGTGAGCCTGGCCGTCACGCGTGAGGCGCTCGTGCGGCTGGTCGGTGAGGGGCTCGCCGACCGGCTGCCCAACCGCGGGTTCGCAGTCCCGTCCTTCTCCGACCACCGCTGGCAGGAGATCGCGGAAGCTCGCCGGACCATCGAACCGGTCATGCTGCGCATGTCCGTCGAGCGCGGCGACGTCGACTGGGAGGCCCGCGTACGGGCTGCCCACCACCGCCTGGTGCGCACTCCGGCGTATGTGCCGGAGGAAGGCGAGTACTACACCGGCACTTGGGCCGAGGCTCACAGGGTCTTCCACCGCACGTTGCTGGAGGGGTGCGGCAACCGCGCACTGCTGGAGACCTTCGACCGGTTGTGGACCGCGAGCGAGCTGGCCCGCCGCTGGTCGGCGCACCGCAACCCTGACCGGGACGGCACCAAGGAACACCGCATGCTGGAGGAGGCGGTGTTGGCCCGCGACGCCGACACCGCAGCAGCGGTCCTGGTCCAGCACCTCACCCTGACCGCGGCTGCCCTGGCCGACGATTCAGGTCAGGTCTCCTAGTGTCCTGCGCCAGAGATCCGCTGGCAGAAGCGGGCGAGGGAGTCGAGGATCTCTTCGGCTGTTTTGGTCCAGGTGAACGGGGTCGGGTTCTCGTTCCACTGTTTGACCCAGGCTCGGATGTCGGCTTCGAGGGAGCGCACGCTCTTGTGTGCGCCGCGCCGGATCTTCTGGTCTGCGAGGAAGCCGAACCATCGCTCGACCTGGTTGATCCAGGAGGAGCCTGTGGGCGTGAAGTGCAGGTGAAACCGCGGGTGTTTGGCCAGCCACGTCTTGATGGCCGGGGTCTTGTGAGTGCCGTAGTTGTCGCAGATCAGATGCACTTGCAGGTGCTCAGGGACTTCGTTGTCGATTTTGATGAGGAACTTCTTGAACTCCGCGGCCCGATGCCTGCGGTGCAGGGAGGTGATGACTTCGCCGGTCGCGACATCGAAGGCCGCGAACAAGGTGGTCAAGCCGTTACGGACATAGTCATGAGTGCGACGTTCGGGCATGCCAGGCATCATCGGCAGGACAGGCTGCGAGCGGTCCAGGGCCTGGATCTGGGACTTCTCGTCCACGGACAGGACCACCGCACCCTCCGGCGGATTGAAATACAGGCCCACCACGTCGTAGACCTTCTCCACAAACAATGGATCTGTCGACAGCTTGAACGTGTCACTCAGATGGGGCTTGAGCTGGAACCTGCGCCAGATCCGGCCCACCGTCGACTTCGACAACCCACTGCGGTCCGCCATCGATGAACGCGACCAGTGCGTCGCGTTCTTCGGGATCTCCTCCAGCGTGCTGACCACGACGGCCTCCACCTGGTCCACGCTGATGGTGGGCGGCCGGCCCGGCCGCGGCTCGTCCACCAGCCCGTCCAACCGTGCGGCCAAAAACCGGCGACGCCACTTGCGGACTGTGTCCGCCGCGATGTGTAACTCGCGCGCCACCACGACAATCGGCGGCACATCAACACCATCACATGCCAACACGATGCGAGCCCGCAAGGCCACTGCCTGCGCAGATGACGCCCTACGGGCCCAACGCTCCAACACCACACGCTCATCAGGCGACAACAGCAACGATTCCAACTTCGGACCGCGACGTGGCACCGGAACATCCGCAGAAGCACTCATAAACGAATTAACGACGGATCTCTGGCGCAGGACACTAGTACTCCAGCAGTACTTCGTGGCTTGACCTGGGGAAACGTCGAGCGGTGGGAGTGTAGCGGGCAGGATGCCGTCACGGACGGCTTCTGCCCG